>CAVODE010000033.1:0-18352 GCA_963694535.1 Dehalococcoidia bacterium
CGGCAGCGTTATCGGACACCTTTGCGTCTTCAGATTGCTGTGAATTAGTATCAAGTTCATCGGTTTGTGACTTGCTGGTGTCCTTCATAAGTGAAGGTTTTGTGACCTTTTCTGCAGATCCAGAGGAGATGTTCGCGTGTTCTGATTGCCGCCGATTAGTGTCTGTTTTTGGACGGTTGGAGTCACTATATTTTTTTGGCTGTTTCGACCTTGAGTTTTCTTCAGAAGGATTAATCCATCCTCCGAGAGTTCGCGGACCGCTCTCAATAAGTCGGTCAGTCGATTTATGTCTACGAGGCCGATGTCGTATTTCTGGCAGTAGCGTCGAATCGCCTCCTGCATCTTTTGGCCTGAAGGCGAGGTCCTCAGGGAGCGGTGCTTCAAAAGTCCGTTCACGCCTACGTCTAGTGTAGTGATCCGTTTCGACTACTCTTCGGCGATTTGAACCACCAGTAGTGCGTCGCTGTCTGTCAGAAGGTTGCTCTGATTTTTGAGTATTGTTATTTGCGCGGGAATCACTCCCACGCCTGTTTGCCACAGCAGTGGCATTAGATTGTTTCATATTTGAATTCTGTGTCTTTTCTTTTCGTTGAATTTTCCCTGTGTTTTTTGAGTTTTCCCGAGCTTGTGTTTGCTGATCTTTACCGTTTGCGCTCGAGTTCTGTCTAGCTGAATTTGAGTTAGTTCGTCGTTTTCTAGATCTTTGCGGAGATTGATCGGCAGAATTAGACGGAGAAGTTCCATCGGTCTCTTTTTTTATAAGAGACTTAATCCAATTAACGCCACGACTCACCGGTTTACACTCCCGGTTTTCATTTCACTCATTTATATCCTTGAGCTGGTATTTTGATTCGCACACAAGTGTGGACGACGGGAAAACATTACTTAAATCATAGGTGGGATTGGTCTACTCGTCGAGGCTAAAGTTAAGTTACGGATCCAGGATTTGGTCCGGGCATGTTAATAACGCTCGCGGTGACATGTTTCTGTGAGCAGATCCAGGCAATAGTTTGCGCGACGTCAATTTGGCTGGGATACATACTCTCCATGGGTGGATCAATACTCTTAGATAATATATTGATGATTAAATCATTGGGAATTCTATGTACAGGTCCAGGTGCAATAGCGTTAATAGATATTCCGTTCGAAGCTTCTTTTCTGCCTAAAGTTTTCACGAGCCAGTGCCTTCCAGATTTTCCAAGGGCATAATCATACGGACCCTCTTCTGGTGCTACCTGCCAATTATCTGCATCGTATCCTCCGATGACGATAATATTTCCATGTTGTCGTGATCGCATTTCAGGTAATAATTCCTTTGCTAAGAGAAGAATCGGCGAGATTTCATTATTTATATTTTTTTCCCAGTGGTCGATTTGTATATCAGTTAGTGCGGCAGGTGTCCATTTACCACCTGGTCCGATTACAGCGATACTTGGCGCACCTAGTCTACTTTCGGCCTGCTGAATCATCTTTTTTACATCACTTTCGCTAGTGATGTCGGCTTTGCAGACTATCGCTTTTCGGCCCATTTCGATAATTTGCTCAACCACTTCTTGCGCAGCATCAATAGACTGTCGGGTATTTACAATTATGTCGGCTCCTTGGTGAGCAAGCGTGAGCGCAGTCGCGCGCCCGATCCCATTGCCAGCAGATCCGGTGACTAATGCTATTTCTCCTTCAAGTGGACGCTTGTTATTTTGCATGTTAAAAAACTTTCTATCTTTTGTTGTGTATCTAGGATTGCTTCACTACGATGCGAGTATTAAGTTATGGGTAGATGTCCTCACATACTTCCGGTCTAGATAACGCTTTAGAGTCACTTTCTCGATCGCGATCCGATCTATTGATTGCCCTTGAAGCCGCTTCTGATCAATATTTTAATACTTCTCCCGTAGAAGAAGTTACAAGAGACAGGCTTGAATATTGGAGCATTTGTGAGATAGCTTGGTATGTAGGTGCGTTGGATGATGTCAGCAGACTACAGATAAACGATATCGGTGCTGGACGAGAAGTACGGCCGAGTGAAATTTCTCGAAGACCGGAACACGTCAGTAATATTGGAGTAATGCTTGTTTGGGTGAACCAAAGCAGAGCTGCACTTAGTTCTTCAATATCGCGAATGACTAAAAATCAGTTGCAAGAAGAGCAGTTACTATTTAAGGAGAATTCATCTAGGTGTGAAATGATTCTTAGCAAGATTATTGCTAATGAGACGATGAGCACTAGGCGAATTTTGGAATTAATCGAAATGTTTAGATGTTAATAAAATGATTAGAGTATTATGAGTGATTCTGAGTCGGTATCGGGAAGTGATAATCCGTGGAGCGGTCGGATTGCACAGTATAAAGAGGATATTTTCTTCGATAGCACTTTTCAGAATCATCAGTTTCGCTTTCGAACCACGTACGGACTGTTTTCACCAAAGGCGATTGATGCGGGTACTGAACTACTCATCGAGACTTTGGATATTAACTCTGATTACGATTGTTTGGACTTAGGTTGTGGTTACGGACCAATTGGAATCGCACTTGCCAGATTAGCTCCAGAAGGCCGAACTTTGCTGGTTGATAAAGACTATGTAGCAATCGAATATTCTCAACACAATCTTGAGTTGAATGAAATCATTAATGCTGATGTGTTGTTATCGAACGGGCTTAGTAAAATCTCTGATGACCAATTGTTTGATGTCGTTGCGATGAATTTGCCGGCTAAAATTGGGAATGAGTTAACAACTGTGTTATTTGCTGATTCTTTCCTTCATTTGAAGCCTGGTGGTGCTTTGTACGTTGTCAGTTTGGCAGGTATGCGCGGATTTATAAAACGTTCGTTAGAGGGAATATTTGGCAATGTAAATAAATTAAAGCAAGGAAAGCAACACGCGGTTCACATAAGTTATCGTGAACCTCAAACAAAATGAAACTACACTTAACAGTATGCCGGATATAAATAAACAAGCGCCGCGAGTGCCTGGGGTGGGCCGTTATGAGGAACTTCGAGGAAAAAGTGCACTGATTTTGGGAGGTTCGCGTGGAATTGGGCGAGCAATTTCAGAGCGTCTGGCGCTCGAGGGAGTTAATTTAATAGTCAATTATTCCAGATCAAAAGAAGCGGCAGAGGACTGTGCTCGATCGTGCCAATCTTTGGGAGTGGATGTCCAACTTATTCAGGGTGATATTGGCGACGAGGCAAGCTTGATGAAAGTGATTAATTTTGCTGAGAGTCAGTCACCGATTGATATCCTTGTGAATAATGCAGCCCGTGGTCTTGAGAGGCCTCGATCGGCACTTACCCAGAAGAGCCAACATCTGCATAAAACGATGGACGTAAATTTATTCGGACCGTGGTTTGCCAGTCAGACTGTGGGAGCGACGATGGCAGAAAATGGATGCGGGATAATTATTAACCTACTATCACCGGGCGCATGGAAATATATGCCGGGATATAGTGCGGTCGCTACAAGCAAGGCCGCGCTCGAGTCATTGACCAAGTATCTTGGTGTTGAATTAGCATCATCAGGCGTTCGAGTATGTGGCGTTTCATCTGGCTGGGTCGAAGGATCAGATGGTGAGCATTCTTATCGCGATGAGGTGAGTGACCGAGTCAGACCTCATGTGCCGTCTGGAAGAAATGTTGCACCGGAAGATATAGCGGCGGTTGTCGCTTGGCTTTCAAGTGAGGAAGCTCCGATGTTTAGTGGTCAAGTTTTACATTTTGACGGAGGTTTTGATTTGAGTTCTTGGCGAAATATTCTCGAAACCTAGATGTACAACTTCAGAAGGTACTAATATGCACTTTATATTTCATGATATTCAATTAGGAGCGAACGTTGACGTCGAACGATATTAGCGAGTGGTTTGTAATCGGAGTAGACGACACATCTGATAATTCGGAAGAAGTGGATGTAGACACAGCCGATTTTATGTACCAACTCTCACGTGAATTAACTAATACTAGTTGGGGACTCGTTGAGGGCATTACTAGACATCCGTTATTTTCTTCACCCAAGATTTCTAGCGATGGTTCGAATATCTCGTATGCCATAAAACTGCATACGACGCGTTCAATTTTAGACCTTGAAGATTTTTTGGTGGACATGATTCGTGCAAAGTCTGCTAAAGGATCTGACCCAGGCCTTGCAATTCTCTCGAGACACTCAGACATGCCACATGTTTTGGCATTTGGTCGTCGAACTCAGACTGAGATTATGCGACTTGATTGGGCACAAACTTTTTCAACGGAATCCAATGTCACTTTGAGAGCTGTGGGTGCAAAACGTAATGGTTCAGTTGGAGCTTTGGCTGCTGCGGGACTGCGAGCAGGCGGAGACGTACAAGCACGATTTATTGAAATTTCTGGTTTAACTGAATTGACCGGAAAAATATCGGCAGGTGAGATCAGAGAATTGAGTCAATTGCAGCAGTTACTTAATGCCGACGACGAGCAAATTGATCGTGACGATATTATTGATCTTGGGGAAGGAATGCCTACTCTCAAGCCACATCTCGAGTTAGGGGAACCACTTATTCGCTTCCATCAGCATGATGATGATCGCCGACTTTGGCTTCCGGATTTGGTTTTTCTTCGATAGATATTCGCACCAAGTTCGGCCTACTACTAAAGTTTAGAAGCTTCCACCATTTACATACAGGCGTTGCCCCGTAACGTATGCCGCATCTTCTGAGCAGAAAAACACGACAGCATCTGCAATATCTTCGGGTTGGCAGACCCTAGCAAAAGGCGATCCTTCGTCTAGCTCGCGGATATCCTCGACACCTCGTGTAGCTTTAACCAGCCGCTTACCCATGTCAGTTTCTACCAAACCGGGGCCTACTATATTCACTCGTATCCCATGCACTCTTTCTTCCTTAGCGAGAGTAAAAGCGATAGCCTCTTGAGCAGATTTGGCCATGTTGTAGGGAGCACCTCGTCCAGAAAGTGACTCAGTAGCAACTGATGAAATCATTATGACATCACCTCGTTCAGCCTCTCGCATCTGCGGCACTAACAAATGACACAGATTATGCGTTCCAAATACATGTACTCCGACTACTTTTCGAATTTCTTCGGGGCTTGTGTCGGTAATAAGTGATCCCCTGCTTGCTACGCCCGCATTATTGACGAGAATTGATATTTCACCAAGGTCAGTAAGGGCTGAATTAACCATTCGTTGGCAATCCTCGAAATCGGCAACGTTACCCTGGTACGCTTTGCCAATTTTTCCGAGAGCTTGAATTTCTGCAATTGTTTCTTCCGCCGCTTCTTTATCTCGAGTGTAATTTATCGCAACATCTGACCCGGATTTCGCGAGTCCAAGGGCAATTGCCTTGCCAATTCCACGGCTACCCCCAGAGACAAATGCAGTACGATTGTCAGTATTATTTGTCATTAAAATTATCCTTAGCTACCAGCTACAGTAATTCGCTGGTTTGTAATGTATGAAGCTCTTTCAGAGCATAGAAAGGCGACTGAACCGGCAATATCTTCGGGATATCCAAGGCGACCGAATGGCGAGTCATCGGCAAGCTCGTTAATACTGTCTTTAACACGGCCTTGAAACTTGACCATATCCTCTGCCATATCAGTTTCAATTAGCCCTGGTGCGACGATATTGACATGAATATTATTTGCACGTTCTTCTTTTGCTAGAGTGTATGCCACGGCTTCCATCGCGGCTTTAGCTGCAGAATAAGTGCCGCCAGTAGGTCCAAATGATTGCGCCGCGATCGACGAGATCATCACTACATCACCACGAGTTGATTCGCGCATTTGTGGAACAAGCATTCGACATAGGTCGTGCGAGGCAAATGCGTGGGCAGCCATTAGGCGGTAAAAATCATCTGGAGTCGCTGTTGCCACATTGGGTCGACCTACAGCTGTTGCTCCAATACCGGCATTGTTTACCAGAATATCGATATTGCCTAGCGCGGCTATTGACTCGGTCGCAAGTCTTTCAGCTTCGCTTTGATCTGATACGTCAGCCATAATAATTTCAGCTTTTCGCCCTAACTTAATCACCTCGGATGCTATCTCTTCGGCAGCCTTTTGGTTGCTGTGATAGTTAATAACGACGTCAGCGCCTTCAGATGCCAATCGGTACACAATAGCCCGACCAATTCCGCGGCTACCGCCAGTCACTAGGGCTTTGCGCCCGTCTAATTCACCCATATTTCACCTCTAGTTCTACACTTGTTCGTAGAGAGTTAGTGTAGAGCCAACGTTAGCGTCGCGGTATACGTGAGGAATTTGATATGCGCCTGTTGTTTATATTGACTGGAATCCTAGGGCTTTTTTTGCTTTATCTTATGTTTTTTCACCCCAGCAGGCTAAAAGGCATTCTTCGCTATGTCCGAATTGTTGGCTTTGCCTGGGTGGCGGCAATAATCATCGGGTCTATTATTCGACTAGTTTGGCCTGAATTATATTTAGGACCTCCAGCATAATGATGATTCCGAAACGTATTCTTATATGCCCACAAGAATTTAAAGGCTCTTTAACAGCGCGCGACGTATCACATGCTATTGCTGAGGGTGTAAATTCAGTCATTCCAACAGCTCATTTAATCATTCAACCTCTTGCTGACGGTGGGCCAGGGACAGTGGATATAGTTGGAAAATCTGCTGCTGGTCGATTTATAACTCGGACAGTTATGGGGCCATTTGGCGAGTCTGTGGAGGCGAGATACGCAATCATTAAGAACGATACAGGTAGTTCTGCTGTCATTGAACAGGCCTCTGTTACTGCTCTTGCTGGCATTCCGTTCGAAGAACTTAATCCGACGAAAGCTACGTCTTACGGAGTTGGGCAGATCATTTTAGACGCTGTTGAACAGGGCGTTAATGAAATAATTTTGGGTGTAGGAGGGACATGCACAAATGATGGTGGTGCCGGCGCGGCTCAGGCGTTAGGTCTGGGACTCCTGGATCCAGCTGGAGTTGAATTACCTAATCATCCACTACATCTGGTCCGTCTGGAGAAGATCATTCCGTCATCGAATGAAAAATTAAATCAAATTCAACTTCGAATAGCAGTTGATGTACTAAATCTACTGCTCGGGCCGACTGGTGCGACTTCTATATTTGGGCCGCAAAAAGGTATGCGGGATTGGCAAGCCCCGGCTCTTGAAGAGGCGTTAGCAATCTTTGCAAACCAGATTAGTGTTGACTTGAATATCAATATCGCTGAGCGAGATGGAACTGGCGCTGGTGGCGGCCTCCCATGTGGGCTTATTGCAGCTATGCCGGAAACGACTATTGAGTCAGGTGCGTCGCTAGTGAGTGATGCAGTGCACCTTGAGGCACAAATGTCGGGAATGGATTTAGTTATTACCGGCGAGGGATCCTTAGATTCGCAGACAAGTTACGGTAAAGCTGTGTCACATGTGCTGGCACTGGCAAAAAATGCCAACATCCCCTGTATAGCGATAGCTGGGCAAGTTACTGAAATGCCGAAATTTCTTCAAGACGCTGAGCCATTAGTGTCGCAATCTGCTACTGATGATGACATAGAGCACGCCATGACTCATGCAAGTGATCGAGTCACGATTGCAACTAAAACTCTTATTAAAAGGTACTGTGGGCTATAGAAAAATAATTGTACTAGTTGTAATTTAGATTTCCATCAATTAGCGCTTTTGCAATCACAATGCGCTGAATTTCACTCGTTCCTTCCACGATCATTAATTGTCTCGCGTCTCGGTAGTGCCGTTCTAGCGGGTGATCTTCCATGTAGCCCTGTCCACCAAGGATTTGAATTGCCTCACTGGCGACTCGATTAGCCATTTCTGTAGCATATGCTTTTGCGATGCTGAGCATATGTCCATCTGCCGGGCCAAATTTACCATCATCTACGAGTGCACATCCTTGATATACCAATAATCGTGCGGCCTCAATATCAATAGCCATTTCGGCGAGTTTCATTTGAATCGCTTGTAGATCAGTCAGCGTATTACCAAACGCTCGCCGTTGTCGTGCGTAATTAAGGGCGTACATAAGGGCGCCTTCAGCCAGCCCAACTCCACGAGCACCAACCACTGGTCTCAGGGAATTTAATGTGGCCAACGGGCCCTTCATGCCCATACCCTCGGTCTCTCCGACCAATCGCTCTCTCGGGACTCGAACATTGTCAAAAGTCAGTACACCAGTCGGTAGACCACGGACGCCCATTTTCCTGTCAATTGAGGTAACTTCAAACCCCGGCATAGTCGTGTCAACAACAAACGCATTTAGGGATTTAGGGTCGGGGTAGTCAGTTTTGGCGAAGACGACAACTTGGTCGGCCACCGGTCCACCGGATATATATATTTTTTGCCCGTTGATAATGTAGTCATCGCCATCACGAACTGCTCTTGCTTGAAGGTTCGCAACATCTGAGCCAGCATCAGGTTCGGTTAGACAGAATGCACCTTTTTTCTGCCCCGTAGCAATTGGTCCGATATATTCCTTTTGCTGCCTCTCTGTGCCAAAGAACTTAATTGTGTGAGTGGACAAGGATGAGAGCAGTAGCATTAGACCCGCGCTGCAGTCGTATTTTGCAACTTCTTCAACTGCGATGGCGAGGGCTAGGGTTCCTGCATCAGCTCCGCCTACAGCCTCAGGTAGTGTGATGCCAAGTAAATCAGCGTCTCTAAACGCCTGAAAATAATCCTCAGGATACTCGGCATCTCGATCAACTTCGGCGGCTCTTGGCGCTATGACATCTTTTGCGATGCGTGCCGCATTATTTTTTATCAGGGTATGTGTTTCGCTAAGTTGAAAGTCCATTTGTTATTCCTTATTTATATAGAGCGTTATTAAATTAAGTTTCTTATTCCGTTTCATTGAATGCATTATGTTCATTGAGCTCGGGGTTCTTGCCTTCTCGGTAGGCAATTCTCAGTACTACGAATCCAAACACTCCAGCTAGTAGTGAGGCCACTATAATTCCTATTTTTGCCTGATCTAATATTTGCTGTGATTCGGGGAACGATAAATCTGCAATTAATAGTGATACGGTGAAACCTATACCGCCAAGTAATCCAACGCCAACGACTGCAAGGTAATTCATTCCTGTTGGCAGTGTCGCACCTAATCGGACAGCAAGCCACGTGAACACCAATATTCCTATTGGTTTGCCAAGCACCAGGCCAACACCGACTCCGAGTGTTATTGGAGACACGATTGCATCACTGATGACGTCACTGCTCAACATGACGCCTGCGTTAACAAATGCAAATATTGGCACGATCCCGAACGCCACCATTGGCTGCAGTGAGTGTTCAAGTCGATCAAGTGGCGAAAGCGCCCTCGTGGCTTCCTCATGTAGCTGAATGAGCGCACCTACTTCACTACTGTGTTCACTGTCTTCTTTTTCGGCCGTTGTTATGGAATCAGCAGACTCTTTGTATTTCCCGAGAGCTTGCTGGGCTCCCTCTTCAAACCCTTCCCTTGAGTACCACGACTGCCAAGGGGTGAGGAGCGCGAACGCGACGCCTATTACTGTGGGGTGGATACCCGCATCGTGCATTGCGACCCAACCGAAAATCCCCAAAGCAATATATAAGGGGGTGTACCAGAGTCCATTTTTCTGAGCAAGATAGGCTACGACTAATGTGCCTCCTGCCATAGCAAGCGGTAGGAGATTTAGTTCTTCAGTATAGAACAGCGCGATTATGAGAATGCCTCCAATGTCATCGACTACTGCCAATGCCAAAAGCATAATTCGTAGAGAGAAAGGAATGCGTGATCCCGCGAGAGTCAAGACTCCGATAGCAAACGCAATGTCGGTTGCAACCGGTATGCCCCAACCATTAAGACCCTCACCTCCGGTATTGAACCAGAAGTAGAGTAATGCGGGCACGACCATTCCGCCTACCGCTGCAACTATCGGAACTATTACTGCTTTAGGATTAGCTAGCTCGCCAGCAACGATTTCTCGCTTTATCTCAAGTCCAACTAGGAAGAAAAAGACCACCATCAAGATATCGTTTACCCAGAAATGAACAGATTCATTAAGTTCCCAAAAACCTATATCCACGTGTATATGAGCATGCAGGAGGTCAAAATACTGATCAGACCAAGATGAGTTTGCCCAGAGTAAAGCAAAAACTGCAGCGAGAAAAAGGACGATAGCGCTAGAAGTTTCTGTTTGAATGAATCTGGTAAGCGGGCCGGCAAACTTTTTTAAGTTTTCCTGTCGTTGGGCTAGGACCGGATATCGGGCATGATGCCAGCTAAGAACATCGAGTGACACATCTTGCTCTTGTGCTTCTTTCTTTTCGCTCATGTACCTGTCCTTGCTGTTTTATTGCGATGTAGATAGATTAGTCTCTTACTTCCGAGTGTTCTATCCATTGACTGCTTTGTTGTTAGTAAGAAACTTACTGCATTCAAGGCTAGAATAAATTGGCAGACATGCCCTCGTAGCTCAGGGGACAGAGCAGCGGACTTCTAATCCGCGGGTCGGGTGTTCGAATCGCCCCGAGGGCACCATCTGTCCCCATTGCCTATATGGGCAATGGATTCCCATGCGTCACGTGTGGCGCTCTCCTAACGTAAATCCAAATTGTGGCCAGTTGGCATTGACGTCACTTAACGCCATACACAGTGATCGTTGTAAACAAAGGGAACTACTACCCGTAGTTGATGCTAAATACTGGTCTGTACGAATCCGCCGGTCGGGTGTTCGAATCTCTCCGACGTTGCTTTTTTCAAACAATGAATAAAGAGATCTACTGCAAGATTGCTAACTGACTATAAACATTCCTTTGTCTATAAGTTCACGCATATGAGAAATGTGTGCTGGACCGATACCACAGCAACCACCAATAATTTGGGCTCCACCGGCACACCACTGTAAAACTTGATCTGCATAATCTTCTGGGGTGAGATTTCGTAATTCTCTGAAGCGTTGGCCGTCACGTTTCCAGTCCTTCGAAATCGGCGTAAATGCATTAGCATAGCCACCAATCACACGCGTTGTCTTGGTTCTGAGGGAGACCATAGCGTTACCAACTGCCGTAATATCGCAGCAGTTTAAAAGTACTGCCTCGACCGGTATCTTATCTATCGCTGTTAGGGCATCATCGAGAGTCTCACCACTTCGTAGGAGTCCATCAGCTTCGTCTCTTAGCGTCCACGATACCCATACAGGTTTCCCAAATCTAGACGCCGCCTCCGCTGCTGCTGCGGCTTCCCTTGCGCTTGACATGGTCTCGCACAAAAACAAGTCTACTCCTGGGGCTAGGTAATTAGCAATTTCAGTATATTCCTCAATCATCGAGCTGAACTCTTGCTCATTTGTTTGATAACTTTCGCGTAGAGGAGGTAAGCATCCTGCGATTTGGACTTCGGAATTTCCAGTGCGTTCTCGAGCTTCGTTAGCCATCTCAACAGCGATATGTGTCATTTCCTCAATCCTGTTAGCCAGACTTGAGAATCCAAGACGATGTTTTGTTAACGCATAGTTCCAGACGGTAATAATCTCTGCGCCAGCATTTATGAATTCTTCGTGGACTTCGCGTACTACTTTTGGGGACTCAATAAGCGCTTGCCCCGCATTCTTAGCGTCTGGGTTTAAACCTCTGGAGCGAAGCTCTTGACCCATTCCACCATCCATTAATAGGGTCACCTTTTCTCCTTACCTGTGCCACTTATATTGTAAGCAAACCTCATGAGTTGATAGCTCATTGTGTTGGGTGACAACTTAGTTTAAGTAATGACTGATTAACAGAGAATTTACCAGCAAATAATCATCTAGAGTGCTATTTCAGGGTGAATTGGTATCCAAATTAGTAAAAGTCTCTGCTATCGACGCTCTGATGCGTTTTTGTGACGATATGTCATTAATTGAGTAGTACAAACGAGGAAACTAGGTTATTCAAGAATTTTTAAAGTCGACGCCCGAAGGGGCCTTCTGTCGCCGTTTAAAAGTTGCCTACGAATAGGACGGTGCGGAGAATACCTGCCATATAGTCGTATTAACTCTTCTTTGGTAAATCGGCAAATTTCTTTGATGTGTAGTTAGTTTTCACTGTGGTGATAGTTGTGTATCTATCTTGGATACTAGCTGCGCATTTAGGCTAGTAGACTAGAAATACAATAAAATATATAATTTGACTGTACTAATAAGTCTGGAACGGATCGGCTATAAATATAGTGTCAGTTACCCAAAAGAAGGGATTAAATAGGTAATAATATTAAATTTAATGGTTAATATGAAGATATATTTGCGAGTATATTTGAATTTATTATACAATAAAAAATATTGGATTAAATTCTACTAAATGCGTAAGAGTTTTTAAATATGTAAGTACGTCGAAGCCCTGTGCGAGTCTGCTAACGCATGATTATCAATCTAGTTAACAGACATGTCAGGTTGTGTGATGCAGGATTTGTTGAATATGTAGAAAAGGTAAATTAAGTATCAAAGAGGACTAACTCGGGACCAATGCAAAAGCAATCAGCAATTAAAGAGCGCTTGAAGCCTGCATGGCTGTTCGTACAGGAATCAGCCTGTATGGGTTATTTCTGGTGTGAATATAGATGAGGCTAGACTGAATAATCAACTTATTTTGCGGTGCAATATGAAGTCAGAATCCTGATTTATTTGGTCATATTTTTCAGATGCAGATTTGATGGGCTTCGCGATATTCTGTATGTGAAGCGGTAGGAGCGAGAATGATAGATAACCACAATCATGAGAGTGAACACTCAGCTGATATTGTCGCGAACTCGGAGCCAGAAAAGGCTGCTTTAGAAGCCCTGACGTTATATATGAAGTCCTTCAATAATCGTGACGCTGCTGGGATGGACGCAGCATTCCATTTTCCGCACGCTCGAATCGCAAGTGGCCAGATATCAATTTTGGAGAAGGATCGTATGCGGTCTCAAAGTTTTTTTGAGTCGTTTATTAATAGTACAGGTTGGGACTATAGCCTCTGGGACTATCGAAGAGTAGTTCAGAGTAAGGAAGATAAAGTGCATTTCGCTGTGCAATTCACGAGGTACCGTAAGGATGGAACTCCAATAGGGCATTATCCATCGCTTTGGATCGTTGCGTTGATCAATGGGAAGTGGGGAGTTCAGGCTCGGTCTAGTTTTGCGCCTTAATTCGAAGTTCAGTTTGTAGATTCAGGGCATTTCGTAAACCTACGAGCTCTGACTGATAACCTAATTGTGTCATTTTCTCGAATCATCAAGGAAAAATATATGAGTCATCTGTTTAATTCACTGGATCTCAATAGCGTTACAGAAATGAAAAATCGATTTATGTTGGCTCCTCTTACTAATTGTCAGAGTAATGACGATGGGACTATGTCAGAGGAAGAATTTCATTGGTTGACTATGCGTGCGCAGGGTGGATTTGGTCTCACTATGACGTGTGCAGCACATGTGCAGGAAATCGGAAGAGGATTCCCTGGGCAGATGGGAATATTTTCGGATCAACACTTGCCAGGGTTAACCAGACTTGCAACTGAAATCAAGGCACATGGCAGTGTTGCGATTGTTCAGTTGCATCATGCGGGGATGCGCTCGCCGGAACCTCTTATAGGTGAGCGGCCGGTCTGCCCATCGGATAACGAGTATGGCGACGCGCGCGGGATGACATTGGACGAGGTATATCAACTTAGGGATGATTTTATACAATCAGCGATTCGTGCTGAGAAAGCTGGCTTTGATGGAGTCGAGCTGCACGGAGCCCATGGCTACATTCTCTGTCAATTCTTAAGCAGTGAAATTAATCAGCGTATGGACCAATATGGTGGGGAATTTGCAAACAGAAGCAGACTCTTAAGAGAAATAATTCAGGGAATTCGTGATTCCTGTTCAGCTACTTTTGTCTTGGGCGTCAGGCTTTCTCCAGAACGATTTGGTATGCAACTGTCAGAAATTAAGGAGTTGGCGCAAAGCCTGATGACTGAGGGGGACATTGATTTTTTAGATATGTCTTTGTGGGATGTGTTTAAAGAACCGAATGAAGAGGAGTTTCAAGGAAAAACTTTGCTAGCTCATTTTGCGGAACTTGAGAGAGGCAACGTGAAGCTCGGTGTTGCCGGCAAAATTACGAATCCGAACGAAGCTGAGACAATAATATCGCAAGGTGTTGACTGGATAATGCTTGGCCGAGCAGCAATACTTCATCACAATTTTCCTAACTTGCATCTGGCTGATGCAGATTTTATTCCAGTGCAATTGCCGGTAACTAAGAGCCATCTACACAATGAGGGATTATCAAATAAGTTTGTTGAGTATATGCGTGGATGGGATGGATTCATTAGCGACTAGACAGGTCCGTCGCTGGAGTTAAGGAGAACCTATGTATATTCATGTAACAGTTGATTTACCTGATACATCGGAACAGGTGTGGAACTATCTTGCGGATGTGCGGTCACATACTGACTGGATGCATGACGCGTTAAGTATCACTCTTACATCGAAAAAAACCGAAGGTGTCGGAACCACCTTCGATTGCCTGACGGGGGTCGGTCCTATCAAAACCATAGATAAGATGGAAATTGTGAGTTGGGAAGATAATCGTCTAATGGGCGTGAGACACCAAGGACTGGTGAGCGGCGAAGGACAATTTAATCTAGAACCGATTCCGGAAGGCACTCGTTTCTCTTGGGTTGAAGACTTGAAGCTCCCTTGGTTATTTGGCGGTCCAATTGGTGAAGTGTTTGCAAAGCCTATATTACAGGCCATATGGCGGAGGAATCTGCAAGGATTAAAAACTCAAATAGCCGCAAGAAAAACGTAGAATCTTCAACTATCTGAATATTTGTTGATGCGCTGATTACGGTATTTGACTGCAATCAATTTTAAAAAAGGATTGGAAATTTCATGACGAAGATTGGTATATTGCTCCCTACTCGAGAGGCAGTTTTTTATGGTGATAAATCAGGTAATCCGAGACCGCTTGTTGATCTAGCGGTTAAGGCTGAAGAGATGGGATTTGATTCGGTCTGGGCTGGAGATTCACTACTCGCTCGGCCGCGGTCAGAGCCGTTGGCATTACTCTCCGCGGTAGCTGCAAGGACTAAAAAAGTAGAGCTTGGAACGGCTGTTTTATTACCAGCTCTTCGCAATGCTGAGCAACTTGCTCAATCGACAGCTACGCTCGATGCTCTTTCCGGCGGCCGGTTCATCCTAGGAATTGGTGGTGGACCAGACACCCCTGGAGTTCGTACAGATTTTAAGCTTACAGGAATGAATTTTCCGAAACGTGCTAGTCAGTCAGTCAAAATTGCTGAGCGGCTTAGATCTCTTTGGCGTGGTGATAAAGAACAGATGTATCCTCTAACTCATAATTCGGATGGCCCCCCAATTTGGATGGGTGGGGCCGGGCCAAGAACCTTGGAGCGCACGGGCCGCCTGTTTGATGGCTGGTTTCCTCTTGCTACATCACCGGAGACGTTTAGAAGTGGCCTCAGATCGGTCAGGCAGGCCGCTGACGATGCCGGTCGGTCATCCGATTCAATAACAGCTAGTGCCTATCTTACTGTGGTATTTGGTGAGGCAGATAAAGCTCAGGCACAATTAGCTGAGCATTCGGAGCTTTATTACGGTGTGCCATATGAACAAATTAGTAGGGCTCAGGGATCGATTGCAGGCTCTGTGGAGAAAGTAGTTGATTGGCTTGACGAATTTGTATCTGCGGGTGTTGAGCACCTATGTATTCGTTTTGGCTGCGAAGATATTTCGGGTCAGCTCGAGATTCTGGCAGGTGTGCTGCATAGATACAAATAGAAATAGCGCCATTGGACGCTAAAACACCGTTTTAGTGACTAATAAAAGACGTTTCTAAGTCTGGGTTTCTTGAATTTCGTTCGTCTTTTCTCGAACCACCTTCAACTGCGCGATCGTAGACAATTTTACCATTAATCACTGTCTGTTCGACCTCTATTTCATCTATATTGGCAGGATTGATGGCGAGAGGATCATCGGATAGAACGACGAGGTCGCCCAACTTGCCAATAGAAAGACTCCCCTTAATCTTTTCTTCAAAACCCAAGGCGGCGGCATCGAGAGTCATCGACCGAAGAGCCGCTTCGGGGTCTATTACAAACTCAGGGCCTAGCTTCTCACCACCGCGCGTTTGCCGATTTACAGCGACATGCACATTGAATAGGGGATCAACCGGTGTTACCCACCAGTCAGAATGGCAGCCAAACAAGATACCACGGTCGAGGGCACCTTTCAGAGGCGAAATTCTTTCTCCGCGATTAGGCCCTAAGAAGCGATCTCTGTGTCTGTCTCCCCAATAGTAAACGTGTAAATTGAAGAAGGAAGCGGCGACATTTAGTTCTGCCATACGATCTAGTTGGTCCTCACGTACGGTCTGACAGTGCTCAATTCGAAAACGATGATCTTGCGTTGGGTGTCGGTCCAGTGCTCGTTCATACGCATCTAGAATTGAGTCTATAGCCCGATCACCGTTGCCATGTGTACCGACCTGCCAGCCAGACAGGAGGGCTTGCTCAGTGACCTCATTGAGAGTGTCTTGACTCCAGATTTGAATACCAGTTTCGGTCTGGTGGTCGTGGTAGCCCTCAGTAAGCGCTCCCGAATGTCCTTGCAACGATCCATCATGAACTATTTTGAGAATCCCTGCTTTTAACTGTTCAGAACCAAAACCGGTGGTGAGTCCCGTTCTTGCCAGTGTAGGTACAGCGTCCAGTTCCCCATATCTTCCGGCTAATCCGCCGTAACTTGCTGCCAAATAGGTTCGAATCGGAAATTTACCGCTTTTCCCAGCGAGATCGTACGCTCTGAAAGAGGTCTCGTGATGTCCACTGCCTACATCATGTATCGTGGTGACACCTGTCTGAACGAGTCGTTTGCCAGCCCATTCTAGTCCGGCAATGCATTCATTAACGTCAGGCGAGCCAGCTAGTCGAAGAATAAGTCGCGTGGCTGACTCGTAAAAGACTCCAGTAGGGTCACCATATTCAGTTCTATCGATCACACCTCCGTCAGGGTCTGGACTATCAGACGAAACTCCTGCCATTTTTAGCGCCATGCTGTTTCCATATGCTAGATGTCCTGATATGTGGGTGACGATCACCGGCCGTGTAGTTGAAACTTCATCAAGATCAAATCGGGTAAGGTGGCGGTTATCTTGGATTAGAGAATCATCATATGAATGACCTTGTATTACCTCAGAATTTTTGGATTCGCCGAATTCTCCCATGAGAGTTACTAAGTCAGCAATCGTTCTGCTTGGCGGAGTGCCGCAGTTTATACCAGAATTCATCCGAATACCCGTCATTAGCGGGTGGGTGTGGGATTCCACGAAACCGGGAACAATAGTTTTTCCCGCGGCATCGATGTGGACTAGGTTTGGGATAGCCACAGATTCGATAATTGAATCGTCGCCTATCGCAGCAATTGTGCCATTAAGAATTAATATTGCAGAGGCCCTTGGAATATTTGCATCGAGAGTAATAATGTTGGCGTTTGTTATGGCTAAGTGCACGTTATTCCAATCCTGGGGCTAATTGAGTGAATTCTTATTTTATGGCTGAGCTAGTAGAGCTGGCACTGATTATCGTTCAATGAATTCTATGAGTGTATCGAACGCGTTCAGTCGCACACAAAGACTTTTATCATATTCGACGCTTGCTACTTGCGTGGATAAATTTAGGGCTAGGTTTCTAATCATACTTAAATCACTGACGATGAAGCGCAACGCACCAAAAATCGTTGATCTATCACCTACTAACGTAGCAAGATCCCCATATTTAGCTATATACACGTCGGGTGAATACACGGTTAAACGGGAGTTGATTAAGTTAATGTGATATGCACCTGATTCAGGCTGTTGCACCTCACCCTGAACGAGTCGCCCGTAGTCCTCAGCTGTTTTCTCAGCGTCCCGACTTACGATCACCATTTCTTCAGCGTGAACGGTTTCATTGACATGGCTCTGCCATTCTGGGCGCCAGACTAGTTCTGGTGTTCCGTGTTCACAGAAATATACGCGTCCCGCCGGGAACGTGTCAGACCGCACTGTCACGGTCTTGAACTGAGCATCTTCGACACTATTTTCTAATGCAACGGGTCTACTAAATGATTTTGGAGGATCCCCATCCATGTCCAGATTTTGGAGTAGTTTGTATGTCTCGTCGACGTCGTTTGTCTTAAACACAAGACCGTCTATCCCGAGTGGCGCCTTCATCATATCTGCACGCTTTTGCTGATTCTCCTTAGGGATCCCAATCAATTCAAGATAATTTGTATCGAACATCGCAAGATGATTAACGGATCCAAGGGTGTGATAGCCTTTGGCCGTAACCGTGAATCCTAGTTGACTAAAAAGACTGGCGGCTTCGTCTATATCTACGCGAACATTTATTACTACGTGGTCGAGTTCAAAT
>CAVODE010000034.1:0-18205 GCA_963694535.1 Dehalococcoidia bacterium
AGACCTGCTGCTACGGCGCCGAAAAAAGCAAAGGCATGATCGGGGTTATGTGGCAGGCGTAATAGTATCCTGTCGCCTGGTTCAAGACTTAAGCCTGCCAGTGAATAGGCTATTTGTAGGGTCTCTTTCCATACTTCTGCATATGTCCATTGAGTGTCTTTATTTTCGGCATCGACAAAAGTGAATGCCGTACGGTCCTTATCAATGTCACTCTCAGCCCATCTCTTTATGCAGTATTCGGCAAGATTTAACTTAGTTGATTTTTTATTGGGCATTTGTTTTTTTTTAGTCATAAGAGTTATCTTAGGCAAGCATTTAATTACGATTTAGAAACATACTCAAATATTTTAGGAGAATCTGGCATATGCGGTACGACGATTTTGAAGATTTAAGAGTCACAGTAGTCGACAAGGTTGCTGAATGGCAAATCGTTCGACCCGAAAAATTGAATGCGATGCGAACCCGCACGTTTTACGAGATTGTCGAACTTGGTAGAAGGTTGAATGCAGATGAAGATGTACGGGTAATCGTCGCCACCCATGAAGGTCGTGGATTTTCTGCTGGAGCAGATCTAACGTCAGAAGATCCTGGGCAGGAAACCTCATCAAATCCGAGGCCTGGGCCACATGACTCAATGGGTGTCAGCAAGGTCGGGATGGCCATGGCAACAATCGACAAGCCAACCATAGCCGCTATCAACGGAATTTGTGCCGGGGGAGGAATGTCATTGGCATTGTCTTTCGATATCAGATATGTTGGCCCGGACACAAGATTTCTGACTGTTTTTACTCGCCGAGCACTTGGTCCTGATTGCGGACTAACCTACCATTTACCTAGGCTAATCGGTCAGGGTAGGGCACTTGAGTTGATGTATACCAGTCGAGAAGTCGACGCAGAAGAGGCTGTGCGCATCGGATTAGCGAATGCGTCGGTTGATGATCCGAGGAATCACGCGCTAGAGATCGCGCGCGAATTGGCCGAGGCTCCTCCTTTGTCACTGATGTGGGAGAAGCGCGAAGTGCAACATACTTGGGACTCTTCGCTTCAAGAACAAATTGAATTTGAATGGGTCGCACAGGGACAAATTGGGAAGAGTGAGGACGTTCGTGAGGGAAGGCTAGCTTTCGTTGAAAAACGTAAGGCGAACTTTACAGGTAAATAGTGGTTCGATTTTGGAGCGCTTAGGTTTATGAAATTAAAGTCTCTGTTGGTTGGTATTGCTGGCGGATCTGCCTCTGGTTTAACGGGAATTGGAGGCGGTACCGTTCTGGTACCCTTACTCACCGGAACCCTAAAAATGCCTCAACGGCAGGCTCATGCGACATCGCTCGCAATAGTTATCTCTGTAGGTATAGCTGCTGTTATTCCATATTTGCGTGAAGGGCACGTGCAGTGGTCTCTGGTTTTAGCTCTGGGTGGTGGAGCGATTCTGGGAGCTCAAATAGGGGCTCGCACCATGCATAACTTACCGGATGTGTGGCTAAGATTAATATTTGCGTGTTTTCTTTTCTTAGTGGGTATAAGAATGATAACAATGGTCAGCCCAGAGGTTATATCGGATTCACAACTGCAGTTCTTAAGTAAAGAAACGATACTTGCACTAGTGATTGGATTGACGGGTGGGGCATTTGGGGGATTATTAGGAATAGGAGGCGGCACACTTTTTGTACCGGCACTCGTATTGCTTTTATCGCTTAATCAGTTGGACGCTCAGGGCGTGTCGTTAATAGTGGTCGTGCTTACAGCAATCTCTGGAACAATCACAAATGTGCGTGCTGGATTCGTAGACAAACCGACGGTTCTTTGGGTTGCCCCGAGTGCAATCGTAGTTGGTTTCTTGGCAGGAGCTTTAGCTCAAAATCTGGATGAAACAATACTGACAAGATTGTTCGGGCTTGTCGTGCTCTATGTCGGCGGCAAGACAATACTAAGTACTGCCCGAACCTTGCGGTCTGCTCGATAGTTTAAGAAATAAATATTTGTGCTGATATCCATCATTTCTGATACACATTTGCCTTCTATTCACAAAACACCAGATGGTTTAGGTCCAGAGCTAGGTAATTTTTTAGTTAGCACAGATTTGATAATTCATGCGGGAGATGTGGTGAGGCCATCGATTCTCGATTGGTGCGAACAATTCGCACCCGTAATATGTGCTAAGGGTAATAATGATGACTTTGAGGATGAGCGAGCAACGGACAAAATCCGAATCGAATTAGAGGGATGGCAATTTGGAGTTGTGCATGAGCTCAGACCGGAAGATAGGCCGATGGATGTATTGATCAATCAGGCATTTCCGGGAGAATCAATCGATATGATTGATGTCTTAATTGCCGGTGATACACATGTTGCGCGACTCGAGTATAGGGATAACGTTTTACTGATCAACTCGGGTTCTCCGACGCTGCCGCATCACCTGGAGTGGCGTCTCGGTTCGGCAGTGCTATTAGACGTAACAAAATCACAAATAAAAGCTGAAATAGTTTCACTTGGTGAATCTCATGGCAAGAAGAATCCTACATCGGTGAGTTCTCTTGTTGTGAAACGTTAATCCTGTAGACTTGTTTCATGACTGACCTCAAGAACAACGAAGACCATTCTGTTTATGAAGACTCGGAGGCGACATATAAAAGTCGTTTAGCTCGTGAAGCGAGTCGCGATTTGGCTAATTCAACTGACGCAGTCAGAACTAGAGCATTGGAGTTGATGGCTGACGAAATTGCAACTTCCGAGTCGAAGATACTTGCGGTTAACGAAGATGAACTAACGCTCGCTGCCGAGAACAATCTTGATATGGCATTTGTAGATCGGATGACCTTAAATCACGAGCGGATTGCCGCAATTTGTGAGGGAGTCAGAGAGGTAGCAAGTCTTCCTGATCCCATCGGAAATATTGAGGATATGTCGGAGAGGCCGAATGGACTGAAGATCGGAAAGATGCGTGTACCGCTGGGAGTTATGGCGTCTGTTTATGAGGCGCGTCCTAATGTAACTATTGATATAGCGACCATTGCAGTCAAGTCCGGGAACGCTGTCGTTTTAAGATCCGGATCGGATGCTCATAGAACTTCATCTCTTTTAGCAGAAATTGCTCGCCGTGGCATTGAAAGTTCTGGCCTTGACCCAAAAATATTGCAGTTTATAGAGTCGACAGATCGTGAAGAAGTCAGTGCTTTATTGGCTGCAGATCAGTACATTGATTTGGTAGTGCCGCGAGGTGGTACTGGACTAATCAATAAGGTGAAAAAAGAGGCTAGGATGCCGGTTGTAGCAGGCGGTGTAGGTGTGTGTCATACATATGTGCACTCGGACGCAGATATTCAAATGGCTACCGATATTGTTGTAAACGCAAAGACTAGGCGCCCGTCCGTTTGCAACACCCTCGACACTGTTCTAGTTCATCGTGAAGTAGCACGGCGATTCATCCCTCGTTTAACGAATATGTTGGGAAAAGTTGGAGTCACGCTCCATGCGGATTCGGAAAGTATTCCTATGATTGATGAAGCCGCAACTGTTTTTCCGGTAAAACCAGAGGATTATGATACTGAATGGCTTTCGTTAAATTGTTCTATCAAATTGGTAGACGATATGCACGATGCTCTAGATCATATTGAGAGACATGGAACGGGTCATTCAGAAGCAATTATCACTAGTTCAACAGAGAGCTCAAAAAATTTCTTAAAATCGGTGGATGCAGCTGCTGTTTTTGTCAACGCCAGCACTGGTTTTAATGACGGGGGTGAGTTTGGTTTGGGGTGTGAGTTGGGTATCTCAACTCAAAAGATGCATGCACGGGGGCCAATGGGTTTGCGTGAACTCACATCTTACAAATGGATAGTGTTGGGCGATGGACAGATACGACCTTAAAGGTCTGGAGTATTGATTTTCTTACCCCCCTTGTGGACTTGGCTCGAGCCGATTAACCTTTCGATTGTTCGCAGTGTTACGAATTTTTAGGAGGACTACAGTATGGCTCAGGAACGAAAAGCCGCAATTGGTGGCATATACGAATGGCCGAAACGAGTAGATCCCAGTGTTTCTTCCATGCAGATCAAGGCCGCAAGCATTAAGGCCGCTCTTGATGATGCGGGATTATCTTGGGCAGATGTCGATGGTTTGTACGATGCCGGCGATGGTGAAGGCGGCGGTGGGGGACTAGGTTTGGCAGCTTATCTTGGGATGAACCCGACTGTTATTGATACGACGCAAGTAGGTGGATCCTCGTATGAATTTCATGCCGCTCACGCGCTTAGAGATATTGCATCAGGTAAATGTAAAGTTGCTGTAACGTCTTATGGTTCTAAAGCTGCCACGCTCCGCACACCAATTGGAACAGGTGGACCACGGGGTGGCGGTACTTGGCTTAGTAATATGGAA
Organism: Dehalococcoidia bacterium; assembly: GCA_963694535.1. GTDB lineage: Bacteria > Chloroflexota > Dehalococcoidia > UBA2979 > UBA2979 > UBA2979. Next base: position 4,378 of record CAVODE010000034.1, read on the forward strand.
AATATGTATGGATCGACGTTGATTTCAAACTATGCGATGGTCGCGCAACGACATATGCACCAGTACGGCACCACGACGGAACAATTAGCTGAGATATCAGTTGCCACGCGAGCACATGCTATGAGGAACCCTGAGGCCGTCCAGGCGATGACTGATTTACAGTTCGTGGGTGTAAATGAAATCTCAGTTAATGATGTTCTAGAGTCGCGTATTCTGGCGGATCCACTTCACCTACTTGAGTGTTGTATGATTTCAGACGGTGGTGGTGCGGCGGTATTCGTATCTCCAGAAGTTGCCGCTGATTTAAAAAAGAAACCAGTTTGGATACTTGGTAGTGGCGAGGCCACAAAGTATCGAGAGAATGACGGAGATATCACGGTTTCAGCTGGTGCACAGAGCGCTCCTATAGCGTTCCAGCAAGCAGGTATAACCCCAGATGATATCGATATCGCAATGATTTATGACTCGTTCACAATAACAGTTGCAGTAATGCTTGAAGATCTTGGGTTCTGTAAAAAAGGCGAAGCAGGGCAATTCATAGCTGACGGTCATTTACGCTGGGATCGTCCGGGACTGACTATTAATACGGATGGTGGTGGTCTTTCTTCTAACCATCCCGGTATGCGTGGTTTATTTCTATTGCTTGAATCTGTAAGGCAACTTCGAGGTGAATCAACCAGTCAAGTAGAAAATGCTAAATTAGCGGTTGCACATGGAAATGGTGGCCTTTTAGGGGCTACGCACACCGGTGGAACAGTCATTCTGGCAGCAGATTAAGTAGTAGACAGCATTGGTAATTGAAAAGGATAAATTCATATGCCGAATAGACCCCAACCAGCATTTCCCGAGCAAGACAGCGAGTATTTTTGGGAAGGCTGCAAGCAAAACGAGCTCCGCTATCAAAAGGATTCAGATGGTAACGTAATTTTCTACCCTAGAGCGCATTCCACGGTTACTGGTGATGGAAATCTTTCGTGGCACACATCGGCTGGTTTAGGCACTGTCTATACCTATTCGGTTGTGCGACAAAACAGGTCACCTAGTTTCGCTGAACTTGGCGCTTATTCAGTTGCGTACATTGATCTTGATGAGGGTTTTAGGATGTTGTCAACAATTATTGGAATCGATGACCCAACTATCGATATAGAAATTGGTATGAGGGTGAAGGTCGATTTTGAGCAACAAGATGAAGGTGAATTTCCTATTCCCGTGTTTCGATTAGTCGACTGAACCACGTTTCGATCTTATGCAAGAGATGAAGAATTTCTTAAAGCGGTCTACCTTCACGGCGAACCACTTGTGGTCGTCGAAGTAGGATTTGGCGTCAGATGAACTATCTTCAGTGGTCAGGCGGATATGACTAGTCAATTAAATCCTTAACCTGATCCGCTATTGGGAGCGATGCTGTAAGACCAGGCGATTCAATGCCACCTAAGTGTATATAACCTTCATCTTTCCATATGAGAAAATCTGTTAGTCCTTCTCCTTGTTTTTGCAGTTTTGGTCTATAACCAACTTGACCTGGTGCTAAGTGTTCCTTTTTTAGCTGTGGGAGGAATCTGATTCCGGCATCAAGAAATGCCGCTAACCAGACCTCATCGGGCTCGTTTTGATATTGGGCAGGTTCATCTTCGTTCATCCATTCCATTGATGGTCCAAGATGAAGCCCACCGTTAGTGTCAGTCGTTAGATGAACTCCGAGCCCCCCGGCTTGATGATCTGGTAGGGGGTATATGGGGCGACTGATTAAGCGACAGATATCGGCGTTGATGATGTCGTAGTAGCGCCCTCGGTTTATAGACTGACTCAATGCAGGTATTTCTTTTTCCTCATCACCGCTCAGAGGATAGCCAGCCATACTGGCTATTTGATCCGCCATCAGACCGGCGCTGTTCACGAGAATGTCAGATTTGATAATCGATATCTGCTGGTTTGTATCTGTCAGAGTGCTTACAAATTGTGATCCTAGTTTATTAATATTTGTCAGCTTATGTTGATATGCGATGAAGGCATTCGATTCTAACGCTGCTCGCTCGTAAGACTTAGCAAGATTGTACGCGTCTACCACGCCTGTCCATGGAGACCAGAGCGCTCCGGCAACGTTTAGCTCCGGCTCTAAATCGTGAATTTGTTTTATTGTAATTTGTTCAAAATTACGTACAGCGTTCTTTATACCTTGCTGATAAACTTCTTGCAGCTGGTCAAGTTCTGAATTATCAAAAGCCACTATTAATTTTCCACTTTGAACAGCGTCGACTGAGTGAGATTCGCACCACTCATATATTCTGCTGTTACCTTCTTGGCACAGCCGGTGCTTCAGGCTACCGGTTTCGTAATATATACCTGCGTGAATTACACCGCTGTTGTGTGATGATGTTTCTCGAGCCGGCCCAGGGTGTTGTTCAATAACTGCTACTGAATATTTCTTTGCGAGGGTCATCGCAATAGCGAGTCCAACGACTCCTGCTCCGCATATTAGGATATCTACTTCCAACACTTCTTCTTGAGTCATTTGTCCCAATCTATATCACTGAAGTCATTTGGCCATCTGGACTTATCACTACGTCGTGCGCACGAATATTTCGGAGCACTGTACCTGGTGCTACCAGGGCGTTTTTTAGATCGACATTGGTGAGTTGGCAATTTGGTCCAACAACGACATTATCGTGAATTGTAGAGTTGTTAACTTCAGCAGACGAATCGATCAGACATTGATTTTTATCGAGAAGTGTCTTTTGAGTTTTGAGTAGGGCGGATAGAGTACCTGTGTCTAACCAAGCCCCGTTCCAGACCCGTCCGCCGATAGAAGCATTCTCCCGATGAAGAGTTTCGAGCATTCCGGTAATTTCAATTTCTCCTCTAGAACTAATTTCGGGGCTTAAGCAAATTCGGTCCACCACTTCATGGGTCAGCATCCATATTCCGACAAGCGCCAGATTAGATTTCGGCACCTCGGGTTTTTCTTCAATCGAAATAATTTGCTCACTAGCGTTTATTTCTACTATTCCCATTTGTGACGGACGCTCAGTTTCGTGAAGTGGGAGCCAAGCATCCCATCCACCGGTAATAAAAGTGTGAATTTGATCAGTAAGTTGATTTGTGAAGGGTGAATTTTCTTTTAAAATCGTATCAACAGCTACCACAACTACCGGTCGGTTTTTTAAAATCGGCCCGCACGCTGCAAGTGCGTCTCCAGATCCCATCGGCGTTGCTTGAACATGCGTGGATATCTTTAAATCTGGCCTGTAGTCTTTTGCGATAAGCTCAGTTTCTTGATCATTTGGGCTTGTAACTATAGCGATTTCATCAATTGTTGCGCTGGCTAATAAATCTATCGCATATGCTATGAGCGGACGATTAAGAAGTGGAATTTGAGATTTCGTGAAAAAATTTGAGAGCGGCTTTAAGCGAGAGGCTTTACCGCCTGTCAGTATCACCCCGAGTATTTTTTCGTCCGTTGGCATCGTCAAACTCCATGAGTCCTTCAAAAGAGCTAGTGCAAGCAGCTTTCAGGTAACTTCCAGCATTAAAACAATCGATTTATCTATCAAGAATAACTTTAGTCCCCGCAATAGCTTTTCGCGCGTTCACGGAGAAACTTTTCCTACTACAGACATTAACATTTCGGCTAGTGAGCAGCTAGATTCAGTGTGGCAGGTTGTTCTAGAAGATGATGACTTTCACACATATCAGTACGTCATAGAGATGTTGGGAAAAATTTTTGGCTATAGTCAGGAGAAGGCATTTGCATTGGCTCGGATAGTTGATACGAATGGTCGAGTAGCGGTATATACCGATTCGAAGACTCTATGTGAGGATATGCAAACTCAGATCCATTCGTATGGTGCGGATCCGAGAATCGAAAACTCGAAGGGGTCGATGACGGCTGTTATCGAACCTCTTTAAGCTTACGTCTTGCCGCTTTGGATAGTGTATTGTTATCCCTTTTCATATTGAATAACACGTGAGACACTCGAATCGCTGAATAGTAAGGACGTTTGAGAGGCAACATATGGACTGGTCGGATAATCGCATACAAGCAAATTTTCGCAGTGAAGTACGAACTGTAATAACAGATCGGTTACCAGAACGATATAGGGCTTCGGGTGGTAGTTGGGAACATGATCGGCGATCTGAGAACGCTGATGCTCGAGCCGCAGCTACTGAGTGGTCTGATGCACTTGCCGAAAGAGGATGGGTGGCTCCCCACTGGCCTAAGGAGTACGGAGGGGCCGGGCTCTCTCCAATGGAACAATTTATTTTTAAACAAGAAATGTCACTAGCTGCGGCGCCTTCGGTAGGAGGCCAGGGTGTATCACAACTTGGACCAACTTTGATAGTGCACGGAACCGATGAGCAAAAAGCCGAGCACCTGCCAAAGATTTTGTCCGGCGAGGTTGATTGGCGTCAGGGTTATTCTGAACCCGGCTCTGGTTCAGATCTTGCGTCATTACAAACACGAGCGATTCGAGATGGTGACGAGTATGTAATTAATGGGCAGAAAATATGGACGTCGTTAGCGCATTTTGCTGATTGGCTTTATGTTCTGTGTCGAACAGATCCTGATGCTCCGAAACACCGAGGTATTTCTTTTTTGCTCGTAGATAAGCATGCCCCGGGTGTGACCATCCGTCCACTTATTGATATGAGTGGACGACATCACTTCAACGAGACTTTTTTTGAAGACGTCAGAGTTCCTTCGACAAATAGGGTCGGTGAGGAGAATCGAGGTTGGTATGTTGGAATGACTCTGTTGGATTTCGAAAGATCCAATATTACTGGCGCTGTGGCTTCGAAAAGAACTTTGGATAAGCTTCGAGATTTTCTTCAAACTGATGAAGGTCAGTCAAGAAGCCCAGGATATGAACCTAATCGCCGTCAGATAGCTGATCGATATATTGAGACTGATGTGATGTATAACTTCTCCTTTCGAATTATTTCAATGCAAGACAATGGTCTAATTCCAAACTATGAGGCATCTGTATCTAAGCTATTCAACAGTGAGATGTCACAGAGAATTGCTCTGACAGGCACACGGGTATTCGGTCTTTATTCGAATATCCATGACTCTAAAAGCCGATGGGCAGTAATGGAGAGCGATATGTCGAACTCCTACCTTTTGTCAGTGAGTTCCACGATTGCAGCTGGGACAAGCGAAATCCAGAGAAATATTATCGCTACTCGCGGCCTTGGATTGCCACGAGGTTAATAATAAAAGATAAAATGAATTAAGGAGGATTTTATGAGTTCTGAGATAAGCATTCAGGAGTATCTTGCGGAGTATACTGATGTACTTCTGAAGAGTACCGCTCGGGCAGTCGCCGATCTTACGGCTACAGAATTGCAGTATCGACCTGAAGGTCCGTGTAATTCAATTGGTTTCGATGCGTGGCATATCGGCCGAACTGCTGATAATTTGATTCATTTCGCATTTGATCGAGATAAACCAGTCTGGCTCCAGCAAGAGTTGAATGAAAAATGGGATCTTCCCAAGGTAGATCAGGGTACTTCCATGACTCCGGAAGAGGCCTATGCGCTTGTTTTTCCCGAAGGAGACGAACTGGCGAAATATATCACAGACGTCAGAGATGCTATTGTTCCGAGAATTAAGGATATGAGTATGGACTACTTGCTTGAAGAGATGTACATACGCCCTAACGGCGATCTAGCCAAATATCAGATCATTGGCCAAGTAATTATTAATCACGGCAACCAGCATTATGGACAGATCAATATGGCAGTGACCATGATAGGTAAGCCTGGCTTGGGTGTTTAGCAATATCCTAAACTAGTCAGATAAGTAATTGAAAAATGAAAAGGCCACTGTTAACAGTGGCCTTTTCATTTTGTATCCCTATAAGAGATTAATTAGCAAACCGCAAAACAGTTTATGTTTTACTGATTCCCTAAAATAAGGGTGCTTGTAGCGCTAAACATTCCACCTGGCGCATGTACCAATGAAGTTTCAACGCCGTCGACCTGCGCTTCTGCTTCACCACGAAGTTGCCTGACAGACTCCTGAATGGCAAACATTCCGTACATCCCGGTATGCGTGTACGACAAGCCACCGCCATTGGTGTTGATTGGGAACTTGCCGCCAGGCGCTGAATTCATCTCCGCAAACCACGGACCACCCTCCCCTGGTTTTACAAATCCCAAAGACTCAAGAGCGTAGATAGGTAGATGTGAGAACGCATCGTAAAATTCAGCGTGGTCAATCGCAGAGTGATCTAGTCCGGCCATCTTGAACGCTTCAGGTCCCGTGTGTCGAGAGGCACTAGTCCATTCGGTGAAGTCCAGCATCTGACTTATATTAGTGTGAGCGATTGCCTCGCCTCGACCAAGCACATATACGGGCTTCTTTGGAAAGTCTTTCGCACGTTCTTCAGAAACCAAAACAAGTGCACCACCGCCATCTGTCACAAGGCAGCAGTTCAGGAGATGAAGTGGCCAAGCAATCATTCGGCTTTCGAGCACATCATTGATGGTGATTGGATCTCGCATCATTGCTCGAGTATTTTTCTCCGCCCATTGCCGTGTAGCAACCGATACAGCAGCAAGTTGTTCTTCAGTCGTACCGTATTTTTTCATGTGTTGCGCAACAGGAACTGAGAACATCGTTGGAGGTCCGGCTACGCCAAATGGTGCTTCGAATTGCCCACCAGGGGTTGCACGACCTGCACTTCCTCCACCCACTCCCACACGCGATCGACCAGATTCACCGTGAGTTACAAGAATCACATCGGCATAGCCGGCTGCAATAGCCGCCACAGCATGGCTCACATGTATTAGAAATGAGCACCCTCCGACTGATGTTCCATCAACATATCTTGGAATAATTCCAAGATATTCAGCCAATGCGGCTGGTGATACTCCGGCAGTGGCAAGCCCGTCCACATCGTCTATTGTTAGGCCACAGTCGGCGAGGGCATTGAACGCTGACTCGGCATGTAATTGTAGGGTTGAATGCGTAGGTAATTTTCCTACAGTGTCTGTTTCAGCCGCTCCTACGATTGCGACTTTGTGACTGAGATTTCTTGTATCAGGCATAATTAGTCTCCAGTTAATCTTTCAGGTTTATTAGGCTAGGTGCCATATTGGTAAGGTAATTTCCTCAGAAACATCCTCGTAGCCGATTTCCATAGGTGCATTAACCGGCAAGTTATCCGGTGTAGCCTCTGCTCCACCAAGATCGAGATTTGTCATCATCTTTCCACCTTCAGCGAGCTCTATTACGGCAATGACATAAGGTGTTTCAAATGCCGGATGACCACGATGCGGTATTACGTACGAAAGTAGTGTTCCTTTACCAGATGCAGTGAACCACTCTACATTCTGCGAGTGGCATCCCTCGGCTGGGCAGAACGGTCGTGGGTAGAAATACCCTTTTCCGCAGTCATTACATTTTTGAATTCGCAGCTCATGCCTTTTCATTCCATCCCAGTATTCTTGTGTCTCAGGGCTGGCTTCTGGCAGAGGTCTTTGAGGCGTAGTCATTCTTTAGTCCCCCCTATACTTCAACTATTGTCTCTCTATACAAAACGGATGGTACCACTTGGTTGGGTTCAGGGGTTAGAGTCAGTGCCTAGGACTTGCTGTCTGTAGGAGTAGAAAATGATTTTGGTGCAAAGAGAATTTCAAGTTGATAAAGCTCATCGTGGGGCATTCGAGAGAATGAGTAGTCGCGGTTTGTGGCCCGCTATGCGAGAGATGGGTATGCAAATGGTTGCGTATGGGACATGGGGTTTTTCCGGCTCAGGTCAGGTAGTCGTCACCCATTCTGTTTATGCGGATTTTGATCATTGGTATGCGACTCGTAGAAGTCTTCCTGGCTATTCGTCAGGCTCAAAGGTTGGAGCATTTTATGAAGATCCGGAGATACTCGAACGATTCAAGCATTTGATGCACACATATGCTGAGCGAGAAAGTTTGGTCAATTATTCGGAAGCGACACCATTTTTAATGGACGAAGAGTTATCTCGCCCAAAGGTACATTATCGGTTGGTAAATGGTCCTTCGAGTGAGCTCCCAGCAACTTTTGGACGTGGATCGATAGTTGAGCAGGCTGATTTTTCCTACGAAAACAAAGAAATCGCAGAAACCAGCAAAGATCTTTTAGCGAGTCACATATGGCCTGATTTGGAGTCTCAAGGGGCCCGTGTAATTGGCCTTGGCACGAATGCGCTTCAAGGTGATGAAACATTTTCAACTTTTGTCGCATATCCGTCATTCCGGGAGCTTGTTGAGTATGGAAGATCTCCACGGCAGGATGCGTCGGATGACGTAGCACAAGCCTGGGTGCAAAATACTGGACTCATACAAACAGTAAAGCGACGATTGCTGATTATTGGAACAGACTATGGCAAAACAAACTGAATCACTGCTTGTCGATTCCGAGCTGATAGAGCTCGAGAGACTTGCGGTTGAGTTGGCAACTTGGGCAGGTGCTGAGGCATCGCAGGCTCTCAACTCGGAGCCAGAAATCAATTACAAGCCCCGTGGCCCTCACCGCAGACCCCGTGCAGACGGTGATCCTGGGGATCCGGTTTCTGTCATAGATACGAATATTGAGGCGGAAGTCAGGAAACGAGTATCCGAGCGTTTTCCTACACATACGCTTTTGGGAGAAGAAGAACAACAACTTCCAAATCCTGATGCAGATTGGGTGTGGGTCATTGACCCCATCGACGGGACATCTAATTTTATTAACCGATTTCCTTTGTTTGCGGTCTCGATCGGTCTTCTTCATCGAGGAATTCCTGTGGTTGGTGCTATTTGGTGTTCAACAACACACCTTACGGGGAGCGGTGTTTATCATGCTCGGTACGGGAGCGCACTCCATCTCAACGGACAAACTTTGTCAGATCCGCCTTCGCAGGTTAAACGGAGATTAGGGGCTGCTCCAGGGGGATCGCCAGGGAGCACTCCTCATTGGGACAATCGAGTCACTGGTAGTGCTGCTTTTGAATTAGCAATGGTTTCGGCAAAGGTGTTTACATCGGTTCCACTATGGTCACTGTCAATTTGGGATGTAGCAGCGGGCGTATGTTTAGCGTGGTCGGCTAATTTGGAAGTATGGATAAGAAAAGACGATGAGTGGGTTGAGTTTGAAAAATTTGACCCTGCACACGAGGGTGTTGGAAAGTCTAGAAGTGAACACTCATCTTTGCGGCACTGGCGATCACCCTTGATTGTCGGAAATAGTCAAGCATGTCAATATTGGGTGGCTCGAGCAGGCACAGTACTGGGAGTGCGAGGACGTATTTCCCGACGACTCAGGAGATTCCTGAGTGTCTGAGTATCAGTCGGAGTTGATTTTCGGGGAAATTAAACATTCTTTCCATATCCCTTTCGTTCCAACCGCATTCCAGAGATTGGCTGAGACCCCGGATTATCTGCAACATGTGTGGCCAGCCTTAAAATTTTCCCTTGATACCGTGGGATTTTTGAGTTCAGCTTGTTATATGGCTGATATGGCAATGGATGCGACCGAAGAGGTGTACGAGCCTATTTTCTCTTTAGCATCTAATGAGACTAGAGAACTCGCTCAGATAATAGATTTATTTCACTATGTGCAGCCTCAAATATTATTGATTTTGGCGGCGCTTCGGGAAGCTTTGGATCGTGACTCAGTAGGGGGTGCGGGCAGTGTTGAATCACGAGCTCTCACTGAAAGAGAATCAATTCACAGAAATACTGAAGTAGCGTTAGGAAAAGAATTCAAGGAATCGGGCGATATGGCTGGTGTGTTGGGACTCGACAAGCCGCCCGACTTATATCGGGCATTAGCTCATTTCCCTAAATTTCTTGGCCCAGCGTGGGAGGAAATCAAGGAATTACAAGCCTATCCTGAATTTCGCCGACGGGCCCGAGCACTGTATTACTACTCAAAATCAGGATCGCGCTTTTTGGCGTCACCGCTATCAGCGAATGATTTGGTGCTAGGAAAATTGGGGATTGATGCGAACTCGATTTCAAAAATCCGTGAATGCTTAGAAGAGGAATTATTGCAAACCGCTACGATGATGATGCATGTAGAGGCGATGCGGCTTGTACTAGGGATTAATACACGAGAAGTGGTAACCAAGTAATGTATGGGAATTAAGTCAGAGAGCGCAGCAAGGTTAGGATCAGCAAAATGAAAAATGAAGAACAGCAATCGTTAGGCTTGATTGAGGCGCTGCATTCGACGCCTGCGCGTAGATACCTTTCAGACAATCCAATTGATGACGAAATATTGTGGGAGATCTTAGATGCGGCTATCCGAGGCCCGTCAGGAGGTAATAGCCAGGGATGGGCTTGGTTAGTGGTTAAGGATCAGTCTGTAAAAGATCAAATCTCTGAGTGGTATAGAGAGGGATGGAATCAGGCTTATGGAGTTCGTAGATCTAAAATTCTAGACAGAGAAGATGCGGCTGATACTCTAGGGCCGAAGAATTATTTGAGTGCCGAACATTTAGCCAATCACATTCAAGAGGCTCCTATTTGGATTTTTGCCATTCAACGTAATACTGCTTCATCTACGAACCCCAGAGCAGGTTCATCGATATACGGTGCTGTGCAGCACTTGATGTTGGCGGCAAGAGCGCATGGAATTGGAGCTACCTTAACAACGCTGTACGCAGGTCATGAAGTAGAGGTTAAGCAATTGCTCGGAATCCCTGAAGATGCCTTAACGATGGCACTCATTCCTCTTGGCTACCCTAACCGTGGCCGATGGTCGCAGCCCAAACGTCAGGCTGTAGACGAGGTTACCCACTGGGATCGCTGGGGTCAGCAGAGTTCGAGATAACCTACTTACTCCCCCGAGACCTCGGTATCTGTAAGAGTCTCTAATGCGCTGATCAGTGCTTGAGTTCCAGCATCTTTGCCATGCAATCTTTCAGCAACTGAGAACATTCTGTCGACGAGGGTAGTGCCGAAGAGCGGCATATTAACTGAATCAGCAGCGTCGATCGCCAAACCTAAATCTTTTCTCTGCAGTCCGAGCTTGAATCCGGGAGAGAAGTCACGCTTTAGTATTAGTGGACCAAGATTGCTAATCTGCCAGGAACCAGCCGCTCCAGCCGAGATAGCCTCGAGCATTACGGCTGGTTCAACATTATTCAAATTGCAGAATACGAGAGCTTCAGCTAATGCGTAGTTGTTAATGCACACCGCAATTTGATTGCAAAGTTTTACTGTTTGTCCAGAGCCTGACGGTCCGCAATGAGTAATTTGCGAGCCCATTATTTGAAGGAGAGGCATTACGGTATTCAAGGCGCTTTCATCACCGCCGCACATGATTGAAAGTGTTCCACCAATTGCACCTTTATCGCCGCCTGACACAGGAGCATCAATTAATGGTACGTCTAGTTCTTTGAGCTCAACTGATAGCTGTCTGCTTACTTCGGGAGCAATTGTTGAGTGATCCACGACTATTGTTCCTTTTTTTACCCCTTCAATAATTCCTTTTAAATCATCAGTCCCATGTACAACGTCGATTACATCTTGGGAATTAGTGACACAAATGAAAATGAAATCACTTTGCTGAGCAACATCACTCGGCGAAAGTCCCAGTTGAGCTCCCTCTGTAATTAGAGCTTCTGTTTTTGATTTGGTTCGATTCCAAACTACTATTTCATTACCAGCATTTAACAAATTCCGAGCCATTGGCTCACCCATAATTCCCAGCCCGATAAACCCGCACTTTGCCATGATTCTCTCCAGTTCGATTGGTGATTTATTAACTTTGTTTGATATCTTGTGAGCATAGACCAGTTACGGAATTCAATCAGCTCTGAAAAAAAAATCAAATCATGCTTTAATCACAGTTGAGCCATTTTAAATTTGATAGGAATACTTTTTAGATATGCGACGGGCAATTAGCTTTTTTGTAATTTTTTCGGTCGCTGTGGGTGTAGTGCTCAAAGCTTTGGGGATGAGAGGGATTCTTCGAGGTGGCGAGTGCGGACCCGTTTGTGATTGCTCGATAGGAGTTAGATTCTGTCGGTGTGGTCATCCGACTTGTCTTACACCAGTCAGCTAAACAGTTATGAAGTGGCGATATTGAGAAGAACTAAGCTTTGAAGTAGTAGTGAAGGATTAAGTATGAAAGCTGCAGTATTGAACTCACCCCAGACTCCATTAAGTATTGAAGAGTTGACTCTTGACAAACCAGGTCCTACCGAAGCGATAATTCGAGTAATAGCGGCTGGAGTCTGTCACTCTGATTTACATTTCATTGAAGGTACATATCCGACGCGCCATCCGGCAGTTTTAGGTCATGAAGTTGCGGGAATCGTCAGTGAAGTAGGCTCTGCCGTCACAAATGTTTCGGCCGGAGATCGTGTCATAATCGGTTTTGTTCAGCCATGTGGGCACTGTGCTGATTGTGATAGTGGGCGACCCAATTTATGTAGCCAAGGTGCGCCTCGAAGGGAGAGCCCCGGTTTAATGAGAGATGGTCAAGCGGTCACTCAGATGGCTAATGTCGGAGGATTCGCTGAATATGTAATCACGTACGCATCTGGTTTGGTTAAAGTAGCGGATGATATCCCTCTTGAAATAGCGGCTTTGGTTGGTTGTTCAGTGATGACCGGATATGGGGCAGTAGTGAATACCGCTGGAGTTACTCCAGGATCTACGGTGGCGGTAATTGGGGCTGGCGGCGTTGGTTTGAATATTATTCAAACAGCTGCACTTGCGGGTGCAGAAAAGGTCATTGCGGTCGACATGGTTGAGCATAAATTGACTACTGCGCGTGAATTCGGCGCGACTGACGTAATTGATGCAGGCGATGGTGATCCTGTGGCTAAACTCCAAGAATTGACTGGTGGTGGTGTGGACTTTGCTTTTGAAGCTATCGGTCTAAAGGTTACGGCCGAGCAGGCATATCAGATGGCTAAGCGTGGTGGTACGGCAGTTGTTGTGGGAATGGTTCCGCCTATGGACAAAATAGAAGTTAGTGGCATGATATGGCTGGAGGAGAAAACCCTTAAGGGCTCATTTTACGGAGGAGCACGTTTTCACCGAGATATGCCGAACATTCTTAGCCTTTATAGACAAGGAAAATTAAATCTGGACGGACTGGTAACTCGCAGGTACAAGCTCGAGGAGATTAACGAAGCTTTCGACGCGCTAAAAAATGGTGAAGTTACAAGGTCGATACTAGCTATTGGTATTGAATAAGAAACATCTTTTATTTCAGATTTTCGTCTATTAGAATGTCGACCTGATCTGACGTAGCAGGACTATAATTTGAAAAAGTCGTATAGATTGTGGCCCCCCAGCCTTGGTGTGTCATTGGCTGTTGTTTTAGTCAGCTCCGCTTTAGCGTGTATTTTTATTTTTTACTTGGGAACGATAAACCCAAAAAAAACCAATACTACATCTGACCAAGAAGTTGCTCCGAATTCAACTTCGATATTTCCCAGCGACAAGAAGCGCCAGATTGATATGGTGGTTGAAAAGGCTCCAACTAGCACTGTTCCAGTTCATTCAGACTCGTTGACTAGGCAAACGCCAAGAGTAACTATCAAGAATAGTGACGCCCTAGTGACTCAGACGAGAGACAATGTACAGGTACAAGTGACTCCGTCGCCCACCAGTAACACTGAAACAGGTGTGACCAGAATGATTCCGTCTTTTTTTACAGCTGAAGGCTGGACTGATGTAAATCCACGTCTCTCGACTGGCCCTGGCTTTCCAGAGGAAAGTAGGTATCTTTCGGTATTTGAAGAATCAACAGTAGTAGGATTTTATGGAGCTCACAACATCTGTCAGATGGGAATATTAGGTTGCCTTTCCCTTGACGAAATCTCTGATGTGCTAGATGGCTATTTGCGAC
>CAVODE010000035.1:0-18139 GCA_963694535.1 Dehalococcoidia bacterium
GATGAATTTATTAAACATGCCATGGATGTTACGCGTCTAGGCTGCACAGAAGATGAAATGCAGCTTCTTTCGGGGGCAGCGGCTTCGATAGAGACTCGGATAGAGTGTCGTCGTCGACTTTCTTGGGAATTAAATTTCAGACTTCGCGGAGTTGCCTCGATTGCTAAGATGTCACATGCTCGAAAAATTAAGCATAATTATTCGAGTTTCGTTCTCAGAATTCGTGGGCCGGGCTGGCGAAAAGATGTATCAGAATCGATTTTGGCTTTAAACGAAGAAGGCGTTGATTTTCAATTGGCGATTGAGCCTGATTATTCAGACGGGTATAAAGATTTTGTAAGTGATCGATTTCCCGTGACAGATAGAATTGTTAGGGACTCAATATCATTGAAATTACATGAGGGTTTGAATGAACAGCATATCGATATCGTGGGAAAGATACTGCGCAAGGTCGCAGTATGGGCGTCTAAAGCCTAGTGGATAGGCATGTTCGGAGATAGTTGACGAGTATGGCGAATTTACCGGATCCGGCTTTGGTAGCGGTTCAATTTTCAGATTTAACTGTGCGAGTGGTGTTGGCAGATAAGTCTCATGCGATTATTCGCGACGAATTATTTGAGATTCGTGAAATGCTGGATCAAGAGCAATGGGCGTGGGATATCGGTGGATATATTGCGACTGTGTTTGCATTAGAGGGTAAAAAAAGATCTGCTGCCGCTATCGCGGTTTGTTGTCCAGGATTTGTTGATGAATCTTCGGGTCGATTGATTTCATCACGTGGAAATCCGATATGGGACGATTTGGATGTCGTAAGTGAACTTAGAGGACATTTCGATGTACCTATCATGGCGACTGATGAATTACGTGCAGCCCTGCGTGCCGAGATGGTGTCAGCAGATATACCAGGCGCAGAGAGCATGGTATATCTCAGACTAGACGAGAGATCGAGCGCTGTTGCAGCATATTCCACGTCCAGGGTAATTTTTGGTGGTGTCGCATCTTATGATGTATCCAGTATGCTGCCGATTCTTCCGGAAACCTTGGAGAAGGGCGCAGAGATGTACGAATCGCTCGCAATTAATCTTTCAGAGGCACTAGATTATATCAAACCTGACGTGATTATCATTGATGCATTCGCTGAGCACTTTGAATCGATTAAAATTGCACTGGAGAAACTGTGTCAATCGCTCGAATTATCTGTAAAAGTCTTATCTGCAAAGGCAGATGCGGACAGACTAATTCTTGGAACTGTCCATCTGGCTTCAAATTTGGCGTTTGAGAATCGACTTTATTGATTAAGGTAAAACTCTACTGGTCCGAATAAGAAAGTCCTCATTAGGGGCAACTAGTTTCGGTTTTCGCCGCGATCGTTTACGATTCGTCTAGAAATTATTTATAATCAATCTGACTAAGTTTGTAAGGCGGGAAGTATGACCGATAAGAATGTAAGTACTGATTTCGAAGTAGTGATTGTAGGCGCTGGATTTGCAGGCCTGTACATGCTCCATAAAATGCATGAGGCTGGTCGGACAGCTCGAGTCTATGAGGCTGGTAGTGGAGTTGGTGGTACGTGGTACTGGAACCGCTATCCTGGCGCACGCGTTGATATTCAGAGCGTCGAGTATTCATATTCTTTTTCGGAAGAACTTCAGCAAGAGTGGGAGTGGCCAGAAAAATACTCGGCTCAGCCAGATATTTTGAAATACGCAAACCATGTAGCAGATCGATTTGATCTCAGGAAAGACATTCAATTCGGTACGCGGGTTGAGAGCGCTGTTTTCGACGAAGAAACAAATTCATGGGATGTCACGACAGATCAGGGAGACTCGGTAAAAGCTCAATTCTTCGTTATGGCGACTGGCTGCCTTTCTGCGGCGAACATGCCTGATATCCCTGGACGGGATAGTTTTACTGGCGAGACTTATCTAACGGCGACGTGGCCGAAGGAAGGTGTCGATTTCACAGGGAAAAGAGTAGGACTCATAGGCACAGGCTCGTCAGCCGTGCAGTCAACACCAGTTGTGGCAGAGGAAGCAGAATCACTGACCGTGTATCAGCGGACAGCAAGTTATTCATTACCTTCGAACAATACCCCGACTGATCCTGAATTCGTAGCTGGAATTAAAGCGAATTATGCCGGATTCCGTGAAGCTAATCGAAAGATGATTGCTGGTACGGGGGCCCAATACGCATCCATGTTGAACGATCCGATACTGACCTACAGTAGCGAAGAGCAGGATCGTCTTCTCGAGGCTGCTTGGGACAAGGGCGGATTTACTTTCGCGTCAGTTTTTCCTGATGTTGGTATCGATTACGATGCGAACGAAGTTGCTGCGAACTTTGCGCGAAAAAAGATAGCTGAAATTGTTGAGGATGAAGATACGGCAAAAATGTTGATGCCGGATATAGTAATCGGGTGTAAGCGAATGATTATTGACTCAGGTTATTATGAGACATTCAATAAGCCCAACGTTGACCTTGTGGACATAAAAAATCATCCAATAGATGAGATTACTGAAAATGGGATTAGAGTTGGTGACGATCACCGAGAATTTGATGTCATCATATTTGCCACCGGATTCGACGCGATGACTGGCGCGATCTTGAACGTGGATATTAGAGGTCGTGGTGGAGAAAGCATTCGCGATGCGTGGCACGCTGGACCCAGAACATATCTTGGCCTGACGACAGTTGGATTTCCAAATATGTTTGTTGTAACCGGCCCAGGAAGCCCGTCCGTACTGACCAATATGATCGTATCTATTGAACAGCATGTTGAATGGATTGATGAATGCATTAATTACATGGACGATAACGAATTTTCGACAATTGATGCGAGTTTACCCGCTCAAGATGCTTGGGTGGATCATGTGAATAAAGAAGCTGAAAATACGCTTAGAACGGACCCTAACTGTAATTCTTGGTATCTCGGAGCAAATGTCGAAGGTAAGACCAGAGTATTTATGCCACTTGCAGGTTTCCCCGCCTATAAGGAGAAATGCGACGAGGTCGTAGCTGCCGGTTACGAAGGGTTTAGTCTTGTTTAGTCGTTGATCGACTCATCGAATGTTTATTAGCTAGTGCAATTGCTGAAAATGATTCAGCAATCGAGCTCGCCCTGTCAGCAGTGTTGATTAGTGGTGCTGCCAGTACTTCGCCGCAGCCAGCGTCGATATAGGAGATTAACTTTTCAGCTACTTCATCTTCAGTTCCTGAGATAACTAAATCATCTAGAAGCTCATCAGGGTAGGGATTACCTGATATTTCGAACCCGGCCTCTCGAAACATTGCTTGGTAAAACGGAATTTCGCTGTATCGAGCTAGTTGTTCCTGAGCGAGGCGCCTTGCTACTGAGCGATCATTACTTACCGCTATAGGTACATGTGCGATCAAAGGTATTTTTTTATCTCTGTTGGCCTGTTCTGCCCCCTGATTGAGTGCGGGTAGAGCCTGATCAATGAGGTAGCTTTTTGGGCACATCCAAGATATCGCGCCGTCAGTTAATTCTCCACATAGCGAGAACGATTTTTTTCTAAGGGCGGATGCCAGAATCTCCACATTAATTGGCGCTTTGATTGATGTCCTTAGCGTTACCTGTTCACCCTCAAAGTCTACAGTTCCGTCCGTAAAGAGCGTTCGTAGCGAGGTTAGATACTCTTTAAGATGCGTAAGCGGTTTGTTCCATTGCGCTCCGATTGAACGTGTCATCATAGGTTTGTGCGAGGGACCCAGTCCAAGCCTCAATCTGCCTGGCGTCAATTCTTCAAGAGCTACAGCTTGCTGTGCGATTGCAAGAGGATGTCTTGGCCACGTAGGAATAATGGCAGTACCGCCAGCAATTTTTTTGGTCTGACTAAGGGCGGCACCAAGAGCAGTTAGCGGATCTCCGCCACCAGCCCCACCTATTGTCGCCCATGCAGTGGGGATACCAAATTTTTCAGCTTGTGTAATCTGCTCGCAAAAATCGACTGCATTATTTGCCGTAATTCCGACACCAATTTCATTCCAAGTCATAATGTGCTCGATTCTGATTACATTCGGGGGCGTGTGCTGTGGCTAGTATAGGCTCATGTCCAGAGATGAGGGTACTGCACTTGTTGAACCTTGAGAAGGGATTGAATTTTTTTTTCATGGATATCTAATTTGCAAAGCATGATCACAGCATCTTCATGATTGTCTTTATAGTAGCTTTTTAATTCACCAATTTTTTCGAAGCCAAACTTTTCATAAAGTAACTGAGCAGCCAGATTGGACTTTCTGACTTCTAATACAACCTTAGGGAGTAACGCTCCATTGGCCTGATCCACAACATCAAACATCAGGCGTTCACCTATTCCAGATCGTCGGTAATTTGGGTGGACGGCGATGCTCACCAAATGAAGTTGATCCACCATGAACCAAACCCCACTGTACCCAAGGATATTTTGTGTTCTCCGTTTGTTCTGACTTTTCAGCTCGAGCGCCACTCTGTACTGAGCAAAACCATTCTCGAGTTCGGTTTCAAAAACTCTTTGTGGCCAGGCATCTTCGAACGCCGCTGATTCGAGTGTTTTTACAGCAGCGATATCGGTGACTTTCATATCACGAAGTGTCAGTGGAACATCTTTTTTTTTCATACTTCATTTTCTCACTGAGAAATATCGATTAGTGTTGACTTGATCGATCGTGATTTAATTTTCATTTCGCTTTACCAATCCCCTGAATGGGATATTGAGCATAGTCATCGCAACAGCACCTGCTAGGAGAACTGTTGCCTGAATAAGCAAGTGCGATCCAATTGCAAGTCCTGCAGCCTCAGTTTCTTCCAGTCCGATTACCACGAATACAGCTGTGACTGCGATCTCATATGGTCCTATATCCCATGGAGTCAAAGGAATCGAGACGATTAAATTGGCAGCGATCATAAGAATTAGTGTTTCAGATAATGACAGACTAATGCCAAATGCGTGAGCGATACACCAGTACACCAACGCTTCAATTGCCCACGCGAGCAACGCAACTAGCACTAGCAGGCCGGCATTTTTATTATTTTTGAGTGGTCTAAGCCCATCTAAAATCGAATACTGAACTGTGCGCAGTCGATTTTGGATGGTTTTAGGCACCCAGTTTATCGTCTGAATATCTTCAGCTTTAGTGGCCTGTGACGTTCTTGAAAGTATTAAAACTACGATAAAAATAGTTAGACCTAGCGCTACTATTCCAACTGATAGACTACGGATTTCACTTGGTAGCCCTGAGGTGAGGAGTGTCACCAAGAGAAATATTGAAAATACCAGTCCGTCGAGCGCACTTTCGAGGATAAACACGCCACTGGCAAGAGAGCCTCGAGGAATTCCAAATCTTCGGCTAGGTAATTCAACACGCAATAAATCTCCTGCTCGAAGCGGTAGAAGTGCGTTTGCAGTGTTTGAAATGAGGAATACACCGATTAAGTAGCCTGCTTTTACCAGCTCTCGTTGCCTAACAAACATCCACCATCGAAACCCGTGAACAATTTTTGACACCACGAATAGGAATGAGGCGGTGAGCGCCCAACCGATATTAATTGTTGTAACGTACGCGAGAGAATCTTTTAAATTGATGCGTGAGGTAAAGATTAGAATTAGACCGACTGCAAAAATAAGTTGTATGGCCCAGCGGCTATATTGATTCCTGAATAAGTCCTTCATCATGGACATTCGCCACCAAACACTATGTGAGTACCAATATGTGCAGAGGGTAACTGCAGCTGACTAAAAGTTTAACTCTCGAGAGTTGAATGCGAGTGACTTCGTCTAGCCTAAAATATTTTCTGATTGAAATACCTCTATATTTTCGGGCGTGTAACCAATCTCAAGCAGGACCTCCACTGTATGTTCCCCTAATAGGGGCGGCCTACGTTTTATCTCGCAGGGCGATCCAAGGAATTTATACGGGACACCGGGATAGATGAAGGATTGATTTAGTTCAGGGTGATGAATCTCTAATGGAAATCCCCTGTCTATAAAATGAACATCCTGAACTACTTCTTCAGGGGAATAAATAATTCCACATTGGAATCCTCGTTGTTGTGCACCTGTAAAATATTCGTAGGCAGACAGTGATTCTATTAGAAGCACCATAGCTGCACGTCCAGCGGCGAATATTTCTGCTCCCTCTGGGTCTTCTCCGCTAGATATTGCTCCTAAATTTAAAAATCCATCTCGTGTTGCGCCCAGCTGCAGCAAAGGTGCTTCTGGAAATTCTTCCAACAGACCGGCCTCGGCTAACCAGTCGTAGGTTTTTTGAAAATCCTTACCCTGGCGCGCGGGCACTCCTGAGTTAATCCATCTTCCGTCGGCTGCTTTTACTTGAGTTGGACTTGAAGGCCTTACTCCCGCATGTCTTCCCGTTTGTCTTTGTACTGTCTGCTCAGCAACCAGCCATGAGTAAGAAGCCGCTTCGGTGCTGACATTTGAGGCTGCGTGGGCATTCACGTCAATATATTGACCCTTCCCGAGCTCTTTCCGAGCAATAATAGCTGTTAAAATTCCTATTACTGCCCAATGACTAGCGGTGTGATAACCCTGTCCACCCCCACCTCGAACTGGTGGGAGCTTGTGATCGTCATATCCACAAGACCAGGCTGGTCCTGCACCAGCGAGTATCGTGAGATCGATCGCCGGATCTTTCGAACGCGGCCCATTTTGCCCAAAAGGTGTGACTGCAGCATGAATTAGATCTGAGTTCACCGCAGCTAGCTGCGGATAATCTAGGCCCAGTTCCAACATATGACCTGGCGTTTGATCTTCTAGTAACACATCTACGTCCGAGATTAGTTTTAGAAATATTTTTTTGCCTGACTCTGAATTAATGTCTAGGGCGAGCGAGCGTTTTCTTAAGTTGTAGTGCCAGAAGAACAGGCTTTTTTCGGGATGAGGAGTATCCGCTAGAAATGGTTCATACCATCTGGTATGACTCCCATCAAGAGGCTCCAACCGAATAACCTCAGCTCCGAGTTCAGCCAGAATTTTACCCGCCCATGGCGCTATTTCTCCGGTATATTCGAGTACTTTTATCCCCTCGAGCGGACCTACAGATGCTGTATCATTCATCAGATAATTCCTTGGCTTTTTAAATCTTTTAATTTTGTCGAGCTGAACCCTAGTAATTCGCCGTACACCTCGTCATTGTGCTCACCCAAGCACCCAGCACCGCGTTCAAGATTCCAGTCAGTTTCGGACAGATGTACGGGTAAACCATCAACTCGAACAGATCCCATCTGAGTATGTTCTACAGTTGGCCATAATCCCCAATCAGCCGTATTTTCATCTTGATCTATGCGCTGCTGTGGATCGCGAACTGGTGCATTTGGGATGCCGAGGCTTGTTAGTCGAGAAGCAAGTTCAGTCTGACTGTTGACCAAGGTCCAGCTACTCACGAGCTCTTCGAGTGAATTTTGGTGGGCGTATCGACCTTCTAATGTGTCATAATTTGAATCAAACCCAGCGGGATCGTCGATGAGCGCGCGTAGTTGAGTCCAGTCATCATCATTTCTGCAGGCAAGCGAAATCCAAGTGTCGAGGCTGTTTGTAGGAAAGATTCCGTGAGGAGCCATTTTTGGCCATGCGTTCCGATTTGAATTAGGCTCACCATCTCGGCGGGTAGGCCGTTTATTGGCTGACCAATCGAGTATCGAGGGACCCGTCAGTGTTGCGGCAGCCTCTGTGCAGGCAAGGTCGACCCATTGACCGTTTCCTGTGCTGCTTCGATATATGAGAGCTGCAAGAATTGAAATGCACATATAGTATCCGCCAGTATGGTCCATGAACGAATAGCCCCACCCTGCAGACGGTTGGTCGGGGAGCCCAGAGGAGAACGTAAGTCCACTAACTGCCTGAACAATTGGTCCCCACGTTTTATAAGGTTGATAGGGTCCACTTGCTCCAAATCCTGAGTTAGAGACGTAAATGATATCTTGTCTCAATTTCTTGAGAGCTTCATATCCAAACCCCAGTCTGTCCATCACCCCGGAGGAGAAATTTTCAGAAACAACGTCCGATTTTTCGACCAGACTTCTCAGAATCTCCTTGCCTTCATCTGTTCTCAGGTTTAACGTAATAGCTTTTTTTTCTACATTGTGATTGTTGAACGCACCGCCTAATTCAATTCCTCGGCGGTCGTCTACAAAAGGCGCATTTCCGCGAAGAATATCCCAACGTCCCTCATTCACGGGGTCCTCAATCCTAATCACTTCAGCACCGAATGCTGCTAAGTGTCGGGTAGCGCCAGCCCCTGCTAGTTGCCCAGTAAAATCACAAATTCGAAGATTCTTAAGAGCTTCCATGTTGATTTCCTATCTTTTGAATAGGACTATAAGTCAATCTGGCACAGATTGGCGAATCTTACATATATCTCATTACAGCGGTAGATTTTTTATTGTTTGTATTTCTCTAAGACTTTATAAATAGATCTATAAAATTCTCACATGGTGATGAGAAGTTGTGAGAATTATTTTCTTTTGTAATGATTAAGGAGTATGAATTGAAGTCACTTTCACTTAGGGGAAACAGCTTGTTTTTGTTGGTCATTAGCGCCGGCATAGGTCTTACACTAATACTATCGGCATGTGGTTCAGATTCCTTAGATTCCGATGCCGCGGTGGAGGAAGCAGCAGTAGCTACAACTCAGCAAGTAGCTAATGCCACAGCAACTGCAACGACAGCCACTTCAAGTCCCACAGAATCAACAGTGACTGATGCTTATTATCCGAAGACCGTGGAAGATCTGCTAGATCGCGAAGTTACAATTGCTGCATCACCTGAGCGTATTGTTGCCTTAAGCCCCTCAGCGCTTGAATATTTGTATGCATTGGGCGGGGTAGCAGTGGGCCGGCCATCGTCTGCCCGCTATCCTGAGGCCGCAATGAGTGTTGAATCGGTCGGAACTTCTTATGCACCCAACTTTGAATCTATTTTGGGACTCAATCCTGATTTAATCATCGCCGATTCGATAATTCAGGCTCAGCCTAGATTCCTTGAGCAATTTAAGGGCCTACCTACGCCAGTATTCTTAGCTGGAGCAGGTAGCTACAGCGATGTACTTACGGCACTTGAGCGTTTGGGCATGGTATTGAATAGAAATGATGAGGCTCAGGCTGAAATTACAAGAATACAAACTTCTATGGAAGCTGCTAAATCAGTTCTGCCACCGGGCACGAGCGCAATCGTACTGATAGCTGATAGAGATAACACATTTTACGCGGCAAAGAATACTTCGTTTGTAGGCGACGTAATGGACAACCTTGGAGTAGTGAATCCTGCCTCAGATCTCCCTGATGCAGGACCGTTTCCAGGATTTAGTACCGCGTCAATCGAAATACTTCTCGCTTGGAATCCTGACTTTATTTTCACGATAACACCAGCACCTGAACCTGCACCTCGGTTGAGTACTTTGCTTCCTAGTATCCCTCCGATGCGTGGACTTAGTGCGGTTCAGTCCGGAAGTATATTAGAACTTCCACTAGAAATAGCGTTGCAGGCTTCTGGGCCTCGAGTTGATCAACTAGTGAAGTTAATCGCGGAGTCTCTGGCTCAATAGGAGCCCTAACAGTTACTGAGAATCGCTAGTATTTTTGATATGCAAATTGTGAAATCTACGGTCGTTAGAAGCTTTTTGTTGCTGGTGCTAATGGCTTTGTTAGCTTTTCTGTTCAGCCTGCAATTTGGGACGAGCTATTTTGGCCCGATCGAAGTAATCAACGGGTTAATCTTCTCAGATTCTGGTATTGATCGCACGATAATCTGGGAGATTAGGTTCCCGCGATCTTTGTCTGCGGCGCTAGTCGGAGCCGGTCTGGGACTTGCTGGAGCGATGCTGCAGGTAACGACACGCAACCCCTTGGCTGATCCCGCGATTTTAGGCATTAGTGCGTTGGCCGGACTTGCGCTGGCTCTTGTGGTGGTTATTTTCCCACTTGCTAACTCCTACGTCCGAGGAATGGCCTGTATTGCAGGAGGGGTCGCTGGCGGAGGGCTGATATTGATTCTATCGAGAGGTTTCGTATCTCCATTACGAATCACGATCGTTGGAGTGGCTGTCGGAGCATTTGCATCTGCTTGTATTATCGGTCTAATTACAGGCTCACGTGTGGTGTTGGACTTAGCTTTAGGTTTTCTTGCTGGAGGCTTGTATGGGTCTGGTTGGGAAGACGCGTTTTGGTGGATTGTATTTCTTCCATTAATGTGTATAGGAATTATAAGCTTGGCCAACCGCCTGGATAATCTTGCACTGGGGGACGAAATAGCGATTAACTTGGGCGAGAATCCTGATCGTACGCGCGCAGCAGCTGTGCTTTTCAGCGGTTTAATGACTGGGATAGCTGTCTCGATTTCTGGCCTGGTTTCTTTCGTTGGTTTGGCATCTCCGCATATTGCACGTGCCATAGTTGGTAGAGGCTCCCTAAATCTTTTTACAGGTTCAATTTTAGTTGGGAGTATTATCATGCTTGTCGCTGATACGGTCGCACGAGTTGTGATTAGTCCGTCGGAACTTCCTGCCGGAATTCTGACGGCATTTGTTGGCGCACCAATTTTGATATATCTAGTGAGATCAAAATTATCATGAAGACAATACCTGTAATTGCCTGCAATAATTTAATCCTCGGGTATAAAGATAAAGTAGTTATAGATTCCGTTGACTTAGAAGTAAGTTCTGGTGAATTTGTAGCGTTACTCGGTCCTAACGCAAGTGGTAAAAGTACCTTGTTACGCGGGCTGAGTGGGATTCGAGCGATCGATGCGGGCGAGCTTAGTTTTAGTGGTCAAGAGAGTTCGTTGATTACGCCCAGAGAGCTTGCAAAGCGAGTTGCTTTCCTTCCTCAATCTCCTCCAACTGATCTGGATCTAACGGTGAGAGAACTAGTGAGTCGAGGGAGATCTCCTTATTTGTCGCGTTTTACTGTGACAGATTCAGAAACTACTAAATATGAAGTCGATCGAGCCATCAAATCAGTTGGAGTAGAGTCGCTTGCTGAGCGCCCCTTAGGTTCACTCTCAGGAGGTGAAGCGCAGAGAGCATGGATTGCCTTCGCGCTGGTTAAGAAACCACAGATATTAATGCTTGACGAACCGACCTCCCATCTTGATATTATGTATCAGCGTGACCTCATGAGGCTACTGAGAGAGTTATGCGGCGATGGACTCGCAGTCATTGTGGTTCTACACGACATTTCTTTAGCCTTGGCGCACTGCGACAGGGTGATTGGTTTAGACCAAGGAAAGATTATGTTTGATGGTGATGTCCGAAATGGTATTGAACCCTCCCTCCGCGCATTGAGTGAGATATTTAAGATGAATTTAGTTTCATTACCCAGTTCGGCAGGCACCACGTTAGTTGCACCAGATTGGAATAATCCTGAAGATTAGGGAACGAATTAAAGGGGCCAACGTGCTGCAGCGATTTTTTCCTCGTTATCAAGGTTCTATACGTCGTTCGTTGAGGCTTCTTGGGCCTGCTGCAGTGAACGTATCTGCTCATGAGTGGATTACCCCAATTGTAGCTGCTTTTATGGCACGCTCACTTGATCCAGAGGGGGCAGTTGCGGGTTATGCCCTTGCACTGTCCGTAGCATTTTTTTTAACACTTCCGAGACTTCGAATACAGGCGTTAACCTTGGTGTTTGTAGAGGACAATAAATCCTGGCAGGCAGTGGCGGCATTCACGATGGGTTGCGCCGGAGTGGTCGTTGTCGTAATTTCTGCGGTTGCGTTCACTCCCCTGAGTGCCATTATTTTTAGTGATTTATTCAAGATAGAAGAGTCACTCGCTCATGAGGCTATGGGCGCTCTTAAAGTACTCACGTTGTGGGGATTATTCTCGGTAATTCGTGGTCATCTGTATGGAGTGGCCTTGCGATTTGAAAAAGCTAGTCTGTTGTGGCTAGGTGCGGCTACTGGTTTGGTGACTGCAACCTTGGTTAGCCTTTTTCTATATAACTTTTTCCCAGAATTCAACGCGAGAATTGGCGCAATTGCAATCACGTCTGCAGTAATACTCGAATGCGCAGTAGCAACGATTGGCCTTTTGTACCGTCGCACGTCTGATTTGAAAACCGAACGCGCTCGACCCACCCAGAGACGAATACTATTCTTTTTCATTCCGTTGCTATTTGCCGCACTGCTACCATCAGTAACATTTCCACTATTAAACTTTGCGATGGCTAGAAGTATCAATCCTGAGCTTGCAATTACTGCTTTTACTCTTGCTTTTGGAGTCTTCTCAATAATGAGTATTCCGGCGAACGGGATACAACCAGCCAGTTTGGCACTATTCGGACTGAAAGAGTCTCCACAGTTTGTCAGGCTTTTTGCGGTAATAATTGGACTTTTAACGGCAATTCCGATGGTGTTACTGGCTCTTAGTAATACCGCCTCCGACTGGGTTTTTGGAGCTGTGCTTGGTGCAGACGATGCGGTTAAGAGCATGTCAATTCAGGCGCTTCAGGTTTTGATGCTACTTCCCCCGTGGCTTGCGTTAGAACAACTTTATGCCGCTGCGATTATGAGTAATAAAGAACCAAGGGGAATTGTCTACATCAATTTAGGCAGGCTTATTTTGCTTTTATTACTAGTTTTTGGGTCTTTGCTTCTTGATACCACAGAAGGAGTATTGGTCGGCTCTGGAATAATGTCACTGACGTTATTTGCGGAGGCTATTTTTGCTGTAATTTTTGGGCGATCTGCATTTAACTCGTTAAGATCTAGATACGTAGACTGAATTAAGGTGATTAACGAGTATGTCGACATACCTCCCTTTCTCTGATGATGAGTACAAGATGTCTCTAGATCTTAACGTAATTGACGAGGGTGATTGGCTGGAAGTTTCAGACTCAATTGATCAAGATCGGCAGTTAAGTGAGAAAGAACGGCTTTTTGCATTGTCGCCAAACAAGGTGTTTCGTGCTGAGGATCGTGCGTTTGAAGCATCGCTTGAGACACTATTACTTGTTATCTCTTTTTTGAGGATAAATCACCCCTCCCTGTATGCGCGAGGGCGTGAACTTGATCTCACATTGGAATTGGATACTAACGGCTGGAAGGAGTATTTCTTAACTCACCCAGATACACACCCCTTAGCGATTGCTTCAAGGTTGGTGACGGAAGATCTGTTATTGATGAGACCAGGAAATCAGAAGTCTCAGAACTATGATGATTCAGCATGGCGTTTAACAGCTGGCTTTTTAGCTTTTCCAGCTGGCTGGTCACTTGATGAGGCTATGGGAGAACCGACGATTGGAATTCATAAGCGAGTCCCAGGTTACGAAGAATCACTGAATAATCAGGTGGACAAGCTTTTTTATAGTTTGAAACCCGAACGTATTGTGGAACGACTGAATTGGTCTTTGACTCGTCACGAGGAACTTTTTAGGCATCATGGGAAGTTTGAGACAGCGGCTGTTTCTGATATAAACAAAAGAAACGCTGGACAAAAAATATGGTTGCGAGTGGAACGACAGACCTTTCGGCATCTCGAGCGAACGGGCTTAGTAGTTTTTGGTATCAGGACTCATATGACCAGATTAGAGTCAGCTATCACGAGTTCAGCAGACGCTAAACGCTTGATAGCTGCAATAGAGCAGCTTCCAGAGGCAGTGGCCCAGTACAAGAGTATGGGATTATTTAGAGAGCCGTGTTTGGCCTGGTTAGCAGCGGTTTAGTGTTAGCCGCGACGTCTAAAGACTATCGGCCCTTATAAACAGGCGCTCGTTTTTCGGCGAATGCTTTTGGTCCTTCTTTCGCGTCTTCAGTATTTCGGACGTGTCTCGAAAGCAATGCCTCTATTCGCAGTCCCTCTGTAATACCAACGGACTGACTTCTCACTGCTGCCTCTTTAATTGCTCGAGAAGTTAACGGAGCAACTTCATTTGTGAGTCTTCGCGCAATGTTTTCAGCCTCGGTGACTACGTCTTTGGACTTAACTATTCGATTAATTAATCCATATTGAAGCGCTTGTTGGGCTGTTAATTTATCGCCAAGAAGAAGTACCTCCATTGCAATTGCCCAAGGAAGTTGTTTTGGAAGTCTCTGTGTGGCACCCAAGGTGGGGACAATTCCTCTTTGCACTTCAGGTAATCCAAATGTTGAATCGTCCGAGGCAACTCGAATATCGCAGGCCGAAAGAAGTGTCATTCCGGCTCCAAGGCAGTATCCACGAACTGCTGCAATCACTGGCTTCCACAGCTCCAGACCATTATCGATTTGCAGTAGCCCTTGGCTTTGAAAGGGATTACTTTGGTTGCCTTGCGGGATAGTCTTTTTGAGATCTGAGCCAGCACAGAACGACTTTTCACCTTCCCCAGTTACGATAGCTACCCAAATGTCGTCGTTGTCACGGACTTCCAGCCAGATTTTCGCTAATTGTTGCAAAGTTTCAGGATCGAGCGCATTCATTGCGCGTGGACGATTGATAGTGATTGTGGCGATGTGCTCGCTTATTTTCATAGTCACCGTAGAATCGGTCATCTCTTCATTGGTCATGATTAACTCCTTCATGAAATCTTGCTTAGGAGTTACCATTATGTGTGAAAATTAAGTGAGAGGTGTAATATGCCCGTAGATTCCTATAGATATTTACCACGTTCGTTTCGCGAAGGATTTGAAGCATTTCCGATTCAAGAGACGGAGCCCGTCAGAGCAAATCTTGCGGTACCGATAACTGATGCAAAAATAGCCTTAATGACATCATCAGGTCTCTATCTAGAAAACCAGGAACCATTTGATACGGATACGGAATTAGAGAATCCGCTGTGGGGAGACCCAACCTATCGAGAGATTCCTAGAGACACAAAACAACAGGAAATTTCAGCAGCTCATTTACATCTCAACACGCGAGATTATTATGTGGACTTCAATGTTGCATTGCCCCTAGATAGATTTGCTGAGTTAGAGTCGGAAAAGTATTTTGGGAGTCTCGCAGACATTAATTACTCTTTTATGGGCTATCAACAAGCTGGGACACCTGACTGGCGAAGTAATCAGGGTCCGGAACTTATAGGGAAGTTAAAGGAGCAAGGTGTTCATGCTTTGATTCTTGCCCCTGCCTGACCAGATTGCTGTAAGAACGTGCCCGTGTTGGCGCGTTTAGTTGAAGAGGCTGGCATACCAACGGTAGTAGTAACCATGATGCCAGATACTGCTGCAAAATATGAACTTCCGCGAATATTGGGAGTCCCTTTCCCGTTTGGACATGCATTCGGTGCTCCCAACGATGTCGAAATGCAACGAGAAGTGTCGGAAGCGGCAATCGATTTGTTAACGGATGAATCAGCCGTTACGGTTCGAAAAGATCTCGAGCATCTTGAGTGGCCACAGGATGATCGAACCGCGTATAAGGATTGGCAACCTTCTGAGCCCAGTCCAATTATTGGTTATAATGCCAGCAGGCGTGACCGAATTGAAGAAAAGAAACAGGTTCTGTGACCGAAAATTTTTTGATTTCAGAAGTAATCTACTCGACTTACAAAGATCGACTTGATCAGGTGGCGACTGAATATCAAAGAGTGAATAGTGAGCCACTTGAGTATCTATTATTACCCTCAAATGGTGATCGTCTTCCTGCGGACGTCTTGGACACGATAGTTGCGGCATATTTTTCCAGTGATATTCGTGAACAGGAATTGACACGTCCGTTTTTCGGCTCCGTTCGTCGCGCCCAAAATCTGAGATGGTTACACGTGGCTCATGCAGGCACTGATGACCCGGTGTTTCAGGAATTATTTGACAGAGGTGTAAATATTTCTAACTCATCGGGCTCTGCTGCAGAGCCAATTGCATTGACGGCGTTTGCTGCTCTGCTTTCTTTAGCACGAGATCTGCCTCGTTTTGCTATCGCACAAAAAGAACATCGTTGGACTCCTCGACCGGTCGCAGATATGCCGACCGAGCTTAGAGGTCAAACTGTCATGATTTACGGATTTGGAGCAATCGCTGAGCAGTTTGCGCGCTTGGCAATTGCGGTGGGGATGAGGGTCTTGGGTGTACGCAGAAGTTATCCAGGTGCATCGTCTGCCGGCTTATTAAATCAATGGATTAAGCCAGAAAAATTTAAAGATTTTTTATCTGAGGTAGATTGTCTGGTAATTACTGCTCCTTTGACTCAGGAGACTGCTGGATTGGTCAGTCCGGAGGTAATGTCTATGCTACCCAGAGGTGCACGAATTATTAATGTGGCTCGTGGACTGATGCTTGACGAAAGCGCCCTGATTGAGAACCTCGAATCGGGGCATATCGGTGGTGCCTATCTTGACGTCACTGAGGAAGAACCGCTGCCCTCGGAATCACCACTCTGGGATGCACCGAATCTAATTCTCACGCCTCATGACTCATCTCAATCTTTTGGAAATGCTGCCCGTGCAGACGAGTACTTTTTACAGGAGTGTGACCGGTGGCTCCGTAACTGGCCGCTTCTTAAGGCAGTTACTGACAGATAATAGTTACATAGAAATGACAGTCAATCGGGAGTAGGTTAATATTTCGGCATGCCTGATGAACTTGAAAATAAAGTCGGCCCACTAGATGGAATCTCCGTTCTTGAGATCGGTGATTGGGGTGAAATTGTTGGTAAATTACTTGCTGACGCCGGAGCGGACGTAATTCGGGTTGAAACACCAATTGAAGGTGCGGCATCACGTCATTTCGGTCCATTTGTGGCAGATCAACCCGGTGTCAATCGCTCGCTCGCTTTTGCAGCCAGAAATACGAGCAAACGATCCCTGACTTTGGATTTGACTCAGACGCGTGGACAAGAGATGTTCACTCATTTAACGGAATCCGTAGACATTGTTATAGATAGCAGTGGAATAGGCGCACTGAACTCATTCAATTGTGGATTCAGCCAGTTGCAACAGCTACGCCCGGACCTGATTTGGTGTTCCATTACTCCGTTTGGTTTGACTGGACCTCGTAAGGATTGGCCATGGTCAGATCTTGTCTCTATGGCACTAGGCGGACCAATGATGAGCACTGGTTACGATGACCACTCAATTACTCCGATACGTCCAGACGGACTACATTCGATGAATATCAGTAATGAATATGCGATGACTGCCGTTTTATCAGCTCTTTGGTTGCGGGACAATTCATCCTCTGCTGGCCAATTATTGGACGTATCCGTCCATGAATCGGTATCTGCTACGACGGAAGGATCCTTCCCGAATTGGGAATTTTTAGGACAGTTAGTTCAACGTCAGACCGGACGGCATGCGGCGGTTGATCGCATGGGGGAGTGGCAGCATTTGACCACTGATGATAAATATATTTTGTTGATGGGTGGCGGTGTCCCCCGTGATAGTAAAATCTATAACAAACTTCTCGAGTGGATGGACGAACACGACGCGAGTGGAGACATGCACGATCCTCTCTACCAAGACGTCCTTTTCAAAGACCCACGACTTGATCCGACTGCACGAACTAGGATTACGGATACGATCGCGTCATTTGTGAAGTCTTTGACGGCTGAAGAGTCATATCGTGGTGGTCAAGCGATACATATGCCTTGGGGCGAAGTTCGCAGACCTGAGGAAAATCTAGATGATCCGCACTGGGACGAGCGGAATTTTTGGTGGGAAGGTGAATTACCAGAGTATGAAGGCACGGTGAGATATCCGGGAGCTCCTTACAAATTCAGTAAGTCGCCCATTCGTATGTGGAGGCGACCACCTTTGCTGGGAGAGCACAATATAGAGATCTTGGCAAAAATGGGCTTCTCCAAGACTGATTTAGTTGATTTGGCCCGTGATGGGGTCGTGTAGAGAAATTTATGTTGGAAGAAATTTTTTGAGTAGCTTGACCTTATAGAGCTTAATTAAGTGATACTAGTTATCAGGTTAGTTTTAGCTTATAAAATTGATTGTGGTGATGCCGAAGTGGCGGAATTGGCAGACGCGCTACGTTCAGGTCGTAGTGAGCTTATAGCTTGTGTGAGTTCGAGTCTCACCTTCGGCACCAAATCTTTGCCGTAAGGCGCAATTACCTGAACACGAGTATCATCAATAGCTATGCGCGCTCGTAGCTCAGGGGATTAGAGCGCTGCCCTGCGGAGGCAGAGGTCGGAGGTTCGAATCCTCCCGGGCGCACCATACATCGCTAAAGCCTATATATACCAAGGCTTTCTCCGTATAGCG
>CAVODE010000036.1:0-17680 GCA_963694535.1 Dehalococcoidia bacterium
GGAGATCAAGCCGCTTTTACTGATATTAATTCGCTCTGGTTCTCAGACCCTGTCGCCGCACGTGCCCAGGTCGGTGGCGGTGCTGCACCTGCTGCTGACACCGAAAATGTCACTGCTGACGCACCTGTTACTGAAGATGCGGTTGCTAAAGATGTGGCCGCTGAAGATGCGGTTGCTAAAGATGTGGCCGCTGAAGACGCAGTTGCCGAAGCATCAGCCGCCACTGAAGAGGTTGCCGCTGAGCCAGAAGTTACCACTGACGCACCATGGAGTGCCTACTCCACTTCGTTTAAATTCGGCGAAGCTGGTGTTGAAGGGAAATGTGGTCTTTGTGGTACTTACGTTATCAAAGGTGGAACCCGATTTCGAGAAAAATCGGTGCTTTGCCCAGATTGTGTCGACAGACAGGAAAATGCGTCACAACCTTACGGCGTAGCTCCCGGTAGCCGATAAATTTCTCTTCGCTGCTAGTAAACCAAAACTCTAGATTATTAATCCGTATAGGATTTTCCGGCCTTAGTTGCATCTGTTCGATCTAATCCAGCTACATCACGTTCTGCATGCTGACTGGCTTTAGCCGCGCGAAAATCTCTAAACGGGCCATCTCTCCATTCGAGAGCCGCCTTTAGTCCTTGCTCGCGAAGTCTCGAATTCCAATCTTCAGCAGCTGGTCGATGTTTGCTCATTGCCTCAACATCAGTACCTGACATTAGTCCGTTGCGTATACCCATGGCCTCATACTGTCTGTTCACAGCTCGCTTCGAATACATGAGCATATCGTTATCAATATTTGATATTCGTCGCGCAAAACGTTCTGTGAAATCAACCAGCTGATCTCCTGGGACCGCATAAGTTGCCCATCCCATGTCTGCCATATCAGCTCCGCTAAACGAGTCCCCTACATAAGCAAATTCGCGAGCTTTTGTCATTGGTAAATGCCAAGGTGCCCACATTATGTCCATACTGCCCATGGCCCTGACCGGTGGATATCCGATCTGGGAATCATCGGAAACTATTCGGAAGTCACAAAAAGACGCGAGTTCAGTACCACCTGCTAAGCAATAACTATGAATCTGGGCAATAACTGGCTTAGCCAACTCCCAGATAGTCCAATTTGCCATTAATACATGCCTGCTCCAATCATAGTGAGCAGGATGAGTGGTATTTGTATCAGGTAAAAGAGATCGCGGATTAACGTAAGGGGAATCATCACCCGCCTCCCGAGAAGGAGACAAATCGTAACCAGCACAAAATGCTCGTCCTGCACCCCTAATGATGATCGCCCCAACTGCGCGATCAGCTTCTGCTTCCTTTAACGCATGAAATAGTTCACCACGCAGTTCATTCGAAAGGGCATTGAGTTTCTCAGGGCGATTCAGCGTAATGTAGGCCACTCGGCCGTCCGCTTCATACAAAATATTTTCGTAAGTCATGTCATACCTTTCGTGTTCTATCAAGCGAGATTATCACTCATTTTCCTGTTAGTCGGTGCGTCTTTTAACACTTATTATTAATCCTCAGACCAGGTATTCCATTTAACCCAGCTTCCCAGTGCAATTCTGTCATCGCCAGTCCGGGCAAGTGCGTCTGCGTCCGCATTTGGATAGCCGAAAGTAAGTGCCATAGCAACAACCCAATCTTCCGGAAATTTCAATAACAATCTTGCGCAATCATCATGTTGAATACCAACTGGACAAGAATCTATTCCTCTCGCTTTCGCCGCAAGCATCATATTCTGAGCAACGCGACCAGCATCAAAGGGTCTGCTGCCGGGTGCCCTCACTAACACAATAACTATTGGGCTTTCAGGAACATGTAAACCATAATCAGCACAGTCTGCAATGCCTGATTTAAGAGCAGGATCTTTCAGGACAATTGACCGGACTGGCTGCTCATTCTTAGAAGAGCCTGCCATACGTCCCGCCTGCAAGATTTCATCCAGAATATCCCCATCAACCTCTAAGTCGTGGTCGTATACTCGGCGATCTCGTTTACCTACAATCGTCTTAAAAACATTACTTTTCATACTATTTAAATCTGGCCTGTTTGACTTATCCTCTTCCCCATTCGATACCATTTTCTAGCAACTGTGGGAACGCATCAGTCTTCCAGGTTTCACGCAGAGAGCTAGTATCAACGCCTGCCTCGGCTACGTTTGGATGAAAGTATCCTGGCTGATTGGTAAGTGGTGTATGGCAGTGTCCCAAGGAAATGTATGTGACCGCACCATTACCAAGTTTCTTCTCGTACGTAATTACACGAGTTACTCCGTCAGGTTGAAGTGCTGTATCTGATTCATACTCAAACCCAAATCCTGGAGGAGAATCGTCAGGACCCAACGCAGCAGTCAAAACGATATTAGTGTCTTGCGGTTGTTGCAGCTCAATCATGTATGGTTCATCGACTACATCAAATGATGCGGGCAATTTCTGAGTGAGGACATGATTCGTATCCGCCACGTCG
Organism: Dehalococcoidia bacterium; assembly: GCA_963694535.1. GTDB lineage: Bacteria > Chloroflexota > Dehalococcoidia > UBA2979 > UBA2979 > UBA2979. The sequence goes on from CAVODE010000036.1 coordinate 2,464, forward strand.
ACGGTAAACTTCTTAATCGGAGGATGGTTAATAAAAAACCCACCCATCGTATGATGATGACCATGCTTGATCATTTTTCGATTACCGCTCTCTTGCTTCCGAGCCTGTCCTCCGCTAGACCCATGCAAAGATAGCCATCTGCCACCTCTATCAATCCAGTCCTTGAGAATTTCGTTCTCCTTCTCACCTGCAAATGGACCGGCAACATAGGTGATTAGTAGAGACACATTAGGCTGGAGCCATTTATCAATATCTGTATAATCTCCGCCGACGGTGGTATGAATAGAATCATCCTGACCAAGTTTTTCGAGGAGTCGCAAACGGGCGTAGTCCATATCATGCCCTGCGTGTTGGCCAGGTGGGTATCCTCCAGCTATTAGGTGAACTCTAGTGGGCTGTTTTTCGACCATTCGTAACTCCTTCTGTGTAAATCAGGACCATATCCTGCTGTATTTGATATGCCGAGTGTAGCGTGCATTAAAGAAATATGTGCGAACGAATTCGCTGTATGTATGAAGCACGTGCTTTTAGTAAAATTTGTATTGGCGTTACACTCGAAATATGAAATATGTAATTTATGGAGCTGGTGCAATCGGCGGAGTTATTGGAGCATGTCTGTATCGCAGTGGCTTCGACGTAACCCTAATTGCGCGAGGAGACCATTTAAAAAGGATCCAATCTGATGGTCTTAGGCTGGTCTCAGCTGACGGTGTAGAAGTGTTTGATATACCTACGGTTGGCCACCCAAACGAGATAACATGGTCTGATACGTATTCAATTATCCTGACCATGAAAGCTCAAGATACAGCTGACGCAATCAACACACTTCAAGGCCTGGTGCCGCGTTCGACTCCGATTGTTTCGGGACAAAATGGAGTGGCAAACGAAATTACGGCAAGTCGTTGGTTTGATAACGTATATGCAATGCTCCTCTTGATACCGGCCACTTTCTTAAATGCTGGTGAGGTTATCCATCATGTGTCCCGAAAATCAGGCGTGTTAGGCGTGCTTGATACTGGGCGATACCCTTTTGGCTCAGATGATTATGTCGATACCCTGTGTGGCGATCTGACCGCGTCAGGTTTCAGCGCAACTCCAGATGTGGAGATAATGAAACTAAAATACGCAAAACTAATTACAAACCTAAATAATGCGGTTGGTGCGATATGTGGGTTTGAATCCGACACTAAACATATATATTCACTTCTCACAGATGAAGCGTTAAATATTTTAAATAAAGCTGCGATTCAGTTCGATCGTGAACGAGAAACTCAAAAATATACCCTCCTCGGTAGAGCAGAAGTATCAGGAGCTCCCCGGGGGGGAAGTTCGTCTTGGCAAAGTGTTATGCGTGGTGGTCAAATTGAGGTCGACTTTCTAAATGGCGAAATTGTGCTTATTGCAAAAAAGATGGGGCTCGATGCACCAGCAAATTCGCTAGTTCAGGAGCTCGCTCAAAAAACTATACAGGAATCTCTGAAGCCTGGCTGGATAAGCCCACAGGAAATATTAAAAATCCTCGACTAAATCTTCAAATCGAGTTATTGTATCGAGTATGGGATGTCCAGTTCACATATGGGTGCCATTGATGGCAGCAGCAGCTCCGTTTGGCGTGGTAGTTCGTGCACGCACACGAGGCCTATTGAATAAGTACCGAAGAAATGCTGTAAATGATTTGCCTGAAACACCAGTAAAACGATGGGCCCCAGTGTCGGCTTCGCCGGATGATGAAGCTGACAGATCTGCTTAGTTAGCGTTAGATATTATCGCCGGCCGTTCCATTCGATAGGTGAGCCAGTCAGACTCGTAGTTCATCCCATTGCTTTCATAAAACCGTCTCGCCGGATTCCAATCAAGGACTGATAATTCAACCCGAGCGGCATCACGTGTGACAGCTAGCCCACACACAGCATCCAAAAGTTTCTTTCCAACCCCTAACTTACGAAACTCAGCTTCAACATATAACTCCTCTATATAGATGCTTTGTACTGCCTCCCAGGTAGAATATTTACCAAAAAACAGAGCGAAACCGAGTGGTTTGGAATTCTCAGACTCAGCAATTAGTACTTCAAATTGGGGGACTTCGCCAAAGCCTGCAGCTCGCACTTTTTCCGCGGTTAACAAAACTAAATTCGGATCATGTTTTTCAAACTTAGCTAGCTCACGAACAAAGTAAACTATTAAATCAGCATCGTTGATCTGAGCCGGCCGAACATTAACATTCATAAACTAATCTCCCGTGCGCCCTACAATGGTCAGGTTGCAATGATCTATGAACAAGTGAATGGGATGTTGAGTGAATAGACTCGCTAATGAAATTAGCCCGTATCTAAAGCAGCATGCAGAAAACCCGGTCGACTGGTTCCCATGGGGTGATGAAGCATTTTCAAAAGCCAGCGAAGAAAATCTTCCTATTCTTCTGTCAATCGGATACTCAACCTGCCATTGGTGCCACGTTATGGCACATGAGTCTTTTGAAAACGATAGTATCGCCAAGTTAATGAATAGTAACTTCGTCAATATAAAAGTAGATCGTGAAGAGAGACCTGACATAGATTCGGTGTATATGACATATACGCAGGCATTAACGGGGCAAGGTGGATGGCCTATGACCGTCTTTCTCACGCCCGACAAGAAGCCGTTCTACGCTGGGACTTATTTTCCGCCAACTGACAATCACGGCAGACCTGGCTTTTCAAGATTACTTGAATCGATATCTAAAGCTTGGCAAGAGAACCGTAGCGAAATTGAAGATCAGGCCGCTGATATAACGGCCAAAATAATACAGTCGACTGAGTCACATGCTGCTCACCAAACAAAATTACATCGAGAAGTTTCAGACCAAGCAGTAGAGGCCTTGTCAAATATTTATGACTCTGACTGGGGAGGTTTTGGTAATGCTCCCAAATTTCCCAGTCCAGCAAACCTAGAATTTCTTCTTGCATACGGATCGCTTGAAAAAACAGCATCAAAGCACGCGACAGAAATGGCTGTAAACACTCTAGAGCAGATGCTTTCTGGAGGTCTTTACGACCAGCTAGGTGGTGGATTCGCTCGCTATTCTGTTGATCGGACTTGGCTGGCTCCTCACTTTGAAAAAATGCTATACGACAACGCGTCCTTGATTAAGGTTCTAACTCAAGCCCATCAGGTAGCACCTAATAAGTCCCGGTTCCCTGAGGTGATCCACGAAACTATTGCATACCTAGAAAGAGAAATGTGCCTGCAGATCAATGCTGAAGAAATTGCTTTCTATTCGGCTCAAGATGCAGATAGCGAGGGTATTGAAGGCAAGTTCTTCCTTTGGACAACGGCTCAGCTCGAAGAGGCGCTCGGCATGGAGGATGCGCTGATAGCCGCCAAAGTATTTGACGTATCTATGAGCGGAAATTTTATAGACCCCCATAATCCAGAACTAGTCCACCGAAATATTCTAACTCGGCGTACTAGTATTTCCGAGATCGCTAAAGATCTGCAAATCGAGAATGAAGAACTTTCCGCTAAAGTGAATTTAATTCGTGCGCGACTATTTGAAGTTAGAAAAAAACGGATCCCCCCAGACCGTGATGAGAAAGTACTCACATCTTGGAATGGACTACTTATAGGCGGGTTGGCAGAAGCAGGCCGAGTTTTTGAAAACCAGAGATATATAGAGAATGCAGAAAAAACAGCACAATTCATCTATAGAAACCTTTGGGTAGGAGAATCTAAAAATTCCAAAAAACACTTGATGCATATCTATGCCGAAGGCCAAGCCAAAGTACTTGGGCAACTTGAAGACTATTCATATCTAGGTCTTGGATTGATTGATCTATACAAAGCCACAGGAAAACAATCGTATCTAAATTGGTCGCGTGAACTTTTTAATATCATCCTTAACAACTTTCATGATGAAAAAGCATCCGGTTTTTTTGACACATCTACTGATGCCGAAAGTCTCATAATCAGACCAAAGTCGATTTATGATGCTTCGATTCCCGCTGGCAATGGATCAGCTGCAAAACTAGGAGCCATTCTTGGCCGCTATTTCAATAATGATCATTGGCTGAATACCGCTTCAGAAGCTGCTTCTCTAGCGGCAGCATCAGTGCAACGAGGAGTCTCGGCACTTGGAACGTCACTTCAGGCAATTTTACATTTAACTGGTGAAAATCAAGAAATCGCCATTGTTGGAGATCCAAAGGATCGACGAATCTACGAGCATGAATTAGCACGTAGTTATCTCCCCTTGATGCTTGTTGCCCTAACAAGCAAAGACGAAATATCAACACACGGACCACTAGATATCTTTACTGGAAGAGAAGCTTCTGATTCGCCAGTTACGGCTTACATATGCCGCGATATGGTATGTAATATTCCGGCCAAAAGTATCAATGAATTTAAAACTCAGTTAGCCGAGTTAAAAAATAATGCAAGCTGAGGAATCACAGAATAATTCATCACAGACTCCGAAAGTATGGCACCTTCCAAGGTTTCGGGATTACAGTCTTCTTTGGGCCGCAACAATTTCACAGGTTACCGCGTCACAAATCAGGTTTCTTGCGATTCCTCAATGGCTACTTGAAGAAACTGGAAGTCCCGCGCAGGTGGGACTAATCGGATTAGTTCAGCTTTTCGTACAAGGGATTGCAGTAGTCTGGGGTGGAACTATCGCCGATCGCTTCGATCGGCGATATATAATGGCCGCCGCAAATTTTGCCACGTTTGTGGCTCTCGGTTTGTTGTGGTTAGCTAATATGTCGGATGTCCTAAAGGTGTGGCATGTTTACGCGGCTATTGCTTTTTTATCTGCATCATGGGCTCTTGCCTCTCCCGCTCGAGCATCACTAACTCCAAAAGTTGTACCTCTAAAATACTTGAGTGTTGCTGTCACAGCCGATGTCGCAGCGCAAAATGCCGGTTGGATATCCGGTAGTCTGCTATTTGTACTAATAGCTTTGACTGCTGACGTTAGCGCCTCGTTCGCGTTAGCAACCGTGGTCGCTGGAATCTCATCTCTATTACCACTATTCATCAAGGCAAACGGAAAAGTTGAAGAAGCTGCTACCTTGTCACCATTACGATCTGCGCTGCAAGGATTCCATTTTGTTCGAAAGCATCGGATTCTGCCAGGATTATTCGCGCTCGACTGGGGAATAACTGTTGTTTCATTTTACCGTGAAATTTTACCAGTACTAGCAACGGGATTGTTTGCGGGAGGAGCATTTGCAACCGGAGTTCTAGGATGGACCAGCTCATCAGGCGCATTGATTGGGTCCGTTCTGGCGCTTTTGCTTGCAAAAGCACGTCCGAAAGGTTGGATAGTCCTAGGCGCCACATTTACGTATGCAATTTTACTGATTGGTCTCGGCGCATCTGATTGGCTTTGGCTTGGTGCATTTTTCGTGGGAGCATTAGCTGCTGCTGATTCAATTACAGTCGTAGCAAGGCAGACGACTGTTCAGCTCACTACTCCAGATCACCTCAGAGGCCGTGCTTTTGCTTTTATGGTATTAGCAGCACAAACAGCCAATAACCTCGGGATTCTCTGGATTGGCTTCTTCTCCGAGCGTTTCGGGGTTGAGGACACGATGTACATGGGAGGCGCTTTAGCAATGATTGCGACTCTGCTAATTGCGTTCCTCAACAAGCCGATTAGAGAGTATCGACAGGAAACTCAATAGATATACTAGATCACGTTTCTATTGAAAAAATCAAGCTACACTGCCTGCAATATAATAACGAGTACAAAACATGCGAAAGGACAAATATGAGCGGTACAGATCCAGAATATACAGACATTATGTACGAGGTAAAAGACAGAATCGCACATATTACTTTGAACAGACCAGAGAAGCTGAATGCCCTCTCAAATAATCTTCGGGCTGAACTAATTCACGCCATGAAATGGGCCGAATCAGAGCCTGAGGTGGGTGTTATTGTGTTGTCCGGTTCCGGTCGAGCCTTTTCAGCCGGATATGATTTAACTCCGTCACGAGCAGCTGGAGACGATAACCAATATGTACACCCAAAGTCTTTACTTCCTGATACTGGAACTACACATCCCGGACCACAGGAATGGGCCCGTCATGTGACAATGAACAATTGGTTCATTTGGGAACTCTCGAAGCCAGTAATTGCAAAGATTCACGGTTATTGCCTTGCCGGCGGTACCGAGCTCGCTTCAGTCTGTGACTTTAGAATTCTTGCTGATGGCACGCAAGTGGGATATCCACCAGTTCGCGCCATGACCACAATGGATATGATGTGGACTCCATGGCATATGCCTATGGCAAAAGCTCGTGAATTTGCCTATATCGGCGACTCGTATTCAGCAGAGGAAATGGTGAATCTCGGCTGGGCAAACTATTCAATTCCCGGGGAACAACTCGACGAATTCGTAGATAAATTTGCGTCACGAATGGCATTTATTGATAACGATATGCTGATGTATTCGAAGCGAGCTGTAAATCGACAATATGAAATTATGGGTATTCGCACTGGCCTGGCATCAGGATCCGATATTCAAGCTTTATCTACATACCGCCCAGCCGCAGGTGAATTCGGTCGTCGAAGTACTGAAGAAGGCCTAAAAGCTGCGCTAGAATGGAGAGATGGTCCTTTCCGAGATTTCCGAGGAGCTTACGATTCTGCAACACAACACCGTGATCGCTCTCTGCCTGGATCGTCTGGGACTGAGGGTCCGTCAACATACGGATCTGATTAGTAGCACTAGGCAAACTGATCGATATACTCTTCGCTTCTTGACAAAGAGCGTCAGCCGTTGGAGACGAAAGCTATCAGTATCTCTGAGAAACCTAAGCCACACGCAATGAGCATTTTACGCAAAGTACTCATTGCGTGCGGTCTAGGGCTTGCTGTGGGAGTTCTTTGTGGGCTAGGACTTTGGCAATTGATGAGGCTCGATTGGAAAAACAACCTAGTTTCAGAAAGAAATGAAGGAATCAGTGGCTCGGTCATTGAAATCACTAATTCAACTGAGCTGACACCACAAGATCTAGACTGGCAACGAGTGAGTGTTTCAGGTTCGTGGCTCCAGCAAGTACTTATAGTCGGTAATAGTGCTAGATCTGGAATTAGAGGAAAGGAATATATCAAACCTCTAAAGCTTGATGGAAATCTAGTGGTTCTTGTCAATCTTGGATGGAGCCGCGAGACAAACACAAACTTAGTCCGCGATGAAATTCAGTCCGAGTACGTTGGACGAGAGACTCTAAGTGGGCTTGCAACTGACCGATCTGAAGTGCGAGGCCAACTAACACCTAGTGGTAGTTGGACCACTTTTTCTCCACACGACATGAAAGAGAATCTTTCAATGACAAATGTTGTGCTCTGGACAATTACTAAGGGTAAACTCACCAAAAATCGATTCTCTGGCGTTCGATCCGAGTCATATCTGATAGATGGATATCAACCATTTATTAATACAACTCCGCATCTCGAGTATGCTCTAACTTGGTTTGGAATAGCTCTTGCCTTGGTTATTACTGCCGGAATCCGCTTAGACTGGTGGAGCTTCATTAAAAGATCAAAATAGCTCTCCGACTAGAATATCGAAAGGCAATAGTCTATGACTAGATCGAGTTTTTTACGATACGAATGTTCAAAATGCGGAAGCGCATATTCCGCCGAAGAATTGCAAACAATATGTAAGGATCCTAATTGTGGACGACCACTCTTAGCTAAGTACGACTTGGTCAAGGCAAAGGCTACATTAAATCTCCAATCTCTAAAAAATCGTGATACGTCACTTTGGCGATATGAAGAAGTTCTTTTGGTTGATAAGGATGATTCGGTAACCCTTGGTGAGGGATTCACTCCTTTACTCGAGACGCGTAATCTCGGCGTCGCTGCTGGATTCGATTCAGACACACGGCCAACAATTTTTGTAAAAGATGAATCAGCAAATCCAACGGGAAGTTTTAAAGCACGTGGGCTATGTATGGCAATCTCCGTAATACACAAATTAGGGGGTGATCATGCAGCATTGCCTACTGCAGGAAACGCTGGCGCAGCTGCAGCAGCTTATTCGGCTCGTGCTGGAATAAAATGCCATGTGGCGATGCCGTCAGATACCCCGCAAGCCATGATGGATGAGGTAAAGGCGTATGGTGCAGATCTGTACACTGTCGATGGCCTGATTGGCGATGCTGCAATAGTAATTAAAAAAGGGGTGGCTGAGCATAATTGGATCGATCTATCTACGTTGAAAGAACCCTATCGAATCGAGGGTAAAAAGACCATGGGATATGAATTATGGGAACAACTAGATGGAAGTCTCCCCCAACATATTTTATATCCTACCGGAGGCGGAACTGGATTGATTGGAATGTGGAAAGCATTTCAAGAATTATCAGAAATGGGTCTGATTGCAGGGTCTCTCCCAAAAATGCACGCTGTGCAGTCTACTGGCTGTGCCCCGATTGTTGATGCCTTTAATAGCCAAACTGAGCGCAGTACGCCGTGGAAAAATGCAGCGACAATTGCTCCTGGTATACGAATCCCCGCACCCTTTGCCGACGATCTCATTCTCTCTGCGCTTCGCGAAAGTAATGGAAGTGCCATTGCAGTAACTGATGATGAAATACTAGCAGCCATGAAAATAGTATCCTCATCCGAAGGTATTGATGTCTGCCCTGAAGGAGCAGCAACTTTTGCAGCATTATCTCACTTGAGAAAGGATGGCATTATTTCAGAAAATGATAGTGTCGTGCTGTTCAATACTGGTACAGGTCTAAAACACCCAGAGCTACGATAGATCTTGATCAATATCAGCCTGTGCAGGTGAGAGACCTGCCTGCTGAGCATACCGCTCAACAAATACAAGCAGCCCCAGTGAGGGCAAAAATACGATAAAAGAAATACCACATATCAACCACCAACCACCGATGAGAAATAATAATCCTAGCGATAATGACAACGACATACCCATTATCGAAACTATTCGGGCACCTAGGACATATGGCGGTACACCTGGACCCATTTCCGCTTTCCTTTGCTAATCTCGCACTTAATGCTCAAATTGAGTTTGTTGGTCGGGGCGCTCGGATTCGAACCGAGGGCCTCTGCTTCCCAAAAGCAGCGCTCTGCCAAACTGAGCTACGCCCCGTTGAATAACTACCTAATGCAAACTAACGTCAGTCAAGCAAGAGCGCAATAGCAAATTGTTATTGCGCTGCTCCATGAATTTCAGATAACGAACTAACTTTATTAAAATCACACCAAGCAACTAGCTCAGCAAGAATTTGCCAAGCCGCGTCTGGTCTTACAAAAGTGGCTGTACCAACCTGTATCGCCGATGCTCCTGCCATGATGAACTCAACCACATCCGTCCCTGAAACAACCCCGCCAGATGCAACAATAGGAATATCCATTTCCTTACTTACTAAAAATACGTGCCGCAATGCTACTGGCTTAATTGCGGGACCGGAAAGGCCCCCAAATGTAGCCCCCAGCGTAGGTTTGCGCTTGTCGATATCAATAGCCATTCCAGGAATCGTGTTAAATATAGTTAACGCATCCGCGCCAGCTTTTGCTACCGACTCAGCAACAATACGAGGATCAGTCACAGATGGCGTGAGTTTTACGAGAATTGGTAACTGGACACTCTCTCGAATAGCCTTAATCAACTCTCCGGCCAACCGCGGGTCTTGCCCAAACTCAAGTCCGCCAGCCTCAACGTTAGGACAGGATATATTCACCTCAACTCCTGCTATGCCAGGAATCCCATCCAGCGCCTCGACAAGTTCAATGTACTCTGAAAAATTTTCACCCATAATATTAACGAGTACGGGCGTATTCCATTTCTCCCACCGAGGTGCGTAATCATTGACTATGGCGGATAAGCCTACATTTTGAAAACCGATTGAGTTCAACATTCCCGCAGCTGTTTCAACCGTGCGCGGGGTGGGGTTCCCCAATCTGGGCCGTAGAGTTGTACCTTTGGATACAACTGCACCCAATTTATCAATGTCAAATCTTTTCGAAAGCTCCACACCATTCGAGAAAGTACCAGAGCCAACCATTATTGGATTCTTGAGTATTAGCTCAGTTTTACCACCTGATGCAATCTGAACTTGAAGATCAATCTTTGAAATATTCGAGACCATAGCCCATATGATAAGACCAAACCTGCTCTAAACTAGCTCATCTAATCTGTACTAGTAAGTCCTGACGGGACCCCTAAATGACTTAGAGTTCATCTGCAAGCACATGATCAGTTGGTCTCACGTCTTTGTAACCACCCGCGGCTGCGACGGCATCAGAATTAGCACCTGGTCTATAAATAGCCAAGTCCCCAGAATTATGAAATGAGTTACTTGTACCACAATGCTTACATTTAGCCGAGCTATCAGGCCCGTTAGCTAACTCTAAAATCCAAAAGTGATTGCATTGCTTTGTCATACTCTTCCTCTATTCTCCTTTGCAGTATTTCGCTACAAATTGTAGCGTTAGTCATGATTTAACTATGACTAATTATTTCTTACCGTTATATTAGAGCATTTAATGAAATAGATCAAATCAATGCTTTAAGTTATATAAATGCTGTTTTAAACGATGGCCTTTAAATTCTACGCTTCGACCATCAAAGCACAACAATGTATGATGAGAGAGGGTAATTAGGCAAACTAAACTTAAGGAAGCGAATGACTGACTCAACTGCCGTCCTAGAAAAACTAAAGACGGTGCAAGATCCAGAACTCCATCAGGATATTGTCTCGCTCAATATGGTACGAGATCTGAAAATTAACAACGGAGAACTCAGCTTTTCATTAATACTCACAACACCTGCCTGCCCTCTCCGAGAAACTATCGAGAAGGATATTAATGAAGCCCTAGCAGAATTGAAAGATATTCAGAAAATAGATATCGATTGGGGAGCAGAGGTAAAAACAACCCAGCGAGGAGATGGACCAGAGGCGATAAAAGGCGTTAAAAATGTAATTGCGGTCGCATCCAATAAGGGCGGCGTCGGGAAATCCACAGTGTCTGTCAATTTAGCCTTAGCTTTGGCAAAAGCCGGAGCAAAAACTGGAATTCTTGATGCCGATATCACGGGACCTAATCTACCAACAATGCTAGGGATTGAGGGAGGGCTTCAAGCAACTGGTGAGTCAGGGCTTAGGCCAGTCGAAGCTCATGGAGTAAAAGTAGCCTCACTTGGATTTGTGTTACCACCTGGAACACCTGTAGTTTGGCGTGGTCCAATGATTGGGTCAGGCGTTAAGCAACTGATGCACGATGTAGACTGGGGAGAACTAGATTACTTAATCGTCGACTTACCTCCTGGTACATCAGATGCATCTATGAGCATGGCTCAAGATGCTCTAATAGCGGGTGCGGTAATAGTATCCACGCCAGCAAAAGTAGCCGTTGAGGATGCCCAAAAAGCAGTCGGAATGTTTGATCGCCTAGGTGTCCCTATCTTTGGAGTCATCGAAAATATGCGTGGAGAAATATTCGGAAGTGGCGGGGCTGAAGATGCGGCCGATGACTTAGGCCTAGAATTTCTTGGGGCCATTCCTCTGGACGCTGAAATTAGAAAATCAGGAGATAGCGGGCAACCAATTCTCCGAGAAAATCAATCGGAAATAGAACAAGTATTCACGTCACTGGCTGAACAAGTCGCTGCTCGCTGTTCGGTTCTACAATTTGCCGGTGAAGGGACATCAATTTGACTCAAGAAAAAAGTTCATCATCTCCACTTATAGCTGGACGGAGAAAAGCTGGTACCACAAATCAGTCAGAAACTGCCAAATCCCCGCCACGAAAACCTCGAACACGAACGCGTCCCGCTGTTCAAAAAAAGCCTGAAGCACAATCAGTGCCGCAAGAAGAAGCACCCAAAGACAGTCCAGTCGCAGATAAGGCAGAATCGCGAGTGAAACCTGCCAAGCCTCGAAAATCAACAATTTCCGGGAAGAATACTTCCAAAACAAAGCAAGAGCCTGTAGATCTAGCTGCTCTCGATACTGAATATGGCCGGTTACACGAGGAGATTAAGCGACAAGAAACAGCTATTTCGAATCTCACTAATGACATAGAGGCACTCAGTAGTGAACTAAGAAAATCTACTGCACGGCCACGACTAGGGATTTTTGTGGACGTACCAAACCTAATCTACGGCATTGAAGATATTGAAATTCATATGGGTAAGTTGCTTGATTTCCTCTCGACAGACCGTCAACTTGTTCGAGCCATTGCCTATTGCCCCATCTCTGACGATCCAAGGGAGCCCATCGAAACACAAAAGTTCATTGCACCTTTTATAAACTATGACTATCGGTTAGTTACTAGCCCACTGAAGCGATTCGCTGATGGTTCAATTAAAGGTAACTGTGACGTTGAGATGACGGTAGATATGCTGTCAATGGCGGAAAGGCTCGATGTCATCACCTTAGTCAGTGGTGATGCGGATTTTTCGAGAGCAGTGGAAGCCGTGCAGTCAAGAGGTGTGCGCGTGGAGGCGGCCGCGTTTTCAGGAAGTACGTCCTCAGAAATCCGGGCCATATCTGATCGCTATATAGACCTTAATAATGTGCTTTCCGAAATAACGTGAAAATTTTATTTAGTCGCGAGGCTTTTTTTATTCTCACTGGTTTAGTCATAGGTCTCCTCATGGGAAACTCATTCCTAAATATGAGTCCTGCTTTCTTCGGTTGGCTCTTTTCAATCGGCATGGGTCTTTCTGGGGGCGCGTTTATAGCTGCCATTTCTAGAAACATCCCATTAATTGGAGGAGCATCACCTTCAAAGTTGGATCGTAGGTCTAGCCATACAAAGTCCGAGAATTAATCATTGGTCCATCAGTGCAAACTAATTTAACTCCTGATCCTTTTTTGGGAAATACCGCACAGGAATAACAAACACCGAAACCACAGGCCATTCGTGCCTCCAACAAAGCTTGCAACTCTTTAGTTGGACTGACATCCAAAAGAACTGTATGCAAAGCTTCAAACATGGGATTAGGGCCACACGCAAATGATTGATCGCTCCAAGAGAGAAGTTGTCCATAAGGCTCTGTTACTAAGCCTTTTTGACCTAACGAGCCATCCTCTGTCACACTTATAAACTCGACCTCAGGTCGTAGAAGCTCCTTCGGAAAAATTCCCTCAATACTACGAGCGCCAGCTATCAATGCCACTGCTGCTCCTCGGTCAACAAGCCAGTCGGATAACCATATTAGTGGAGCAATACCAATTCCGCCGCCCACAAGTAGCATGTTTCTTAAACGCAGATCAGGCTTAAATCCATTTCCTAGCGGGCCCAGAACCTTCAGCTCATCCCCCAGACTACGTTTACTCAACCACCGAGTACCAACACCCACAACATCATATAGGATGCCTACTCGAACATAATCTTCGCTCACTTCTAATCTATATATAGACATAGCTCTGCCGAGCAGTGGGTCAGGGTAACCAGCTTCAGAGTCACCACACGTAACCATCATGAACTGGCCAGGCACCGCTGACTTATAAGCGTTTCCGGCTTGAAGCCAAATAAGGTGTGTTGAACCGTATAGGCGTACGTTCTCAAGTACGATCAAATCACTTCTATTCATCAATAAAGTCGCCAATCATGTGCTAGTCATAATCTTCAGACCTATAAGCACTAATCGGTAAGACGCTATAGCTTCCAGCTGGATCGTCGTCGATTGCCTGTACTGCAACACGGGCTGTATCTAGAGAAGTAAAACAGGGGATTCGCATTTCTGTTGCAGCTCGCCGAATAAAAAATCCATCCCGTCTGACCTCTGTTCTACCACCCTCAAGCGTATTAATCACCGCACCGACTGCCCCAGCTTTAATTAGCTCGACTACATTTTTATCGGCATCATCTAGCCGTTTTGAAATGATAGTGACCGGTATACCAAGTGCCGTGATTAAGCCTGCTGTCCCCTCAGTAGCGAAAAGGGGACTACCCGACTCATGAAGATACCGAATCAAGGAAGTTGCCTCTGATTTAGTTTGATTTGAAATAGAGAGCAAAAAAGGAGTTTTTGGCAGTATATTCATCGAAGATGCTATTAAAGCTTTTCGCATCGCGGGCGCAAACGACTTATCAATTCCCATTACCTCACCCGTCGACTTCATTTCAGGCCCTAAAAATGTATCTACATTTGTTAGTTTATTCATAGAAAAAACTGGGGCTTTGATCGCAATCAGATTCATAGACGGATACAGTCCGCCAGAATAGCCTTGCTCAGTCAACGTTTTACCTAGCATAATATTTACGGCAAGATTTACCAAAGGAATATTAGTAACTTTCGAAATAAAAGGAACTGTTCTTGATGATCGGGGGTTTACTTCTATAATAAAAACACCCGTCCCGTGTGGGTCCACCTCTTCCGCAATAACAAATTGTACATTCATTAAGCCCCGCACACCAAGCTCAAGTGCCATGCGAGTCGTATAGTCGACAATTGAATCAATTTGTGGTTGTGTAAGACTTTGGGGCGGATAGACTGCGACTGAATCACCTGAATGCACCCCAGCACGTTCCACGTGTTCCATAATTCCAGGAATCAAGACAACTTCACCATCACAGACCGCATCAACTTCAACCTCTGGTCCTTCAAGGAATTTATCAATCAGAACACTATTTGTACCTGCATCTGCCCCAGCCTCAAGTGCCGCCGCAAAAAAAGTAACCATCTCATTTGCATTCTGAACAATTTCCATCGCTCGACCACCAAGCACGTAAGACGGTCTCACCAGAACTGGGTAGCCAACGGCATCACCCGCTTGCAGAGCTTGCTCTAGATCAGTAACTATTGTTCCCGGAGGTTGTGGAATATCCAGTCGATTCAACATTTCACCGAACAATCCTCTGTCCTCAGCTAAATCAATAGTGGCTGCGGAGGAACCTGCAATCGGCAGAGCCGCTCTGTGAAGAGGACCTGCCAGATTTATTGCTGTCTGGCCTCCAAATTGAACAATCGAGGCGGGCGCTCGGTCACCATTAGCTTCGTTATCCAGGAGATCACGGATACCCTCCTCATCCAAAGGTTCAAAATAGAGTCGGTCAGACGTATCGAAATCCGTCGAAACTGTTTCGGGGTTCGAATTAGCCATAATTGCATGTACTCCTGCAGCCCGCAAGGCTTGGGCCGCTCGCACAGAACAATAGTCAAACTCTATGCCTTGTCCAATCCGTATAGGGCCTGAGCCCAGCACGAGCATCCTATCATTCATGTCCGGAACAGCTTCATTCTCAT
>CAVODE010000037.1:0-17372 GCA_963694535.1 Dehalococcoidia bacterium
ATTGAAAATCAACGCCTTCTTCGTTTAAAGCCAAAATCGATTCTGATACATCTTTTCGCCAGCCCGGCCCACGAATTCTGAGAACGAAACTCGAATAATTATGCTTAATTTTTCGAGCATGTGACATTTTAGCAATCGAGGCAACTCCGCGAAGTCTGAAATTTAATTCCCAAGAAAGTCGTCGACGACACTCTATTCGAGTCTCTATCGAAGCCGCTGCCCCCGAAAGAAGCTGCATTTCATCTTCTGTGCAGCCTAGACGCGTAACATCCATGGCATGTTTAATAAATTCATCTTCTTGGTTATCACCGAAAACCACAATCGTGGGTGACGAACCGTTGATAAAGTTATGGGAAATCGATAAAGATTCTCTGACTGAAAAAATCGAAGCTGTCCCTGTTGTACCGACAAGTTCGTCGTGGGTACTACTTAAGAAACTCTCTGAGCATTCTTGCACAAAAGGCAAATCATAGCCCGAAAGCATTTCAAGTAGCACAGGCATATTAGCTGGATGCCCAAAAGGATGAGCAATAATCACGCCAACAATATCTGTAGATTCAGACTGAATAGCCTGTGCAATACCACGAGGTGAAATACCTAGGCTATCCGGTTCAACATCAACTGCAAGGTATTTTAAATCACCTGTGTCGCATGAGGATGCTAGTGATGATGCTCCAATAGTTGGTCCTACTACCTGACCAGTAGACTGTTGAGATACTGACTGCATCTTCTCAAGCGCGGCTTGGGCCGCTGCGTCGTAGGTATCATATAAAACAACACGTCGATCACTTACCGACAATAATTCAGCAAATTTTACTCTGAGTCCTTCAAAACAATCATTATCACTAGACGGTAAAAGATTCGGTTGGATCGGTAAATCCACAGTCAGTAGCCGAGAGCCCCCCTCTATAACTAGGCGGTCTTCATCGCTAAATAGCTCAGCATCAGTTGAAGTCATCAGGACAGTTTAGACCTAGGACGCACTAGACTAAAGAAATGTTGCTTCAATTCCCTAACCAAACTCTTGATCTAGGTCAAAGAACGGCCATCATGGGTATAGTGAACGTTTCCAATGATTCTCCAATCGCATTCTCTAGGGTGAGATCAGACGAAGCCATTGCGCGCGCAATACAGATGAGCCAAGATGGGGCTGATATCATCGATATTGGTGCGCATTCAACTGCAACCAAAGCTTATTCAATTTCTCCGGACGAGGAAATTAGTCGCATCTATCCTATTGTCCAAGCACTTGCAAAAGAAGGAATAATTACTTCCCTAGACACATGGACTCCATCTGTCGTAAAAAATGTCGCACCAGCAGGCCTCCATCTCATTAACGACGTAAGTGGTGCTCAAAACTTGGAGATGCACGAGGTGGCAAAAGAATTTAGTCTTCCGATTTGCATCATGCACATGAGAGGCTTGCCAAAATTACATAGAGAGGTCAGCCAAGAATATGACGATATCGAGGGTGAAGTCTTCAATTTTCTTGAGGCTTCGATCACCTCGTTTGAAAAACACACTGGGCAACAGGCTTGGATAGATCCAGGATTTGGGTTTGGAAAATCAGCTACTGATAACCTCACTTTGTTGCGAGCACTTCCAAGACTACACACACTCGGGAGGCCAATTCTTGTATCGGCCTCCCGTAAAGGCTTTCTCTCTGAATTAATGATGCAGGGAGACAGTCAGGACACTGCGGAACTATTGAGCGCGACCTTGGCCTTCAACGCGCTCGCTGTGCTTAAGGGCGCCAATATCATTAGAGTTCATGACGTGGCTGCCGCACACGCGATGACATCAATTATTGATACTGAAAAACAAAAAGACTATATGCCAGAGTAACGTGTGGCCATTGGTAAGCGCCTATCTCTCCCAAAAGCTCGTGCGGTTATCTTTACTCCTGGTGGAGATTGACGACGCTTATATTCATTACGGTTAATCATACCAATCACACGCCGAACTAAATCTTCGTCAAACCCTTTTGAAACGATGGATTCAAAAGAAAGATCATCTTCCACATAAAACTGAATAATAGGATCGAGTATGTCATATTCGGGTAACGAATCTGAATCTAACTGGTCAGGACGTAGCTCCGCTGAAGGTGCTTTTGTAATTGAATTGTCCGGAATTACCTCGCCGATGCTATTTCTCCAACGCGATAATTGCCACACAAGAGTCTTCGGTACATCCTTAATCACTGCAAATCCACCTACCATGTCACCATATAACGTTGCATATCCGCAGGCGTACTCACTCTTATTTCCTGTCGTAAGAACCATCGACCGCGGGCGGTGATTTGAGAGAGCCATCATTAACATTCCACGAATTCTTGATTGAATATTTTCACCAGCGACCCCAGGATCTGGATTGTCAGATCGAGCAAATTCTGGCAGTAACGAATCAAGAACTGAACCGTGCACCCCTTCAATTGGAAGAGACAACAGCTCAACACCAAGTCGATTCGCTAAATCCTCAGCATCGGTGACAGATCCATCGGAGGAATACCTTGACGGCATGGAAACACCTGTCACATTCACTGGCCCAAGCGCGTCCACTGCAATAGCCCCAACAAGAGCTGAATCAATCCCGCCCGATAAGGCAACGAACGCGTGCTCAAATCCACTCTTGTGCAAATAGTCACGGGTACCAGTTACCAATGCACGATAGACTTCCTCCTCTGTCGAAATCTCATCGAATTTATCTAAATGGGAAATGTCGACCTTCTCCGATGGTGAATGCACCAGCTCAACACGCTCTATCTTCGAGGTCATCCCGTCACTACGACTGTTTCGCATTTGTCGCAATCGAGAATCGTGAAGTTGTCGTTGCAAAACTTCTTCAAACTCAATATCGCTCGTTAGGAGGGAATCTTCAAAAGATGGTGCACGATCCCCTATCTTCCCAGTCGCCATAGAAATAAATGAATTCCCGTCGAATACAAGTTCATCTTGCCCACCTACTTGATTCACGTAGGCTATAGCGACCGTGTGATCAGCTGCTCTAGTTGATATCATTCTCTCACGATCCAATGAGCGATTTTTTGCAAATGGGGACGCATTGATATTTACGATTAGCTGCGCCCCGGCTAATGTCGCATCAGATATTGGTCCGTCTGGGTACCAAATATCTTCACAAATATTCACTCCAATATCTACACCCTTGACCGTACATATCAAAGCTGAGTCACCTGCCTGAAAGTATCGTTGTTCGTCGAATACACCATAGTTTGGAAGTTTTTGCTTGTGATAGTCCGCGATCACTCGACCTTCATGCAAAATAGATGCACTGTTGTATAAATGTTGGTCAAAATCAAGAGATCCTACTATTAGTGGAGGAAGTAATTGAGCGTCCTTGGCCAACTGGTTCAACGCAATACGAGATTCTTCAATAAAAGAAGATCGTAGGAGAAGATCTTCAGGTGGATATCCGCAAATTGCAAGCTCAGGAAAGGCAACTATGTCAGCACCGAGCCGTGCGGCTTCGTGCGCCATCTCTAGAATCAGCTTAGAATTTCCCGAAAAATCACCGACAGTAGTATTGATTTGAGCGAGAGAAATTCGAAGTGACGACATATAGTCCTCCGGGATATTATTTCTAAGTTACTTTGCGTATTTTATACGCAAACAAACTAGGTAGCCTATATCCTAAGTATCTCAACGAACGGCGTCAATGAGATTTGCGAAGTTCTCTGAGGTGCTCTTCTTGCTCTCTACGCTGTCTTTGCATCCAAATAAAAAAGACAATACCCATCGCAGTCAGGTGAATACTCAAAGCCCCCACCCACATAATCATGCCCCCTAGCAACTGATCAGTTGCTCTATCTACACTAGTAAAAACAGGCTGAAATTCGAGGTAACCGGTATAGAAGAAAGTAGTCGAAAAAACAAGGAATGCCCCCACAACATGTTTTGGCATTCCCGTTAAAAATATAAATATTGCCCTAAGGGGCATGCCCATACGAGAGCTTAAAGGTTTGGGGTCAATAATATTCCACCAAAAAAGCCAAGCCACTATAAGAAAAGTAACATGTTGAAACCGATGAATAAAACCATTAAATAAAACCTGATTATATAAATCTGGCACGTGCCAGATAATTATCACGATGTTGACCGCAATTCCCGCGACTATTGGAGCTAACACTCCAGACCGCAGGATACGAAATACTCTTGACCTAAATATGGGTGATATTAAGATTCTACGTATTTGCGTGGGCAAGCCTCTGCTGACCGGAGTTACAGGAGCCCCAAGTAAAGTAAGTGGCATTCCCACCATAATTAATAATTCATGCTGAATCATGTGAACAAAAAAATGACGTTCTGCCAGAAAATCAATTGGAGACTCCACTGCTAGAAGCAGGACAATCCATCCGGCAAAGTAAGAGATGGTCTTCCAAATTGGATGGTCGCGGGATCGATCGGTCCAATCCTTCAAACCTCGTAAATAAAGAAAAGTAAGAATGATAAACGGTATCAAGATTTCTGCGTCGAGATTCCAATGCGAAAACCAGGGACCAAGTGAGTCATGCGTGACCCCAGCATGACTTGGAAATGAAAAAATTGATGTATCTACAACAGCTGAAATCATAAGCCTGACATCAACTTATCAAATACGTCCATGGATGAAAGGATCTAGACCGACTGAATTAGTCGTGATGCTCAATAGGATCGCCGATGAATCCACCACCAATAGCATCAGATGCATCGAACGCAAATAAAACAACAACGGCGATAAGTAGAGCAGTTGCCAATACAAACCCAAACGCAAATATTTGAGTGAAACGAATTGAATCAAATTTCAAATGCATAAACATCGCAACAACGATAACAAACTTAATGGCAGAAAATATTAATAATCCAGGAATAAGAATGGCGCCCAAAGCATCTTCGTAAAGGGACATAACCAGTTCAACTGCAGTAATCACACTCAGCAGTAGTCCTATGAGTAAATACTCACGGATTGTCGTAGTTGGATGCTCATCGTGAGCATCATGAGCAGCGTTCATTTCAGCCATTTTCAGTCATTCCTTCCGCTCACACTTCCTCAAATATTCTACTACTAATACGCAGGAATCAAGTACACCACTGTAAATAGTACTATCCAGACTATATCGACAAAGTGCCAATACAAACCACCGATATCAATATAAAGTGGTGTCTCTTTTCCTATTCCATTACGCCTCACAGACGACACAAGTAGAGAGGATAGATACAACACACCTACGCCAACATGACAGCCGTGAAATCCAGTTAGTATGTAAAACGATGCGCCAAATTGATTTGTAGAAAGAGTTAGACCTTCGGACGCAAATGTCTTGAATTCATAAACTTGAAAGCCCAGAAATACTAACCCAAGAAGAATGGTACAAAGCAGCATTAATTTCATAAGACCAAGCTGGCCGTGTTGTGCTCCATAGACGGCAAGCACCATTGACAAACTGCTCATCAGTAATACAAATGTTGAAATTGATGTTATTTCAAACGCAAAAATATCTGTTCCTGGGCCGCTCAGAGATTCACCTTTAAAGATTAGGTATGTTGAAAGAAGACTCCCAAAGAAAAGGCATTCAGACGCCAAAAAGATCCACATCAACAATTTACGATTGTCGACTCCCAAACTGGTATGATGCTCAGTTTCGTGTGTTGCTGCGCTCATTTATTCTCCTTAACTCCCAGACAGTCTTCCGAAAGAAATAGTCTTCCTACTCTTAGTCGGTAGGCTCAATTGACCATCCCCAAACCCCATAAGTTGCAATAGCTACCCCAATTCCTACAAGAGCTAGATGCGATAACAATCCGACACCAATTAATCCAACTCCGATCGCCAAAATTAGCGGCATGTAAGAAGACGGAGGTAAATGAATATGCAATCCCTCCGGTGCTTCAGGAGTCACAATCCCCATTTCTCTATTAGTCCAAAGGGGTATCGATGAATGAACCTCCGGCACTACATCAAAATCGTGTTCCGGTGGCGGGCTACTTGTAGCCCATTCCAGCGTGGGTGCATCCCAAGGGTTATCTGGCGCTGTCGCTGGCTGGCGCATTGTTCTGAACACATTAATCAGGAATATCAGGATACTGACCCCGATAAGATACGATCCTATCGTAGCCACCATATTCCAGTCGTCCCAACCGAATCCTTCATCATACGTATAAATTCTTCTTGGCATTCCAGAAACACCCAAAAAATGCATCGGGAAGAAGGTTAGATTCATTCCGGCAAACATCACCCAAAACGACCACTTTCCGGAAGTTTCACTAAGGAATCTCCCTGTCATTTTGGGCCACCAGTAGAAAATACCGGAGAATATTCCCATGATTGCTCCACCGAATAGCACATAATGTATATGCGCTACAACAAAGTATGTATCCTGATGCTGGGAGTCTACTGCAGGACTAGCATGCATCACGCCCGATATTCCGCCAATAGTGAACATGGCAATAAATGCAACGGCAAAATACATCGATGTGGTAAACCTAATACTTCCGCCATACATAGTGGAAAGCCAGTTAAATATCTTAACGCCCGTTGGAACTCCGATGCCCATAGTAGTAGCGCTAAAAACTAGGGCAGGAACGGTTCCAAGACCAGTAGTAAACATATGATGTGCCCAGACCCCAAAGCCCAGTACGCCAATCGATGCTCCCGCAAAAACAATCGCCGAATAACCAAACAAGGGCTTCCTAGAAAAGACTGGAATCACTTCTGACACAATTCCCATGGATGGCAATATCAAGACATATACTTCGGGGTGACCAAACAACCAGAAGAGATGCTGCCAAAGAATAGGATCCCCACCAGCCTCAGGGGTAAAGAAATTAGTAGTAAAGTTTCGGTCAAAGTAAAGCATTACCAATGCAACTGTCACAATTGGAAGTGAAAGGATAAGAAGAAAAGATACAACCAAAGTCATCCACATATAAACTGGAAGTCGCATCATTGTCATCCCAGGCGCTCGCATATTAAGAATAGTGACAGCAAAGTTCAGGGACGCCATAAGCGAAGAAAGTCCCAAAATAATTAAGCCGACACAATAAAAATCAAGCCCAGATCCAACCGAGTATTTCGCATCGGTCAGTGGCGCATATGCAAACCAACCTGCATCAGGTGCGCCTCCTAAAAAGAAAGACGAAAAGAGAATAAGTGAGCCTGATAAGAAGACCCAATACGAGAGCGCATTGAGTCGAGGAAATGCTACGTCACGGGCGCCAATTTGAAGCGGTATGAAATAGTTAAAGAACGAGGCTCCCATAGGCATAATTGCCAAGAAAATCATCATCAAGGCATGCATGGTGAAGAACTGATTATAAAGTTCAGCACTCAAAACATTCCCGTTCGGCACAGCTAATTGCGTCCGTATGGCTAGTGCAGTGAGTCCAGAAATCAAGAAATAAGTAAAACCGGTAATTCCATACATGGTCCCGATTTTTTTGTGATCAACTGTAGTTAACCACTCCCAGACTTTGGATTGCTCCGCCTGAACCGCCCCTACACCGTCAGTAGCTGTAGCCATTTAACGATCCTCTCCTTCAGAAAGCATGAGCATTTTTATAAATCTCCCAAATGCTGCTATTCAAGACTGTCTAACATTGCAATTAGTTTAGTTATCTCATCATCAGTTAGTTCGAGATTTGGCATCCGTGACCCTGGTTTAATACCAGGAGGATTCTTTAACCAAGATCGAAGGTTAGATTCGTCTCTATCAAGCAACGCAGAGGCGATAGTGGTTCTGCTCGCCAAGTGAGATAGATTAGGTCCTATCGCGGCCACGGTTGGTGGAACAAGCCAGTCCGGCGCGTCCGACTTACTGTACTCCACCTGATGACAAGAGTTACATGCTTTAGCTACAAAAACCTCGCGGCCCGCATTAACCAACTCATCATCGGACCACTTGGCTTTGGCAATCTGATTATTAACCCAAGCATCATAGTCAGCCGGTGATTCAACGAAAATTCTGAATCGCATATTGGCGTGAGAATCACCGCAATACTCAACACACTGGCCATAATGCATGCCTTCAGTCCCTGGCTTACTCTTAAACCATAATCGGTTGTTATGGCCAGGCATCATGTCTTTTTTACCAAACAATGCTGGAACCCAAAATGCATGAATAACATCATTAGATACCAAACTTACGTTCACCGCTTGCTCAACTGGAACATGCATCTCATTTGCTGTTCTAAAAAGTTCATTCCCATCCGAATCGTGATAAGTAAATTCAAACCACCATTGGTGACCGGTAGCGGTAACCTCCAGAGCACCTTCCTCAGCATCGCCTTCTACGGATAGCACAGCGTCAAAAGTCGGCACGACCATGATGAGCACTATGACAATCGGAATGATTGTCCATAAAATTTCAAGGCGCGTATTCCCATGAATGTCGCGTCTTGGCTCCACTCCTGGGCGTTCCCGGTAATGAATACTTAATATGAGAGTTGCGGCCATAATGACTACGAATACCGCACCCGATAACCACCACACGAGCACGTACACATCATGATATTCCTGAGCTTGATCTGACAGGGGGTTGAGTGTGCTCATTCGTTTGTCGATTGCAGCACCATCAAATGCTATGAAAATAAGCCACGAGACGAAAGCCACCGCAACGAAGGAGGCTACGACTAAAACAATTTGCCTCGAACGACCTGTCATTGTTCCCTCCCCTATCTCAAGAAATTACTTCCGCAGCAACTTTTTTATCATTAAATGGCGTTGATGGATAGTCTAACAGGCCTTTACGCAATGGGTTACCAAAATATAAACACAATTATGGGTAACATTAAGCGATAGCTTTCTTCACGAATCAAGGCTGGTTGACTTGGATAAACTTTGGCTCGATTAAAATTTTCTACGTCCATCTTCACTCTGTCAGCAGTAGCTCTGGTACTCTTCCTATTTCTCGGACTTCAGCAGCAAAGCAAAAGCTCCATCACATCACTGAACCGTGAAGAACTGCAGGGAACGCCCGCTCCGCCATTCACAGGTCTCATATTGAAAACAGATCTTGATTCCTCAGAAACTCTTTCACTTGAATCAAATCGCGGGCAGTATGTACTGCTGTCGTTTCGGGCCTCTTGGTGTGCTCCGTGTAAACGTGAGGCTGTCATGATGCAAAAGATATATCCGATATACAAAAGTAAAAACTACGAATTCATCGGAATTAACATCTGGGAACCAACATCAGACGCTAAAAAATTTGCGGACCAAATTCCAGTATCATTTCCCATCCTGGTTGACGAGGACCGTAGAATTCATATCGACTACGGAATAACTCGTTTGCCAACTATCCTATTATTGACTCCAGACTTACGCATATTTAAAAGGTATGAAGGCGAATTATCTGAACAAACCCTCCACACCTTACTGAGTGAGTTGGAAGCTTTTAGCCAAGTAAATTAGTGAGAAACAAAAAATTGAGACGCATTAAATTAACACCTGAAATTACCCTGATATTAGTTTTACTGATTTCCGCCCTTGCAATCAGTGTTTTAGTGGTTAGGTCAGCGAGCTCAAACCTCAGCTATTATCTGACACCGATCGAGTATTTAGAAAATGAACAGAAAATAGGCCAGCGTATTCGAATTGCAGGCCGAGTTGTAGATCAATCAATTACGCAAAAAAGTGGCACCCTCTCATCATTCCAAATTACCGGTGACGAAAATGACATACTAGATGTTAATTTCATCGGAAAAACCGTACCAACATTATTTGGGCCATATGCTCTTGTAATCGTTGAGGGTGTCGGTTTTCCAAACGGCATCACGGCAGATCTAATAATAATTAAACATGAGAATGAATTTTTTGCGGGCTCAGTTCCCGAAGATTCTATATCTTCCAATTTCGTGAAACCTGATTAGCCTGACGCAAGCCGTAGCATAAAATCAACGGTACGATTTAAATACTCAATTTAGGAGCATGCGTGCCAGAAATCGCCAATATTCTCGGAGTTGCCGGTCACACCGCGTTGGGTGTGACCCTTGCTAGTGGCGTACTGTGTGTGCTGCTTGGAATATCCTCAAAGACCGCGGCTGATCTAGCAGTAACTTATAGGCGACAACAAAATCTAATAATCCTGATTTTTATAGGACTAGCGGTTTCACTGAGTATCCTCGTCTACTCACTAGTTACAGATCAATTTGCTCTCAAATACGTTGTTGAACATTCATCTACTCAGATGCAGGTTTGGTACAAAATTGCATCACTTTACTCAGGCCAAGCCGGCTCGTTACTCATATGGACCTTTGCCATCAGCCTTGGGACATTGCTGCTGAGTCGCACTCGAACAGCGTCCTTTCAAGCCCGTGGGCTAAATGCAATTACTATCTTGACGATCATCATCTTGGCATTCCTCTTTCCTCTTACATTTCTGAGCTCACCATTTGAATTAACAAGTCGCATTTTCACTGAAGGGATAGGATTGAATCCGCTGCTTGTCGACCCAACAATGCTCATTCACCCACCCACGCTACTCCTGGGACTGGCAAGTACTTCAATCCCGTTCGCAATTAGTCTTGGCATGATCGTCTCAAAAACATCGAACGTTGAATGGTCGCGTTCACTCAGACGCTGGACCCTAATCTCGTTACTCATACTCTCGGCAGGAAATTTTCTTGGTGCTTGGTGGGCATATACGGTGCTGGGTTGGGGAGGCTACTGGGGTTGGGATCCTGTAGAAAATTGCGCCATTCTACCCTTGATTCCATTGGCAGTACTACTCCATAGCAAGCCGTTACAAGAAAGGCTCGGACTATTTCATACATGGAATTTAATGCTCGGCTGCCTCCCATTTGTTTTGGCAATTTTTGGCACGTTTAACGTACGGTCAGGCCTAATTACATCTGTTCACTCATTTGCGGAGTCTGATATTGGCCCCTATTTCCTGGGGCTTCTTGCATTAACACTGCTAACACCAGCCATCCTTTTGGCACTAGGTGGCCGTGGACACTCGGTAATGCATAATTATGATTCGGTGCTCTCTAGGGAGACCGGACTAATAATAAATAATTTTCTCCTTCTCTCAATCGGCCTAGTTATTTTAGGAGGAACGCTTTTCCCGGTTGCATCGGAACTTGCTAACGGCGCGCGCATCGTCGTGGGGCCTTTATTCTTCGCCGACACAGTTGGCCCACTCCTTACTATTTTACTAATTTTTATGGCCTTTACCGCTCCGTTAGTATGGACTAAAACATTGAAAAAATACTACCTGCAACAAATAAAATTCCCAATTATTCTCGCGCTTCTAATATCGGTATTCGCAGTGATATTAGGTGCTAATGGCTTAATTAACTGTTTAGCAATTTTCGCGGGTGTATTCGGTGTTCTCATCCACTTATTTGAAATCTGCCGTGCAATCACAAAGGACACTGAGATCACATCGAGTCCATACGATCGGGTATTACAACCATTCAAACGAAATCCACGTCGCTACGGAGGATATATTGCACATATTGGATTGGCTGTTATGGCGATCGGTATTATTTCCTCAACTGCCTATGAAAGCAGAAATCGTTTTACCGTCGAACCGGGGGACTCTTTTGCATTAGGTAATTATTCGTTCAAATACCAGGGGCTCTGGGGTCAGAAGCCCGGAAAAAATGGAATCGAGATAGAAGCAGGAACTGAAGTTACGTTAATGGAGAATAATGAAATAGTTAGCGTGCTTCGGCCAGGAAGACGTTTTTTTTATGCAGCGCCCAATCAGCCAGTTGCAATCGTAGATATTGATACCAATTTAATTCGAGATGTCTACGTATTTACTCAGGGTTGGGATGAAAAACAAGTTGCAGAAATACAAATCCTGATAAAGCCGCTAGTTCAATGGTTATGGATAGGCGCAGGGTTATATATTGGAGGAGTCTTAGTTAGTCTTAGTGCCAAAGACAACAGTTTGCTCAAAAACTCATGAAAACCAAAATATTCAATAGCGCTTTGCTTCTCACCTTGATCATGAGTGTCTCGTTAAGTGGAACAACAAGCGCCACTGCCCAAACACCTGACGGCTCGATCGAGATTCAAGCCCTAGCTATTGAAAATCAGCTTCGGTGCCCAGTATGTGTTAATGAAGGTTTGACGACCTGTGCGTTAGCCTTATGCAACGATATTAAGAATTCAATTAGAACACAGCTCGCTAACGGCCGAAGTCCTGACAACATTCTCCTTTTCTTTGAAGAATCCTATGGGACACAAATACGATCCGGGCTGGCTCCACGAGGATTCAATCTCTGGCTGTGGAGTTGGACAATAGCGTCCGTAATAATTCCTACGACCGCTATATTCCTAATTATAAATCGTCTACGAAGTGGAACAAATTAAAACGATATGCAAGATCTCGCCATTGAAACAAATTGTGTTACGCGTCGATATAACGGCTTTCCCGCACTGAATAGGGTGTCAATTCAAATTACTCCAGGATCAAGAATAGCTTTACTGGGAGATAATGGTTCGGGTAAAACGACTCTCTTGAGTATACTTTCCACCCTACTCCAATCTTCCGAGGGCTCTGCGACAATTCTTGGTTACGACATCGCTAAGAAAAGTACAGCCCTCCGAAATGTAATCGGAGTCATTCGTCATCAACCTATGCTTTACGAAAACTTTTCGCCCGTCGAAGATCTTGATCTGTTCGCGAAAATCTATGGAGTGTCCGATGCTGGTGAACAAATCAGAAGATTACTCACCAGCGTAGGAATATGGCACCTTCGAAATGAGGCGATTGGAACATTCTCGCGTGGGCAAAAGCAGCGATTAATGATCGCAAAAGCACTTCTGCATAAACCAAAAGTGCTGCTACTGGATGAGCCAGAAATTGGGCTAGATCAAAACGGATTAAAAGTACTCGACGAACTCATACTAATGCGTGAGGAGGAATCCACTCCAATTACCGTACTAGCCGCAACGCATCGAGAGGAACGAATGGATACGTGGGCAACAGGTTTTGTCCGACTCGAGCGCGGCCAGATAATAGAGACCACTTTAAGCGAGAACGCCAGATGATCTTCGCACCACAATTAAAGATTGGAGTTAATCTTCTTAACGCTAATCTCAAGCAAGCTTGGCGGGACAAAACCAATTGGATGACTGCCGGGATGTTTGCGGTAACAGCACTTCTTCTATATTCCTTCGCGTTCAACCTGACTGGTGGATTAGTACGAAATCTCTTGCCCGGTGTAATTTGGACCGTATTCTTATTTTCAGGAATTTTTGCGACAGCTCAGTCCTTTCAACAAGATCGGCAAGACGGAATTCTCGATGCACTAAAAATCAGCCCGATTCACCCAATGACGATTTATATAGCAAAGACGCTGGCAAACATATTGATGCTTCTACTTATCGAGTTCGTCTTATTACTAGCGGCAACAATTTTATTCTCAGAACCGCTCTTTACTCCCCAGCTTCTTATAATCGTGACCATCGGGACGATAGGATATACGGCTTTATCTACGCTACTCTCTGCTATAAATCTAGATCGCAACAATGGTGGCCTTCTACTTCCTGTCTTGGCGCTTCCCCTTCTAGTCCCTCTGCTCATCGCATCCGTAGAGGCAACTTCGGCAAGCCTGCAGCAAGAAACTAGCACTGCACCATGGATTTTACTTCTAAGTCTTTTCACGATATGGAGTGCTGCAATCGCCACGCTGATGTTCCCTCTGGCCGATTGAAGTGATCACTGAGATAGTAGAGTTATGATTCTAAAAAATATTTATGGATTACGTTGGAAAATCCTTCCCCCAGCGGCGGGAATAGCGATGATTGGGATGGCCGCACTCGCCCTAGTAACCGCCCCGACCGAGCTAATTGAGGGAGATGTTCAACGTCTGTTGTACGTCCATCTACCTTCAGCACTAGCGTCCTATTTCGCCTTCTCCGTCACAGCTGTCTGTTCGGTACTGTTTTTATTGAAACGCGATTTCAAGTGGGACTCCGCGGCTCAAGGAGCAGCCTTAGTGGGGCTAATATTCACTCTTCTAACTCTGGTGACGGGCTCACTGTGGGGTAAACCTATCTGGGGCGTCTATTGGCAATGGGATCCGAGAATCACCACGACACTGGTTCTCTTTTTGATTTTCTCAGCTTATTTAATAGCTCGGAAATCGACCAGTCTCGACGGCGACAAGTTAGCACGTTTCTGCTCGATATATGCGATTATTGGGTTTCTCGATATCCCTCTTATTCACATGTCAGTCCGCTGGTGGCGGACACTACACCCACAACCGATAATTGCGAAATTCAATCCTGCATTACCAGATGAGATGCTGCTAGTCACGTTATTTTCAGTTTTAGCGGTAATCTTAGTAGCTGCTTGGTTTATTACGCTTGGAATAGAAACTGAGCTATTATCCCAACGTCTTCTTAAACTTAAAGCCATTACAAAAGCAAATATTTCCGAAAAGAGTTAGATAAATGTCAGAAATTGGTTTTCTGTTTGCCGGTTTTGCAGTATTTTGGGCTGGCATGTTCACCTATCTCGTGATATTGCAGGTAAGAATTCGGAATCTACAAGATCAAGTGGATATGCTAGAAAATAATACCGAAAACCAAAATGAGCTTTGAGTCCTAAATCTCTGTTTGATAGAGGCATCAACAAGAGTAGATTGCATCAGTAAAAAAACATGAACTCCGAAACCCAATCCTCCTCAATTTATCCCGCTTCAAACGGCCTTAGGTCGATTCTGCGAGATTACTTAACTCTGATGAAGCCCTCAATAGTATTACTACTTTTAATCACAACGGTCCCTGCTATGTTTCTAGCGGCGGGGGCGTGGCCGGGAACAATGATTGTTACGGCAACGATGATTGGAGGTATTTTATCTGCGGGCGGCGCATCTTCAATCAACATGGCGATCGATAGTGATATTGACGGTTTAATGAAACGAACCCGCAATCGTCCATTACCACGAGGTACCATAACAAAAAAAAATGCAGTTATTTTTGGGCTGATTCTCGGTATCACGAGCGGTATTTGGATGTGGATTGCTGTCAATCCTTTGTCAGCAATATTGTCAATCTTTGCATACGTCTTCTATGCCGGGATATACAGTCCTATCCTCAAAAGAAAAACGGTTCATAATACCGTACTCGGGGGTATTGCTGGCGCAATGCCGGCGCTAATTGGTTGGACGGCAATCAGCAATCAGATCACAATCGAAGGCATTGCCTTATTTATAATCGTTTTCTGCTGGCAACCTCCACATTTCTGGGCGCTCGCGCTCAGGCTTTATGAAGATTATCAGGCCGCTAATATCCCTATGGCACCAAATGTGATTGGAAACGAATACACAAAAAGACAAATTATGCTTTGGTCACTACTCACTGTGGCCTCGACCATTGCGTTTTTCTTCGTCGCTTCAATGGGACTAATTTTCATCATTGTTGCTATTACGACTGGACTCAGATTTATTTACGTGTCTATCCAAGTCGCACGAGGAGAGCACCTAGAGCATACCCAAACACTCTGGAGATACTCCACTATTTATCTGTCGATGATCTTTGGGTCTATGATTATCGATGAAATATATAAGTTTTAAAGACTCAGACCATTCCCCTAAAGCACTTATATAGCAACGAATTAGCCTTTGAGTTGCTGTGCAAATAAGCTGTAGCTCCGTCAAATCTCCGTCAATTTCCTATTTATGTACCTATTTTGAAGGCTTTTTAGTACCTTTTTCGCCGAAGACAATAGCAGCGGCGGCACGAACTGTGTACTACGAAGACCCAAAATAATGGGGCCGTACCGGAGCGGCTCCACATAGGACAAATGTTCCACACTTTACTGTCGAAATACAGTCACGACCGCAGTCAATTGCATAGGACAAATGTTCCACACTTTACCATAATTCACCGTAATTACGGCCGTAAATTAAGAACTGGTGCTTGAACAGCGACCTAGATCTGTCCTAGAAACTAGGTTCTACGTGGGCGCGCGTGAAGCAGTGTGGATTAACCGGATTAACTCTATTAATTTGGATTATTTGGTTTAGGCAGATCGGCCCAGTTAATGACAGGAACGATCCGCATGTCACCTAATGTTTTTGTTTGACCAACTGTACGCTCTACTGAGGCGTAGTCCGGTGCTTCTAAAACTAAGAAAAAATTATGCTCTGACGGATTTACTATAAATTCACGGACAGTTACTTCATTGTTCTGAGCCAGATCGCTGACATCCTCCCAGAGTTTACGTTTTTCGGGATCGCCTCCAAAGCAGGTGTCCCATGAATGCTGATGTTCTACATGAAAAAGCATGAATTCTCCTTTTTAATTGATGTGTTTGGCTAATGTTAACAAAAGTTGTCAAGTATATTTGTATTGATATTTGAACAGCGACCTAGATCTGTCCTAGAAACTAGGTTCTACGTGGGCGCGCATGAAGCAGTGTCTCTTTAGTCTCATAGTCGCCTCATACATGCGCGGGCCGTATAAGCGACTACGGGGGTATTTCAGCTACTTCCGAAGTTCAACTAACGCCGGATCGTTCCGACCATCCCTAAAACCGCCTACCGTCGGTTCCTACCGTTTCCCGTTTCTATTTGGTTCTAATCCGTGTGCACTCCCCCAACACAGGGACTAGGGGTGGCAACGCCCGACCCCGTACCGCTACTATTTGAGACACGAATTAGTCAAACGGTGGTGCCTCAGAGATCACTCCCTCCTTACGCAACACTGCCAACTCCTCAGCATCCTTACCCAATAAACCGCAGATCACCTCGTCGTTATGCTGGCCGAGGGTCGGCGCGGTGCGCCGATAGGTGACTGGAGTCAATTCGAGACGAATTCCATTCCCTGGGTAGCGACGGAGGCCGACATCGGGGTGATCCAGTTCAGCCCAAAAGCCTCGCTGGGTGAGTTGCTCGTCCTCAACGAGGTCACGGGCATCTGACACCACTGCCGCAATCACTCCTGCCGCCTGCAGCTGCGCCATCAACGGGTGCGGGCTGAAGGCCCGCGTGTAGTGCCCAATCAGGGTGTCGAGTTTCTCGTGCTGGACATGGCGCTCCTCGAGGGTCAGCGTGGCCACGTCCGCGTCGAAACCGGCCAATGTCGCCAGTGCGTGCCATTCTTCATTGGAGGTCACCGAGATGGCAATCCAGCGGTCGTCACCCGCACACGGATAAACACCCTGCGGCGCGTGCTCCAGATCTCGATTGCCCATCCGTTCACGGTTCTCGCCGCGGACCTGTGCGCTTATTAGTTCTTCGCCAACGAAGGTGACCATTGCCTCAATCATCGCAACCTCGACCGAACGACCAGCATGATCTGGATCGGCTTCACGGTCTCGCAGTGCTATCAGCACGGCCGAAACTGAGTTCATCCCAGCTACCGGGTCCGGCCAGGCGATACCGGATCGGTACGGCCCAGTGTCAACATAGCCCATCATG
>CAVODE010000038.1:0-17241 GCA_963694535.1 Dehalococcoidia bacterium
CCAGATTCGCTAATGCCACAGCACAAGAAACAGGATGAGCGCCCCATGTGCTTCCGCCGACTAAGGCCTTAGAAGCATCGCCCCTGAAACCTTCAGAAATCTTCTCGCTGGCCAATGCCGCAGCGATTGGCGCATAGCCAGAAGAGAGCTGTTTGGCGACAGTCATAATGTCAGGACTAACTCCGAAATGCTCCATCGCAAACCATTTTCCTGTGCGACCAAATCCATTGATAACCTCATCAGCTATTAACACAATATTGTGTTCGTCGCACAATTCTCGTAAACGCTGCCAATAAGACGGATCAGGTACGTGAGATCCATTTGCTGTTGATATAGGCTCCGCTATGAATGCCGCAATTGTCTCGGGTTTTTCATCTTTAATTACTTGTTCAATGAAACTCGCATCTAATACGCTAGGTACTTTGATAGCACCAGGCATCATTGGTTCAAACGGCGCTTTATTCATATATGAAGAATGATTCACTGACATTGCTGCATATGTTGTGCCATGATAGGAACCTATACGGGAAAGTACTTTGTACTTTTTACCTTCGCCACGGTTATGATGCCATTGCTTCGCCATTCGGAGTGCTGCTTCAACTGCCTCAGAGCCGGAATTGACAAAAAAAGCACGTTCGATCCCATCGGGGGTAATTTCAGCTAGTCTTGTAGCCAAGTCAATTGCCGGCTCAGTCGCGTAAGAAAATGGATTAGCAAACGACATCTTTGACATTTGTTCAGAAGCTACATCTGCAAGCTTTCTTCGCCCATGCCCAACAGCAACCACCCACAAACCAGACATTAGATCAATATATTGTCGATCCTTAGAATCTGTAAGATATATCCCCTCACCAGATTTAATCACAAGCAGCGCGTCATCTTGATTCAATTCATCCTGTTGAGTCGTATGAATCCAGAGATGCTTGAGCGAACGATCAATATAATCCTTTACTCCGTCAGAAAATTCGTTTGTCACTCTCATATCCCTTCACTTTAAACAAACTATTAAACGTCGGTATTTCGTTCTTCTTGGGTTGCTCGGCGATTCTGATAAGCTGGCGTGGCACGCCCATCACCAAACTTAGTATCTCGCCATTCTAATGCTGCTTTTAAGCCTTGCCCTTTCGCAATTTCACCATAATCACTCACAGCGGTAGCAAGATGTGCACGAGCATCCATTTCACTAGAAAGTCGTTGCATGGTGCGGGCTCCCATTAGCTCCAGTCCTAAATTAACGGTTCTTTTAGAGGCCGATAATAGGTCCGAGTCAATCATCGCCATTCGATCCGCTAAATACTCCACTGCTTCATCCAATTGGTCATACGGGACAGCCTGGAGTACGAGTCCTATTTCAGCAGCATCTGCGCCAGAAATACTATCGCCCGTCAGCAACATCCGCTTCGCCCATTGAGGTCCTACGTGATAGAGCCACATGTGAGCTGGCGGAACTCCCATTGCACGAACAGGTGGAAAGCCAATTATTGCGTCATCAGCGGCGATAATAATGTCAGCCAACAACACAAGGTCTGTTCCACCTGCGATGCAATAGCCGTGTACTTTACCTATAACTGGTTTATGCATATCAAAGATCGCCATACGGAGTCTCTGCTGTAGCTCCATACCCCACGTATCATCATCGATGCCACCGCTAGAACCACTGGAGCGACCAAACTCACCGGGGTCTATTTTAGGAGCTGTGAGGTCATATCCGGCACAAAACGCGCGCCCATTTCCACTAAGAACTACACAGTGAACTCTTTTATCGTTGTCTGCGGCCCACATTGCATCATGAATATCCTGTTGCAGTTCTCTGGACAATGCATTTAATTTTTCAGGGCGATTAAGAGTGACATAAGCCTTGCCATCACGGACCTCGTAAATCAGGTTCTCAAAATTAGTATCTGTCATAACACCTCTCCTCTCGGTACACGGGCAGTGTAGCGGGTAGATGGACCTTGGCACAGGAGTTTCATGAAGATTTTAGATGTTATAAAATCTATAAATCAACTTACCCAGCTAGTATCTCAAAATGCCAACTATTATCGGTTAATTAAATCTTTAACTCGACGACCTGATCTTGACCGGATTCGCTGACAAAACAAGATGAAGCGCCTGTGTGACAAATACCATCTTCGACTAGTGAAACTCTCAGGATAACTACATCGCGGTCGCAATCGGTTGTAATCGAATGCACATTAGCAAAATCGCCAGAGGTTGCGCCTTTATGCCAGACTTCTTGTCGAGATCTAGACCAAAATACCGCCTGCCCGATCTCAATAGTTTTCTTCATCGTAGCTTCATTCATATATCCGAGCATAATCACCGTCCCACTATCTTTGAGTTGCAAAATAGCCGGAATTAGTCCCCTCTCATCATAGGTCAACTCACTAGGATCAAAACTAGTCATGTCATTTCTCCTTCTCACACATATACAGTATTACAACCGTTAATTAACAGGTCGTATAGCTATTCCGTGACTACTCAGATATTCCTTCACTGATTTAATCGAGTGTTCACCAAAGTGAAAAATTGATGCAGCAAGTACTGCGTCAGCTTTCCCCAAAGTTAATGCCTCCAGTAAGTGCTCTGGCCCACCTGCTCCGCCCGATGCAATTATAGGGACCCGCACCTTGTCTCTAATAGCTCTAAGTAGAGGAATATCATAACCATCTTTATGCCCATCACTATCCATAGAGGTCACTAAAAGTTCGCCCGCGCCACGTTCAGTGACCTCACTTGCCCATGAGATTGCATCGATGCCAGTTTTAGTACGACCGCCATGTGTGAAGATTTCCCATTGATTATTTCCAATTAATTTTGCATCTAATGCCACTACCGTACATTGAGATCCAAATCTCTTTGCTGATTGCTCAATCAAGTCAGGATTCTCTACAGCTGCCGTATTTAGGGAAACTTTGTCTGCACCGGACTCCAGCATTCTTCTCACATCTTCGGGAGAGCGAACTCCTCCACCAACCGTTAAGGGAATGAATATCTGCTCAGCAGTTCTTTGAATCAGATCGAAGGTGCTAGTTCTATCGTCTGAAGACGCGGTTATGTCTAAAAAAACTAACTCGTCAGCTCCGTCTCGCTCATACTGCGAAGCAAGTTCAACAGGATCTCCAGCATCACGTAGGTTTACGAACGACACGCCTTTTACGACTCTGCCATTATCAACATCAAAACAAGGAATAATTCGCCGAGTCAGCATCTAATTATTCATCCCTGAGCCACCTCAAGTGCCTCTGATAAATCCACATCACCGGTGTATAGGGCTCTGCCTATGATGACGCCCTCAACTCCGATTAACTTCAATTCAGCAATGTCACTAACATCAGAAATCCCCCCTGCGACTATAAGCGAAAGCTTTGTTTGATTAGTAATATACTGACACATCTCAAGATTTGGGCCAATGGCAACTCCATCTCTTTCGATATCAGTATATATAATTCGCCGAACACCAATTTTTTCTAGCTCCTTAAAAAAATCCACTGCCCTAATTGCAGTATCCTCCAACCAACCTGAGACAGATACAAATTCTCCCCTGATATCAACCGAAACAATGAGTTCTGCCGCATACTCCTTGGTAAGTAGTGCTAGCAGTTCTCGATCGGAAATCGCAGATGTACCAACTATAAATCGGCTGATCCCTATATCAACAACTGACTGAATCGACTCCAAAGATCGCAATCCGCCACCCAATTGAACTTTGGCGTCACACTGATTAACAATATCTTGGACTAACTCAAGATTGACTGGATATCCGGCTTTTGCCCCGTCAAGGTCAACTAAATGCAAATGATTTGCCCCTTGTTTCACCCACTCTTTAGCAAAATCTTTTGGGGAACCAAAAATAGTTTCTTTGTCATAATCTCCTTGAACAAGTCGTACCGCGTTACCATCTCGAATATCAACCGCGGGCATTATATCCATAATTTTCTCCTTGCTGCTCGATAAATCTAGAAGTCAGTACGCGATGTATCTAGTCCAATAGTTTAATAAAATTTTGATAAAGACGGAGCCCCGCAGGCCCGCTTTTCTCCGGGTGAAATTGTGTAGCCATTAAGTTTCCCGCCCCCACGACCGCAGGAAA
Organism: Dehalococcoidia bacterium; assembly: GCA_963694535.1. GTDB lineage: Bacteria > Chloroflexota > Dehalococcoidia > UBA2979 > UBA2979 > UBA2979. The sequence goes on from CAVODE010000038.1 coordinate 4,094, forward strand.
ATTTATCCCAGCATATGTTGCCTCTGCGATCACACAGTCAGATTCTGCCGGTTTTACAAAATAAGAGTGAACAAAATAAAAATGAAATCCAGTCTCGATCCCTGCCATAATCGGATGTTCGGATACCGCATTTATAACATTCCAGCCCATGTGGGGAACAACTGCTTCTTGCGGGAAGCGCACTATCTCACCTCGAAGTACTCCAAGACATTCATGCTTTCCACCTTCGCGAGATATCTCAAACAGTGCCTGCATTCCCATACATACTCCAAGAAATGGGCGATCAGATTCTATAAACTCTAAAATAACTCGATCCAAACCACGATCACGTAAATTTCTCATAGTGTCTGCGGCAGCTCCAACACCTGGAACAACTAAGCCCTTGGCATTTGCAACTACTACTGGGTCTGAGGTTATGATCGGCTTCGCACCGGCCGCCTTCACGGCGCGCTCGACGCTAAGCAAATTACCTGCACCATAATCAATTATTACAACGTCTTTCATATCTCAAATAGGCCTCATTGAAAAAAAATAGTGTACTACGCTAAGTTTACAACCAAACATTCAAGAGAGCTCGCAAGTAACAACTAGCAGACGTGACTCAACACTCTCGCTTATCCTATTAGCTATGCATGAGCAGCTCAACGAAACTCAGATCGAGCAGGAAATAAATGATCTCCGCGTCAGTATTCGATACCATGACCATCGATATTATGTGGTCAATCTACCTGAGATTGGCGATTCCCAGTACGACGAGTTGATGCAACGATTACGAAAACTGGAGCTTGATTTTCCACAATTTATCGTTCAGGACTCACCTACACAGCGAATATCAGTAAATATCGCTACTTCATTTAGTACCGTGTCGCATCCTGAGCCGTTGCTCTCACTATCAAATGTGTTCGCCCCAGATGAGTTGCAACTGTGGCTTGATAAAGCAGTGAGGCAATATCCGGAATTAGAGACGGATTTTATACTCGAGCCAAAAATAGACGGCTTGGCTGTCTCGCTGGTCTATGAACACGGGAAATTTGTCCGTGGCGCTACGCGAGGAAATGGGCAAGAAGGTGAAGATATCACAAATAATTTACGAACTATTAGAGGTCTGCCCCTAACGGTAGAACGCTCCGGTGTTCAGACAATACCCGACCGCTTTGAAGTTCGGGGTGAGGTATATATCAGCAAGACAGAATTCAAAAACCTAAACGACCAGCGGGCACAAGAAAACTCCCCACTTTATGTAAATCTCCGTAACACTGCTGCCGGATCGCTTCGCAACTTGGATCCTAAGATTACTGCGGGACGAAACCTCAATGTCTTCATATATCAACTGGGCTGGACGGAGAGCAATGACTTGTTTCACTCTCATAAAGAGACAATAGAGTGGCTAACGTCCATAGGATTTCCTACAAATCCTTTACTAAAGACGGCCACAGATGTAAACGAAATTGTTGACTACTGTAAAGATCTCGAAGATCAACGGCCCTCACTAAATTATGACATCGACGGAGTTGTGATCAAAATAAATAGCCTCGCGTCACAAAACAGCCTAGGGATAGTCGGTCGCGAACCACGCTGGGCAACCGCGTGGAAATTCGCCGCTGAGCAAGCTGTTACAAAGTTACGGGACATAAAGATTTCAGTCGGGCGAACAGGTGTTTTAACTCCATATGCCGAACTCACACCAGTATTCGTAGGAGGCGCAAATATATCCGTGGCAACGCTCCATAATCTGGACCACATAAAAGATCTAGACCTCCGAATAGGAGATCACGTCATCGTACAACGGGCTGGGGAGGTTATCCCCCAAGTGTTAGGGCCTGTTTTATCTCAAAGAACAGAAAACTGTTTCGAATTTGAAATGCCTTTGGTCTGCCCAGACTGTAAGGCCCCAACGATAAAAAAGGAGATGGAGGCTGCTCACTATTGTTCCAATACAAATTGCCAAAGCCGTCTTGCAAGACAAGTCGAGCATTATGTATCAAGGCAAGCATTGAATATTGAGGGGTTTGGCGAAGAGCGTGCATCACTGCTAGTGCGAAATGGTTGCATTCAATCTCTAGCAGACATCTACCTTATGCAAGATAAAAAGACTCAAATACTTGATTTCAAAGATAGGCTCGATCGACTAAGGTTGATCGCCCGAAAGCACGGTAAAAAAGACGGCGATAAGCTCGCGCGGTACCTTAGACGAATTGATCAATTAGATAAATTCCCAGGAATTCGAGAAAAATGGTTCGAAACGTTAAATAATGGTCTCACAGAGAGCAAAACCTTGCCGCTTCACCGACTCTTTATTGGACTGGGTATTAGACATCTTGGTGAAACTACGGCCAGATTAGTTGCTGAACGATTTAGAACTCTGGGAAACCTCCGATCAGCCGATTATGGAGATATTCTTTCCATAACTGGTATCGGCGAAATTGTTGCAAAAAGCATTTACGAATGGGTTCACGAATTAGACAATCAAATCCTCATGGATAAACTGATAAGTCTGAACCTAAACGTAGAAGAAAATCAAATAGTGTTTGGAAACACTCTCGAAGGTCATAAAATTGCAATAACCGGCACTTTGACACGCTGGAAACGATCTGAAATCCAAAATCTAATCCGGCAACAAGGAGGAGAGGTGGTCACATCCGTCTCAAAGAACACGACCCTTTTGTTAGCCGGAGAAGGTGGCGGAAAAAAGAGACAAGAGGCGTTAAATCATGAGGTGAAAGTAGTGGACGAGCTTACCTTCGATCGCATGATTAATTCGACTAGACTAGAGGAATAAGCATGATTCATCTAAAAAAATTAACACTGGGGTTGAAGTAGATCATGAGTAGCCAAACGAATAAAGAACTCAAGAAGAAATACAAATCTTATTTAGCTGAAGAAGTTGATGGAATCTTTATATATCGGCAACTCGCTGAAATCGAAAATGATTCTAACCTTGTGGAGATTTACAACCACCTTGCTGAATCAGAACAGCGACATGTCGACCTCTGGCAGGAGGAGTTAGCAAAATTAGATACCGACAATACCTTGCCCGAACCGTCATTACGCGCAAAGGTTTTGATGTGGGTTGCCAGAAAATTTAGTCCTGACCTCGTTCTGCCCGTAATAAAAGCATTCGAAAGTGATGCCGCAAGTATGTACGTAGGTGACTCAGTCGCAGAATTAGAAATGTTACCTGCAGATGAAGCTTCACATGCTCGGGTCTTTGCAGCCTTAGAGAGCAGTTCAGGCGCATCAGGAAACATGATTTCAAGATTAGAGCAGCGACATACCTCTCTTGCCTCACGAGATACTCTTCGAGCTGGTGTACTAGGAGCGAGCGACGGTCTAGTTTCTAACATGCTACTAGTTGCTGGTTTTGCTGGAGCAAATCCAAGCCAAGAAACCGTGGTTTTAGCAGGATTTGCCGGGTTATTAGCTGGTTCCATATCCATGGGCCTTGGCGAATGGATATCTGTCACAACCACTAAAGAGGCTGCACAAGCTCAAATCGCAATCGAAACAGAGGAATTAAGACTGGATCCAGATGGAGAAAAACGTGAACTTGAGTTGATTTATCAGGCAAAGGGAGTCTCGAGCGAACACGCAAGAGTACTTGTTGAATCAATCTTTCAAAATCCTGACAATGCTCGCGATACTATGGTGAGAGAAGAGTTAGGTATTAATCTAAACGACATTGGATCCCCTTGGAAAGCTGCACTAAGCTCGTTTCTACTCTTTTCCGTGGGAGCAATAATCCCAGTTATCCCTTTTCTTTTTGGGAACTCAATCATTCATATTCTTATCGCAGGAGTTCTGTGTGCGCTTGGACTGTTCGCATTGGGTAGTTTAGTCACTCTACTAACAGGACAAAGCGTACTAAAGTCGGGTTTCAGGCAGATGACGATAGGAGTGTCTATTGCTTCTCTCACATTCGCCATCGGCTGGGCAATCGAAAGTATTTTCAATTTGTAAAGTTAAAGAGTTTCTACTCACACAGCTATACTAATACTGGTTCCCTATAAGAATAGTAAAAATAAGAGTAATCTTCGGATATAGGCCTATGCGTAACCCGTTTCAATTTTTGGCAAATACAATTCTCGGAAGTGTTTCTCTGGACATGGGTATTGACTTAGGAACAGCAAACACCCTCGTGGCCGTTGCTCGTCGAGGAGTAATCATTAATGAACCAACTGTTGTAGCAATTGATAAAAATTCTTCTAAAACCCTTGCGATTGGCGAGGCCGCCAAAAAAATGGTAGGCCGAACTCCTGCTTCGGTAGTTGCCATTCGACCCCTGCGTGACGGAGTTATATCTGATGCAGATACCACAAAGCGGATGCTGCAATACTTTATTCGTCAAGCTCACCCAAATTCATGGTACGCAAATCCACGACCTCGCGTTGTCATAGGTATACCTTCGGCAGCCACAGAAGTTGAGAAAAGGGCCGTGCGCCAGGCTGCATATGAGTCAGGCGCACGTGAGGCGTTCACCATTGAAGAACCTTTGGCTGCTGCTATTGGATGCAACTTGGCTGTGACCGAGCCTGGTGGACAAATGTGCGTTGATATTGGCGGTGGAACAGCTGAAGCTGCCGTAATTTCATTAGGTGAGATGGTTGTTTCTGAGTCAACAAATGCCGCAGGCGACGCTATGGACGAGGCCATCATTAGTTACTTAAGAGAGCAACATGGACTGGTTGTGGGTATCAGAAGCGCTGAGAGTCTCAAGATTGAAGCTGGATCTGCCATCCCTTTAAGTGAAGAGTTTACAGCAGACGTCCGCGGTAGAGATATCGCCTCTGGGTTACCGCGCAGCGTTCCCATTTCAACTACTGAGTTGCGAGTAGCTCTCTCGCCAGTTGTGGCGGATATAGAAACGATGGTCAGAACCACCTTGCAACAGGCACCTCCACAACTTATAGCGGATCTAATGACGAACGGCATTGTCTTAGTTGGGGGAGGGGCAATGCTCAAGGGTCTTCCCGAGCGGCTTTCAACCGCGACCAAATTTAACGCCTATCTAGCTCAAGACCCTTTGTTAGCCGTCGCAAAAGGCTGTGCGGCGGCCCTTGCAGAGGCGGGTACTCTTCGTCTGATCTCCAGTAAGGACTCGCTCCGAAAGTTACCCGAGTAACACCTGCAACGACTGAAAGTTAAGGATAGCAATGGGGCGATGGTCAGATCCAAACATGCTTTCGATACTAATTATTTTGATAGTTAGTTTCACTATTTTAAATTGGACGCCCGTCGGTGGCCGAGCAGAATCAATCATGCTAAAAATATTGACGCCTGTCGCTAGTTTGAGCAGAGGCGCTTACCAAGGAGTCACCGCGATTATTCCAGAAGAAAAATCGGTTGAAAATTTAAAAAAAGAGAACGCTGCCATGCGTGAACAAATTATTGAACTGAAATCTGAGATTGTTGCTTTTCGAGAACTTGAAAACCTTACCTCCGCTCGTGTTGCAATTCCTAATTCTCCAAACCTCATAAAAGCAGATGTTATTTTCCAAGAAGCGGTGAGTGGAAATAGCCATGTGATAGTTAACATAGGAGACAATCAAAATGTGCAGGTTGGCCAACCTGCGGTCAATAGGCTTGGGCTACTAGTTGGTGTGGTCATTAGCACTGAAAATAGAACCTCACGTATTCAGCTTCTAAATGATGTGAAGACAAGCGTACCCGTCATCAGCGGATACTCTCGAACTCAAGGACTACTCACATATAACTCGAATATTCATAGTCTGAGATACATCTCAAAAACCGAAAACATTATTGATAAGGAGTTAATACTAACAAGTGCCTTGGGTGGACAATTCCCCTACGGCATAATGATTGGGACAGTGACGCACGTCGCTGACATCAAAAGTAATATAATGTTAGAAGTTAACGTCGAAATCATGGCTGATCTACACAATATAGATAGGCTGTACATACTTGATGATTTCAAGCCATGGCTCCAGCCTCAATTAACGGAATAGAAATGCTTAAAGAGCCTTTAGTTCTCTTGTTTTTATCTTGCATAATCACGTTTTTGCAAATTTCTGTGATCCACGAGATGTGGGAACCTGCAAACGCCGCAGTACTCCCAATCTGTTACATCTCATTACTGGGGTGCAACAAGAAAATGTCAGGTATATGGATCCCTATACTGGTCGCTTCCGTAATATGGGGAGGTCTAAGTATTATGAGCGTACCCAGATTACTTCTCGCACTAAGTGCAGCCCCAGTTATTTTTATGATCTATGCAGCTTTTGAAATTGAGTGGTTTTCTAGATCGTTGTTTACGGTCGTTACTTCTTTGACCGTAAGTTTCCTGTCGGTCTCTTGGTTTCACTTTGTCTTGAACTGGGGTCGTGGTGATTTCCTCGAGGTTCTCTCCACAGAAAATTACCTGGCCAGTGCACTATCGACAGCCATAATTACGGGGATATTGTGTATCGGCTCTTTACAAATCCTATATAGAAAAAACCAGAACGTTTACCAGTAGAGTAGTGCCCTATGAAGCAGTCAGCACGTATCTCAGTCGTTTCGGTAATTCTAATTACATCAATAATTTTTTCAATCGGTGTAATCATCAAAAAGACCGTAATTGAGTCAACTCGAATTAGTGACAACGAACTGTTGTTACAAGAGGTAGTTCAACACGTCGAGCCTGTAAGAGGCAATATATATGATAAAAGCGGCAATCTATTAGCTGAAAATATTTCTTCCTTCGAGGTAGTGATAATTCCAGGACTTTTCCCGGAAAACGCAGCTGAAAAATATGAAATTCTGAAACTTCTCGCTGGCGCTGCAAGGTTAGATATTACGTGGTTGGAATCATTACTGAAAAGTGACCTCGCTATTAATGACCCATACCAAACCAAAGTTATTAAACGCGATATATCGAGTTATGAGGCTATTCGCCTCGGAGTCCTTCTAAATAAGTATCCTGCATTTCAAATAAGGCCCGTCATTCGCCGAAAATATCATGTGATGAACTCTGGATTAGCCCATGCCATTGGCTATATGGGAAGACTAGATTCAATCGACCCAAATACCGACTCTCTCTTTAATTACCAGCCAACTTCCTTAATTGGTCTGAGTGGGATCGAAGCTACCCAAGAACGAACACTAAGAGGCACAATGGGAGAATCATTAGCACAAAAAGATTTTGCGGGCCGGTCACACTCGGTTAGATCAAGTAAATCGAGTCAAGCCGGTATAGATATAACTCTCACAATTGATTATCCATTACAACTTGATGGATTCAAATCACTACAAAAATACATTGTAGCCGGTATTAAAGATGCGCGAGACCCAAGTCTACGTGAGGGTCGTGGCCCTTACGTGCATGAAGGGGCTTTCGTGGTGATGGATGTCCGCACTGGTGAAATTTTAGCCTTAGCAAGCACTCCTGAATACGACCCAAATGTCTTCTCAACTGCTGATCGATCAGATGAATTAAATGCTTTACTATCTGCCTCTCAAAAGCCACTTGTGAGTAGAGCGACCATGAGTCTGGAACCTCCAGGCTCAACCTTTAAACCCGTGGTCGCTATTGCTGCTCTTGAGGTCGGTACAGCGAGCTCAAATACGCGAATAGTAAGTAATGGTGAATTACTGGTACCAAATATGTATGATCCAGATGCAGAACCTGCAATTTTCCGTGACTGGTATCCTCACGGGTCGCTAGATATGACTCGAGCAATTGTGCGCTCATCAGACATTTACTTTTACGTGTTGGCAGGAGGTTGGCCACCAGGTACTCTTCCGGACGGTGACGATATCTCCGCACTAGGTTCGGAACAAATTTCTATCTGGGCTAGTCATTTCGGTTTTGGAATGAATACTGGACTGGAAGTGACTGCAGAGTCGAGCGGGCTCGTACCATCTGAAACCTGGAAGAAAAATATACTGAATGAACCATGGACGTTGGGAGATACTTACCAATTCGGAATAGGTCAAGGGAATCTTCTTGCCACACCATTGCAGCTGGCCGTCTACGCAGGAGCATTAGCTAATGGCGGAATTCGATTAAAACCTACAATAATCAAAAGCATGGAGAGGCCTCCTATTTCGAAAAACATTCCAGCTAAGACTGAATATTTCTCCTTTATCCAAGATGCTATGGTCGCCACCGCATCGGGCCCTGACGGAACTGCTCGAAGAGCTAAACCAGACAAATACAAGGTTGGTGCAAAAACAGGCACCGCTGAATTTGGTCAAGCTTATTCCGACGGAAGTTATGACGAACATGGATTCGTTATTGCGTTTGGGCCAATACCAAATCCAGAAATCGCAATCGCTGTATATATAAAGCATGGAAACGGGGCATACCACGCCTCTCCTGTGGCAAAAGATATTTTTGACTCATATTTAGCTTCACAATCTGAATGAACAGTATCTATGAACTAGGAGAGATTTATCCTCATATTACGCCTTCTACGAATTCTTATAGCCGATCCTGTCCTCTTCTTTTCTAGCTTAACCATGCTTCTAATCGGTGTAATAAGCCTGCAAACAGCCACCGGTGAAAACTTCAATTCGCTAACCTCGCCCACCCTGACTCACATCGCCTTCGGACTGATTGGGTTACTGGTGATGATTACAGTGACCCACATGCCTAACCAAATGTTGAAGGCTCTCACACCCAGTGGATATCTTTTCAGCTTACTCCTGCTCGCGTTGGTTTTAGTAATTGGTGATGAATCATTTGGTGCTAGGCGGTGGCTAAGACTCGGATCACTTAGTTTCCAGCCAATGGAGTTGAGCAAGATCTCAACGATATTAATGATCGCTTTTATTGGAAGTCGGTATCGACCTGGATTAATTCCGCTTTGTCTAGTGCTAATAGTCGCTGGGATTCCAATTCTAATGATTTTGTTGCAGCCTGATTTAGGATCAACGTTAGTATTGACTTTTTCTTGCATCTTGATGATTTTTATTTGGGGAGTACCATGGAAAGCAGTACTAGCTTTTGTTTTACTCACCGTCGGACTTCTCCCAGTTGCAGCATCCATCATCCCAAGTTACCAACTTGATCGAATCGCCACGTTTATCGATCCAAGTAGAGATCCTCTTGGGTCTGGTTACACCGCAAAACAAATAGATTTAGCGCTAAATGGGAGTGGCTTTTGGGGTGATGGATTCTTCTCTGAAAGCCCAGCATTGGCCGGAATAGCAGTCAGAAACTCCGATTTCGTTTTCGCCCAATGGCTTGAGGCAACGGGTGCGTTTGGAGGAATTCTTATTTGTACTCTAATCATCCTGATAGTGTCGCGAGGTATGGCTACGGCAGTTAGTCGAAATACGCCTTTTAACCGACTAGTGATTCTCGGCTTAACCAGTTTATTTGCAATTCAATCGCTAGTACACATCGGCGTAAACACTCGATTTATCCCTACAACTGGCATCACACTACCTTTCATATCTGCCGGCGGATCATCTGCGATTTCAGTATTTATTCTGATAGGCCTGCTGCAATCGATGAATCAGAGGCGGTCTGAATATCCCGATACGTAATCACAATCTCATCAATTATAGAAACTATTTATTTAGCCAATAGTCCAATAATTGCCGCGCAAGCGAGCCCTGTCGAGGTAACATCTGACTCCCTGCCTCATTTGCTGCCTCCAGCTCAGACCGAGAAAACCACCGTCCTTCAAGTATTTCATCTGGGGCGAGTACAAGTTTTATTTTTCTCGCTTGAGCAACAAATCCAATCATAATGGCCGAAGGATAAGGCCAGGCTTGCGAGGCAAAATACTGAAGTCCATCGACATTTAAGCCACTTTCTTCTTTCACCTCACGAATGACCGCATCTTCCATCGATTCACCAGGCTCAAGGAATCCAGCAAAACACGAAAACATTCCTTCTGGGTGCCGACGACCACGACCTAACGCAACATGATTATCACCATCGGTAACTAGCATAATCACTGCAGGATCAATTTTCGGATAGTGTTTGGTGCGGCAACTTTCGCTCTCACACCGATACGACACTCCGCCGGCCAACTGCTCTGTAACTGAACCACATCGGCCGCAAAATTTAACCGTTACTGACCAGAGATTCAAAGCTCTAGCCATCAAAAAAATAGAGCTGTCGACCGGTGAGAGGTTTTGAGTCACCAAGCGTGAGTCCACGGGTTCGGTCATACTCATAAATTCCGGTCTCATTGCTTCACTATCGAAGCAAAATATCAGTTCACCATCACGATCACCAAGCAAGGTACCTTGCGACTTAGTCTTGAAATATGAAGGTGAAACATTCGCAGAAAATAGAGGAAGCTCTGTGATTCGGTCAGTATTTCTCACATATAGTGGATGAGACTCCGAATCAAGTACCATGTAACGAAAATTTCTTGATCTTTGCGCCGTTGAAATCCACCGGTTGTCACGGCGTTCCTTGTCAAGGCGATCAAACACAGACATTCTCTTTGTAAAAAAGAGTGACTTATGTCAGAACAGGCTCTTCAGCGCCTTCTCTGTCGCCTTCAGATGCCTCAATGTCACCTGTGTTCTCTTCGAGCATCTCAATTCGCTCAAAGTCAACTTCGCCTTCACTTAAGATTAGTTTGACAGTGTCACCTTCATTAAATTCATTCGACAATAACCTGTCAGCTAATTTGTCTTCAACCACGCTCTGAATAAGTCGTCGCAAAGGCCGTGCACCAAATACTGGATCCCAGCCCTTATCACCTAAGTAATCAAGAACTTCTGTAGTGACTTCAACGCGCATATGTTTTTGCCGCAGGTTTGCCCGTAAATCGTTCAAATCTAAATCGACGATTTGTCGAATATGTTCAGGTGATAGAGCATGAAACACAACGGACTGATCAATTCTATTTAAAAATTCAGGTTTAAATACTCGTTTCTCTTCTTCCTCAACCTTATCCTTCATTCGACGATACTGATCTTCCACAGTTTTAGATTCATCAAGAATCGTCTGAAATCCTACTTTCGAATCTTTCCGAATAAGATCAGATCCAACGTTTGAAGTCATTATCACGATCGTGTTTCGAAAGTCCACTTTGCGGCCTTTTGCATCAGACAAATGTCCATCATCAAAAATTTGTAAAAGTGTATTGAAAACGTCCGGATGGGCCTTTTCAATCTCATCCAACAGAATTAAACAGTAACTCTTCCGACGAACTACGTCTGTTAGTTGACCACCATCTTCATATCCGACATATCCAGGCGGAGAACCCACCAAACGAGATACTGTATGCTTCTCCATAAATTCAGACATGTCGATTCTAACAATATTGTCTTTTGATCCAAACATAAATTCACCGAGCATCTCAGCCAAATACGTTTTGCCAACCCCTGTAGGCCCAAGAAACATAAATACACCGATAGGTCGCTTAGGATCTTTCAAGCCAGCACTCGCGCGTCGTACCGCCCGCGTAACTGCTTCGACAGCATCGTCCTGCCCTATGACTTTTTCTTTAATAAACGAGTCCATTTGAAGCAATCGTTGTGACTCTTCAGCAGCAATTCTTGAAAGCGGCACTCCCGTCCATTGTGAGATTACATCTCTTATATCATCTTCACCGACATTCGGGATGTCTTTAGATTGTTCATCAGCGACTTCTTTTTCAAGAGTCTCTAGTTCGGCTTCCAAACGTTGCTCGCGTTGACGAAGATCATTCGCCTGCTCATACTCCTGATCAGACGACGCATCATCTTTCTCTTTTCTCAAAGCCGCAAGATTATTTCTCACTTCACGCAAAGATGGGGGGATGGCATATCTCCGTATCCGAACACGCGCAGATGCCTCATCAATTAAGTCGATCGCTTTATCCGGAAGAAATCTGTCGGACACATATCTAGTTGAAAGTTCTGCGGCAGCACCTATTGCATCATCACCAATAGTTAACTTGTGATGGTCTTCATAAGCGCTGCGTACACCTTTTAATATTTCAATGGTTTCATCGACTGAAGGTTCCTCTACACGCACTGGTTGAAAGCGGCGCTCTAAGGCTGCATCTCGCTCAATATGTTTTCGGTACTCATCAAGAGTAGTCGCGCCAATGGCTTGTATCTCACCTCGAGCTAAGGCGGGCTTCAGTATATTTGCGGCGTCAACTGCTCCTTCCGCAGCTCCAGCTCCAACGAGCATATGCAACTCATCTATGAACAATACACAGTTCGAAGCTGCTTTAATCTCGGCAATAACTTTTTTCAGACGCTCTTCAAATTCACCTCTATATTTCGTGCCTGCTACCAGCAAGCCGATATCAAGGGTAAGCATACGCTTTCCTATAAGGGTATCCGGAACATCGCCAGCAATAATTCGCTGGGCCAGTCCCTCAGCAATGGCAGTTTTACCAACACCTGGTTCACCGATCAGAACTGGATTATTCTTTGTTCGACGAGATAAAATCTGAATAACTCTTTCAATTTCACTGCCTCGCCCAACTATCGTATCCAGCTGGCTAGATCTAGCCATCTCTGTCAGATCAACTCCCAACTGATTTAATATTGGAGTCCGGTCTTTTTTCTGCCCGGCGACCGCTGGTTGCTTAGAAGGTTCAGTGCCACTTTGCGCCAAAACTCTTTGAGCTTCATTTCGCACTCGAGCCAAATTAACGCCCAGTGATTCTAGAACACCTGCAGCTATTCCTTCGCCTTCACGAACAAGACCTAGAAGTATATGTTCAGTTCCGATGTAGGAATGATTGAGTCTTCGGGCTTCGTCAACCGCGAGTTCGATTACCCGCTTCGCACGTGGAGTCAAGCCAATGTCTTCTGATGAGGCTCGATCACCAGTTCCTATAATGAATTCAACTGATGAGCGCACCTTTGGAAGCTCAACTGAAAGGTTGGCCAAAATTCGGGCGGCAACTCCATCACTTTCACGCACCAAGCCCAAGAGCAAATGCTCTGTGCCAATGTAATTATGATTAAATCTTTGAGCTTCATCTTGAGCCAGTGTTAAAACACGACGCGCACGCTCTGTAAACTTGTCAAATCGATCAGCCATAGACTCGCATCCCCTCTGTCCTCGCCTCATAAGAGGTTAGCATAGGTAGGTCTGTTTTCTTAAAAAAACAAGCAAGTCCTAAAGAGACGGCAGGCGCTATTAAGATTTCTCCTCGTCTGGAGCTGCCTCGTCTGGACCTGCCTCTTCTACAACTACCTCTTCTACAACTACCTCTTCTACAACTGCCTCTTCTGCA
>CAVODE010000039.1:0-17101 GCA_963694535.1 Dehalococcoidia bacterium
GGTCTAGGTTTTTCCCCGGTCGGTGGTGAAAATCTGCCATGCCGAATAACGTGTTTTACGCCTTCGATTTCAGACCAGTCATCACCCTGATTTTCAGACGTGAATAATTTTCCATCAATTGTTCCAGCAAAAAGCATACCTGAGGGAGTTATTGCAACAGCTCCGACAGGCTCATTCAATGTTTTGTGCCAGAGTCGTCCATTGCGGCCATTATGAACCCATGCACCGTCTAAGGATCCGGCAATTCCGATTCCATCATAATAATCAACATCAGTAAAGGCCGACTCATCAACTACAAATTTTGGTTGTCCACCTGGCTCAAGAGTTAGCAAACCCTCGTCTGTTGCGAGAACAATCCCGATTGGTTCATAAACCCTTTTGCTGATCATTTATGTGCGTCCAATTCATTCAATCACGAGATCAAGTTCTTTGATGCGGTCTACAATTAAGGGCAATGCGATCCCGGAAGGTGCTCTGATTACTATTGTGGCATACTCGGATAGCTGTGTAACCTCAGGGTTAATTTCGATAAGCGGTTTATTATTTTGTATTGCTTCTAGTGGGTATGCGGCAGCGGGATAGACGAGGGCAGACGTGCCAATAGCCATGAAAACTTCAGATTTTTTCGATTCAATCTGGCTTTTTGCGAGAGCAGCATGGGGAATTAGTTCTCCGAACATAACGGTATCGCTTTTGATTATGCCGTTGCAGTTACCGATTGTGCAACGTGGTGGTAACAATTTCGGATCGTGGGCGAATTGAGCTTTCGAAAGCCTATCTCCGCACTCAATGCAGCGCATCCAAAAGCGATTACCATGAATTTCAGTGAGGGATAAGTGGCCGGCTCTTCGATGAAGATCGTCTATATTTTGGGTAATTAGGTGCCTTAAGACACCTAGGTTTTCAAGATTAGCAAGGGCAGTATGTCCTCTATTTGGGGTTGCATTATCTAACGTCTGAGCAAATTCCCCCTTGTCATTGGCGAGCCGGGTATGCCACCAGTCAAGCGGATCGTCAATAAACCGCTGATATTGATCTAGGGGTGGCTCGCCGTTTTTTGTCCACAGTCCGTCACTTCCTCTAAACGTAGGTATGCCACTTTCTTTAGATACTCCAGCTCCTGCTAGTGCCACCGTATATGGTCTTGTTTGAAGCAGTGTCGCAACTTTTTCTATGGAGTCGAGAACGTCTAACTCTAAAGCGGGCTCGTTGTTCTCAAGATGGCTTGCCATGGTTTAGAAAACTCTTAAGAATTGATATGTGCAATGTTTCAATGCAGTACTACTCGCTTGCTAATTGCTTTGCAGCACGAGAAAGTAGCTCAGCTGTTTCATCCCACCCGATGCATGCATCGGTAATACTAACTCCGTATTTGAGGTCGTTAAGATTTTCTGTCAGAGCCTGATTCCCAGGCGATATAAATGACTCCAACATACAGCCAGCTATATCAGTGTTTCCTTGAAGTCTTTGACTAATTAGGCTTTCAAAAACAATGTGTTCATTTTCATGCTTTTTTCCTGCATTCGCATGGGAACAGTCCACTACTAGACGAGGTTGCAATCCAGCGTCAGTCAATATTTTTTGGGCGTTTGCCACTTGAGCAGCTTCATAATTAGGTCCATCTTCGCCACCACGGAGAACTAAGTGAGCTGAATTATTGCCAGCCGTATTAACGACACTTGTTTGCCCTGAAGTATCGATACCAATAAATGCCTGTGCTGCCCTGGCCGCTCTAATCCCATTGACCGCAATGTCGATGCTTCCGCTTGTTGCGTTTTTAAAGCCAACAGGCATCGAGAGACCACTTGCCATCTGACGGTGAGTCTGGCTTTCAGTGGTTCTAGCCCCGATAGAGGACCAAGTAACTAGGTCAGCAAGATAAGCCGGGACAATTGGATCTAAGAATTCCGCACCGGCAGGGAGGCCTTTCTCATTAACAGCTAATAAGATTTTTCGCGCTCGCTCAAGTCCTTCTTTGATGGCGATTTTTCCATTTAAGTTGGGGTCGTAGATCAACCCTTTCCAGCCGAGAATTGTTCGCGGTTTTTCAAAATAAACTCGCATAACAACACAAATTTGGTCTTTTACTTCCTCAGCAAGTTTCACGAGCCGGTCCGCATAGTCGAGAGCCGCTTTTTCATCATGCACCGAACAAGGGCCGGCTACAACTAGAAGTCGGGAATCTTTACCACTCAGAATATCTTGAACTTGACTTCTTCCGCGGACGATTGTTTTTCGAGC
Source organism: Dehalococcoidia bacterium (assembly GCA_963694535.1). Taxonomy (GTDB): domain Bacteria; phylum Chloroflexota; class Dehalococcoidia; order UBA2979; family UBA2979; genus UBA2979. The sequence continues at coordinate 2,242 of CAVODE010000039.1, forward strand.
GGTTTCAGTAAGCGGAATCTGGCTCGCAAGTTCATCGGGGGTAGGCAGTTTCTCTGTACTAACTACTCTCAAGTCTGACGTTGTTTCGGTTGTCATAGGGCTGGGGTCCCTTTCTTATATATTAAGCAAGTTTGGCAGCGTTTACCTACTCCAAACAACTAGGACTGGAATTATCCCATATTATTCGCCCGCGCGAAACACCTTACCAAAAGACCGCATATTAAAAAAACTAATTGAATAAGCCGGTATCTGACCTAATAATCAAGGATTTATCTTCTATTTTCGTCTCTATTATGACTGATGCTAGTGCGGGAATTAGCACATCCTTCCCAGTGTTTCCCCTTATCACATAAACATCGTTGGCCCCAGTTTGTAAAACCTCGATGACCTCGCCTACTACTTCATCATCATCTGTAGAGACTGTTAGTCCGACTATGTCATGGATGTAAAAGATATCTTCTGGCAACTCCGGAAGATCTTTTTCTAATATTTCTATTAGGGATCCTTTCAGAGATTCAACAGAAGTTCTTGTGGTGAAAGATGAAAATTGAATCACTGGAACTTTACCCACAACTTTCGCGTCAGTGATGGTCACGCATAGATTACCAATGAATACTTTTTGTCTGGGCTGTAGTCTTTCGGAATTTGACGTGAGAGGAGTTACCTTGACGTGACCTTTAATTCCCCACGGACTATTTATTTCTCCAACAGCCACGCGGTTTGGGTCTGACATAACGCTAAGTTACTTGAAAACAGGTCAAACTCTATTCGATGCTAAGGCTCGCTCTGACACCAGCTCGAGTCGCTGCCGCTTGTAAAATTGACCTAAGAGCATATGCGCAGCGACCTTCTCTACCTATAACACGACCCTTATCTTCATCATTAACGAAGAGATGAAATGATACTCGCCTCCCTTGGTGAACTTCTTCCACTCGTACGTCCTCTGGGTGTTCGGCTAAAGCGCGAGCAAGGTATTCGATTAATGCTTTCATAGAATTTTCCTCAATTTAAATAGGGCTTAGTTTCTGTCTTATTCTGAATCAGTTGTTTCGCCAGTGGGTTCATCAGCTGATGGCTCAACTGATGCCTCAGGTTCGGCGTCCAATTCAGCCTGAGCTGCTTCAGCAGCTTGTCGCTCAGCTCGACTGGGTCTGCTAGGTCGTTTTGGTGGTTCAGTTTCAATAATTCCGTGCTTAAATAGTAAACGATGAACCGTTTCAGTTGGCTGAGCTCCTAATGCTATCCAATGCTCTACTCGCTCTTTTTTAACTTCAAGCGTGATCGGGTCAGTTAACGGGTTATAGTGCCCTAAATTTTCAATGAACTTCCCATCACGAGGCGCTAGGCGGTCTGCCACAACGACTCTATACGACGGTTGGTTTTTTTTGCCCCCGCGGCGCAGCCTGATCCTTAACATTATTTTAATTCCTTCATCTTAAGCAATGATTCAACAGAATACCAATTCTATGGCTTCTTTGTCATAAGGTCCTGTACCGGTGTTTTATTCTCATAAACCAAGTTTACGCAACATACTATTTCCAGCTTTACCAGAACCTCCTGCCATGGCTTGCATCAGCATCTTACTTTGTTTGAATTCGTTCAGTAGTTTGTTTACATCTGAGGCGCCAACGCCTGATCCCTTTGCTATCCTCTTTCTTCGCGACCCATTAATCGCGTCAGGGTTTTTTCTCTCGAAAGGAGTCATGGAACGAATAATCCCCTCTCTTCTTCGGAACTCATTATCACTGAATTCAACTGAGCCCATTTGTGATTTTAGCCCTGAAGCGCCAGGAATCATATCCATTAAACCAGAAAGCGAACCCATATTTTTTATTTGTTCGATATGTTCTAAGAAATCTTCAAGATCGATTGTTCCGTCACGCATTTTTTTCGCAACTTTTTTGGAATCAATCTCTGGTGCGGATTTTTTCGCTTTTTCTACTAATGAAGCAACATCTCCCATACCTAATAACCGTGAAGCAAACCTCTCGGGGTGAAATTCCTCGAGTGCTGATAATTCTTCACCTACCGTAATAAATTTTATTGGCAGTCCTGTAACTGATTTAACAGAGAGTAAGGAACCACCTCTCGCATCTGAATCAAGTTTGGTTACTACGATTCCGGTTCCTTCCAAAGCTTCATGCATTGCACCGGCTAGGTTTACAGCCTCTTGTCCCATCATGGCGTCGACAACTAGGAGAAGTTCAGTTGGATCTACTGCGTCGGCTAGTTCCGCTAACGCATCCGCCTGTTCATCCGTGAAATCTACTATTCCGCTGGAATCCACAATTATTACATCTGCATTATTTTGTCGAGCACTAAGTAATCCACGCTTGGCAACTTCACTGCTTTTTGATTTGTTATTTTCAACGTAGCAGGGCACATCTAAAGTATTTGCAATTGCCTGGAGCTGTTCAGATGCTGCCACACGCTCAAAGTCGGTTGATATCAGGTGCGGTCTTAAATCTTGTTCCTTAAAATGGAGGGCAATTCTCCCGCATAAGGTTGTTTTGCCGCTTCCTTTTGACCCAACTATGAGAATCCGAGTGGGCCCATCAGACTCTCGTTTTATGGAGTGGGTATCTGTACCAAGTGAGTCAATTAAAGCTTCATGGACAGCTGCGGCGACTTGCTGACCGGGGGCAATAGAATTGATCAGTTCGGCACCTTGTACTCGATTCCGAACACTATCAAGAAACTCACGAACTACTTTGAAGTGTACATCTGCTTCTAGCATCGCAACGCGAATATCTCTTAGTATTGAATCAAGATCTTCATCTCGGATCCGCCCGCTGCCACGCAGTTTCCCTAGCGAATGTTGCAATTTTTCCGATAACGAGTCAAGCATTTAAGTCTCTTGGTGAATGAATCTTTTGTAATTTGTTATTTAGATTCTAACAGTCTTTAAATTAGTCTATGCGCTATGCTCGAGAAATTCGGGGGTGTAGCTCAGTTGGGAGAGCGTCGCGTTCGCAATGCGAAGGTCAGGGGTTCGAATCCCCTCATCTCCACCAGAAGTCAAAATTTAGCTAATTATAATCTATTTTTCTGGCGATTTACAAGCTCGGTGTTGGGCTCCCAAAGCCCACATTCAGTTTCAAGATCTTCTAGGAACGGGCCGACACAGTCCTTGTCGTCTCTGACTATGTGTGTACACAGCATAGCGTAAGGATCAGGGCGTTCGCGATCGATGGTTCTTTTTAAGTGCTTGCAATCGATCGCATATTTTTCTGCACCACGATCAGTGCTTCCTAAGTTCATAGGCTCATCCTAATACCATATAGTTTTAGCGTGCACGCTCTATTCAAATCGCGCTTACTATTCATTTATGAATCTATCTGAGGAAAGCGATTCGATTCAATCTACCACAAATCCTGCAGGGATCTTTTACGGCTGGTGGATAGTTGGGGGAGCGTTAGTTGCTCAGATGGTGGCTGTTTCGATAATGTCGAGCAGTAGTGGAATTTTCCTACCCTTCATGACCGAAGAGCTTGGTTGGACTCAAACTGAGTTCACTTTGGGCGTCACCTTGGGCTCTATTTCGACTGCTTTGGCCGGTGGTGTGGTTGGTTTTTTGTTAGATCGATGGGGTCCGAGAGGCTTGATGATCGCGGGTGCTACTCTCGTTGGATTGTCACTTATTTATTTAAGTAGAATTAATACACTACTCGAATGGTTTCTAATTCGAGGAGTTGTTTCAAGTCTAGGCTTGGCACTCGCTGGGAATCTTGTACTTAATGTAGTAATAGCAAAATGGTTTGTTTCTAGGCGTGCGTGGGCAATCTCAATTGCCTCGACCGGCGTTTCGGCTGCTCAGTTCACTGGAATCTTATTGGTTTGGTTGATTTCAACGATAGGCTGGCGAGATTCATGGATTGTTTTAGGTATAGTAACCTGGTTGGTTTTATATCCAGTTGCACTGATGATGCGTCGCCAGCCGGAAGACCATGGGTTACTGCCTGATGGCGCTATCGAGGGCGATGCTTCCAGTGAACATCGAATCCAACTCGCTCGAGAAGATGCGCGAAATTCATTGACTGCTCGAGAAGCCGCTAAGACTCTTTCTTTGTGGACTCTTCAAATAGGGTTTTCATTTGGTTTAATGGGGTTGATGGCTGGACTATTTTTCTTAATTCCGTTTATGACATTGCATGGTTTTACATTTCAACAGGCGGGCATAGCCATGCTATTTCAAGGTCTATCAGCGCTGACGTCTAAATTTGTTTGGCCGGTGTTGATGGGTAAAATCGGGGCCCGTCTATCGACACTAGTTGCTTTCACTATTGCTGCTATGGGTATGGCTTTAATGGTAATTGTTGGACCGACGCAGCAATTCGTTCCATTTGTTTTGGTAACCATGCTTTGGGGATTTGGGATCGGCGCACAAATCCCATTACAGGAATCTTTGATGGCGTCATATTTTGGGCGAGCTCATCTAGGAGCAGTGCGGGGAATTTCTACACCCATTAGCCAAGCTTTCGGTATATCAGCTCCAATTGCAGTGGCTTTTTATTTTGATCGCGTTGGGAATTATGACGGAATTTATTTGGCTCTTGCTGGAGGGTTTATCGTCGGTGCGCTTTTGGTGATGAGCTCGCGGAAACCGGTGAAGCCAGTGCAAGGGAAAGATGCACAGGTCATCGCGACGGAACCTGATGATCATGGACCAACGGAGACTGGTAACGCTTGGCCTGCGGTCACACAGAGTCTAGATGTTGATAAAACGAAGGTAATACACCAGACCTTGACTGATAAGTTTGAATCCAAAAATGACGAGACTGAATCCGCGCAGAGTTTCAATACGTCGAATCCAGAAAAAGATTACATGAGTTCAGGTATGTCTAGTCGAGCGAGACTATTGGACGGGCAGAAATTTGATTATGGTTTTCAAGCAACAGATTTGAACTCGAAGGCGGTAGGTGCAGAATCAAAAAAAGACCGCAAAGTCGAGATGGCGGCCGAGGCACGTAAGAAGCAATACGCTGAGACAGGTGACGCAGTGGACTCAGTTTCTTCGAGCGACTACGGGCGTGAAATCGAGTTACGTTCAAGCGAACATCCACTTGCTAGGTTATCGAAGTTTATTAGTCCCCAAGATCAACGAATCAAGGAAATTTTGCCTGCTGCAGCTGTGGCCGTAGCCGCATCAGTCGCTGTAGTCGCTATATTTAGAATGAAGAAACCAAAGTAGGATTGGTCAGGCGAGCGTTTATTGAAATGAAAGAGAGATTATGAATGGTTGATCGTAAGTTGCACAGAGCTTTTGTTACGGGAGTTGGTGCAGTGACTCCAATTGGGGTGACGGCTGATTTATTTTGGGAAGGTTTGTGCTCTGGCAAAAATGGGATAGGCCGGGTCACAAATTTTGATCCAGTAGATCACATCGTGCAAATAGCTGGAGAGGTTACAAATTTCGATCCGGAGTTATATTTAGAACGCCGGGTGGCAAGACGAACTGGACGATTCGCCCAATTTTCAGCGGCAGCAGGAATTCAGGCATTTCAGGATTCTGGACTAGCTATAGATCAGCTCAATAAGGATGATATAGGGGTAGTGGTTGCAACATCTGGTGATGCTATGGCTATGGGTCCTGAGTGGGAAAAATATTTAGATAAAGGATCCAGAGGTGTTGACCCTTTTATTATCACGCGAATGGGCCAGCACATGGCGTCGGCGCGACTTGCTCGCGAGCTTGGGATTAGAGGCCCAAATACAACAATTAATACAGCTTGTGCATCGGGAACTGATGCTCTTGGTCATGCCCTGAATTTAATTCGACTCGGTCAAGCCAGTGCTATTTTAACTGGTGGTGCTGAGGCAATGATTACGCCGCTAGCTCTATCTTCTATGGGAAGGATGGGTGCGCTTTCAAAGAATAATGCAAATCCCGAGCACGCTTCTCGGCCATTTGATCTTGGGCGAGATGGTTTCATTCTAGGTGAGGGCGCCGGTATTCTGATGCTCGAAAGCGAAGAGTCAGCTGTCTCGAGGGGGGCACATATTTATTGTGAATTGGCCGGGGTTGGCTGGTCATTTGATGCAACAGATGACACTGCACCTGATCCTCAGGGGCAGGCACTTGCAATGAGTAGAGCCATATCAGATGCGGGCATAAGTGCTAGTGAAATCGACTATATAAATGCCCACGGCACGTCGACGCAGTACAACGATAGAACTGAGACTCAAGCGATAAAAATTGCATTGGAAGAGCACGCATATGACGTAAATATATCGTCCACAAAATCTATGACTGGGCACTTAGCTGCAGGTGCGGGAGGTATCGAGGCAGTGGCTAGTGTTTTAGCTCTTTCAAATAATATAATCCCACCAACGATAAACTACGACCAACCAGATCCAGACTGCGATCTTAAAATTACGCCAAACGAAGCAATTTCTGCTGAAATTAATGTGGTTTTGTCAAATTCGTTTGGTCTCGGTGGGCAAAACGCGTCCGTTGTGTTTAAGTCCTATGTATCACATCTAGCGGATTAGATTACGGGTAGCGACTGAAGAAATTCGCGAATATTCAGCGAGAGAGTTCCAGGATCATCAGTCGGGATATGGTGACCTACTTCTTCAATGAGTGATATACGAGCATTCGCCATGCGTCTGCTAAGACGTTTAACTGACTCGGGAGTGTACATGTCGGTTTTGCCACCACGAACGATCATGACTGGGCAAACTACCTTTTCTGCACTTTCTCCAAGATCAGCAAGGCGTCGTTGACCTGGATCAGGATCTGGTGGCCTTATTGTTGGATTGCGGAACGAGTTATCAAAGTTCCAAATCCAAGTTCCATCAGGAGTCTCAGTAAATGTTGCCAACGCTCTCCTGTGAATTTGATCAGGCGCAGCATAGCTCTGATATTCGTACAGAGCATTAGCAGCCTCTGATAGCGAATTGAATTCGTCGCCAGACTTTAGAAGTCTCTTTAGTCTTTCGACTCCGCTTCTGAGCATATCGCCTGCAGTTTCGACTAACACCAGTGCGGAAACAATATCTGGCCGGTCGGCAGCGTAACATATTGCATTTGCACCACCCATCGAGTGCCCAATTAACGTCACGGTTTCTAACTCAAGTAGCTCGATAATCGTGTGGATATCATCAACTTGACTCGTTCTTGAATAGTCATGATCTGGATCAATATCTGATTGACCGTGACCTCTTTGATCTAGCGCGATTACTCGAAAATCCTTGGCGAGCTCTTCTGCGACTTCATCCCAAATTCTTGAAGTTGCAGCGAACCCATGCAGGAAAATTAAAGCATGCTTGTCTTTTGCATTTCCCCATTCTCGATAATGTAACTGGAGTCGATTTACTTGAATAAATTCACTTTTAACGGCCATCGGTCCTCACTCAAATTTTACTAATTTCACAGAAGGTTATCGTACAGTCTCCCGTGACTATGGGGACAGTACTCTTATTCCTAAGAGTAAACTTATCAGTAAATACACCTTATCGGTACTGGATTCTAAAGTACTCTGAGCTGATGCAATTAAAGTACAATTGGCTAGGCGCTTGTACTAATTACACTACTCTTTTAGTATAAAGGGTGCAGCGGTGGGGTTTTGGGAGCTAGCTGCAATGCCAGAGAATCCATTTGACGATTATATCGACCTAGATCAAGCTGCACGAGATTTAGAAGTTCATCAGCAAACGGTACGCAGACAAATCAAGGGCGGAAACTTGCCAGCCACAAAAATCGGCGGTAAATATTGGATTCAGTTAGATAAATACAGACAATTTAAAGCAAATTATGACAGCCGTCCTGGAAGAAAACGTGTTCCAAGGCTTATTTAGAATTTCTTTCCAGTAATCCGAAAATGCGTGACCGTTCTAAAATCTCGGCCGCTCCTATGCCTTCAATTTCTTTATCAACTGTGTCAGAGAGCTGTTTTATAGCTAGGTGGGCTCGCTCGTCATTTATCCTGATGAGTGGCTCGACGATATTCCACCGCGAGCAACCAACGTATCGGTCAGGTGATTGACTAACATGGACTGCCCAGTCCAAGGCTCGTTCCTTAACATCGTAGTGAGAAAAGAGCCTGTAACCTAAATCCCATGCACCTGAATTTTGGTAGTAAGTGGGGTCCCAATTAATCGCGAGTGGTATATCTGAATGATTTTGTGGATCTAGCGCTATCAACCAGAGAGAATGAGCGAGCACTAAAGGCGTAGTTATGTATTCACCTTTGACACACCATGTATTGGCATAGGCGTCACCAAGAGCGCCTTGCACGCGTCGATCAACGTGTAGACCGGCTGCCACGAGCAGTCTAGTGATGAGAATGTGTGCGAGTAACTTGGCCTCATTAGGTGTAGAAGTGAATTCTCCACTCGGTAAAACTATTCTTTGGTTATCTTCATCAGCAAACCCGCTAAACGTGCTATCAATCCCTTGCTCAACCCCGAATGCGTTTTTTTCGCCAAATAGACTTAGGAGTTGGTCTAACAGGGATATGTCGTTGGACACTTGGCCATCACGAATTGATGGCCAAGTGTCCAAGACTATTTCAATTGTGGTTTTAGTTTGTTCTTGCATAAGTTCGACCTATGTTAATACTTAAACTCAGTAAAATACTTATCTGTCATGGGAGATGATATATGCGACCGATACTATTTATTCTCATGTGTGCTTTGTTGGCCAATTGTAATAATTTAAGTAACCAGCCAGATAAATCACATTTGCCGGTCAGTAATTCCTCAATAATTTCCAATGTACCAAGTGAAGACTCAATATCGGCAACAAAACCCTACGTTATGTTTGTGCGGGATGGGAAGAGCCTGTCAAGGCTAGACGTAGAAATCCCTTTGCCTAGTGAGTATTCAACTGGTTTTTCTGAGCGAAGTAAGATCGGTAATCGAGGCATGCTCTTTCTTTACCCAAATGGACAAACTGGACCATTTTGGATGCAAGATACCCATTTTAATTTAGCTATCGCATGGATTGATATAGATAATAAAATTATAGGTATCGATACTATGATCGCGGACACAGAGATATATCATCATCCACCCGGCAAGTACTTCGCGGCGCTGGAAGTTCCAGAGAGATGGTACATTACTAACGGAATTCAAATTGGTGACACTGTCATTTTCTACTACGATCCAAGTGATGTAGGCCTTAAAGAGCGATAGAGTTGTGACTGACAATCACTAGATTTTCACGGACCAAATGAAGTGTTGTAAAGGTTAGGAGACTGATTTGTCAGACATGACGATAGTCGCGAAATTGCTGGATGATTTCGGAGATAATTGGCACTGGGTGGTACTTCACGATGTTGAGCCTCGAGACGAGACTCATTTTTGGGCTTCACATATAGATACGATTTGTGGGGTGATACTGGATGAGGGGGGATCCGTGGCAGAGCTGATAGACACTGGAGCTCCGGACGAGCCGGACTGCAGCATGTGCCGGTCTGGTGGCTCAGGGCTAAGCGCGAGTATTCTACAAGAAGCTGAAAAAATTCTTGAGGTAGCGATACCGAGCAATTCATAGAGACAATTTTTTCTGACCTAGTATAAAGAATTTAGGCAATGAATAATTTATGCAAGGGCAAGCTCTCGGATAGCGGCGAGTACCTTTAGTAGCTCTTCATCATCCGGACCAGCCTCATCAGGGATGTGATAGCCGACGAACGCATCGACTACCGATTTGTGATCGTCGATTACGAAGTCTGGCATTACGTTCACACCAAGTGGCTCAAGTTTTGCGTGGTGGTCCTCAAGAGGCTTGATAAAGTAATCTTCCACCAATTCGTCTAGCTCATGCCGACGCATGTCCCAGCGACGAATGCCAACACCTGACCAAATATAGATGGTGTGTCCTTCTTGAATTAGAGTTTCAAATACATCGCGGGTATGATTCCGAAGTTTTCCATTCCACATGATGAGAGTGTTGTCGACATCAAAAAACACATTTAGAGGTTTGTATGAGTTTTCAGAGGCAGTGCTATTTTGAGTCATATTTATAGTCCAATCATATTGTTTTAAGAAAATTACTAACTAGTTCATTAAAAAGTGCTGGATTTTCAAAATATACCGAGTGACCTAAGTTGTCCAATTCGAGGTAAGTCGCTCCATCAATGATATTGGCGAATGCTTGGATTAGAGGAGCAGGGATGACGACATCTTCTTTGCCTACCAACGCCAGCATAGGTACTGAGAGCTTGACTACGTCTTCGAGCGTAGGGGTGTCGGCACCAACAGCTGTAATATTTGGGTTTCTTGGCGGATTGAGGTTTGCTATTTGTTGATAGAGGAATGTGAACTGAGGATGCTCTTGTTTGAATTGATTTCCGATTGCACGTTGTTCTAAAGCGAGGGGAGCAGATGACTCTTTCAATGATTCAGCAAGAGCTTTCTGCTCCGGCCAATCAAAGAATCCCCACGTTCCACCCATTACAAGGCCCCAGACTCTTTCTGGGTATTTAAGTGAGAGGCCTAGCCCGGTCCGACCTCCCATTGATTGGCATATGAGGCCCACACTTTCTAGTTCAAGTTCGTCAATTAGTAGTTTTAGGTCTTCAACGAATAGAGATCCACCCTGTTGGCTTTTATCTTCCGACCAACAAAACCCTCGGTGATCGATAGTGACACAGCGGTAGTTTCTAGAGAAATACGGAATTTGCTGCCACCAAGAGATATGATTTCCTGCGGCGCCATGAAGAAAAATGAGAGTTGGCGCGCCCTCTGGTCCCGAGTGGTCTTCATAGTAAAGATCGCAGCCACCTACGTCTAAATACGTCATAGTTTTCCTTCGAGTCAGTAACTCTGCGTTGACAGGTTATCGGCTTATTTAGTTGGTGTCTAAGGAAGAGAGCGTATATCCGCCATCGTTCATATGACTCCAGCCAAGTTGGCTCGCTAAATTTTCTTGTTGGTCGACGGGAAGTTTGAGATACAGGGCTTTACTTTGAACAAGGATTTTATTTTTTACAGATCTGATATCTGCGGTCACATTTACCCTTCGGCCAGTATGCTTAATAACTGAAGCGGCTACCAACAAGGAATCATCAGTAGTGACGCTTGACCGGTATTTAATCTCTAGCTTAGCGGTCACTCCAAGTACACCAAGTTGAGACCATAGCGCCCAAGCCATAGCTTCGTCGATTAGCGATGCAAGAATCCCGCCATGCATGATACCGGGAAATCCTTGATCGTCAGTTCGCGGATCATAAAGTGACTCAACCGAACCATCATCGAGTCGGTTGAATTTCATGCCTAGGCCTGCATTATTGTGAATTCCACAGGCGAAGCAGACTTGATTATAGAAATTATCTGGGAATTGGTTAGTATTTCGAGCTCTTGTGTTCATTAGGATCCTTCGCCTGAAGCCGAGAATTGATGAATATATTTTTTAATGATAGGTCTAAGCGGTGAAGTGTCATAATCTTATTGAGATTGAAGACCTGAGAATATTATTGGAGTTAGATTCATGTCCCAAAAAACGGAGAGTAGCGGACCGATTCTTGGCGGGCAGGCCGTAGTCGAGGGAATTATGATTCGAGGCGCACATAGCGTCACCATTGCGGTAAAGAGTCCCAGTCAATCAATATTAGTCAAAAGTGAAGAACTAAATAACTTCTTTGCAGGTCGATTACGATCTATTCCCTTTATACGTGGAGTTATTGTTCTGACCGAAACTTTGGTGCTTGGTCTTCGTGCACTTACATGGTCTTCTGCGGTAGCAACTGGCGATATTGAACAGGAAGATCAGGAGGCTGGACTGACGATTCTTGATTGGATAATTTTTGTTTTAGCGTTTGGAACCGGCCTTGCTATATTTTTCGCAGGTCCGGTTCTCGCAACTAGTTGGCTTGAGAATTTTTTTGCAGACTGGGTTGCGGTGTTATGTGAAGGAGTCCTCCGTATTATTTTCTTGCTCGTTTATATTTGGTTAATTGGTCATTTATCTGACGTCGAGCGAATGTTTCAGTTTCACGGTGCCGAACATATGGCGATAGCTGCGGCTGAGACGCGTACACCACTCACAAATCAGAACGTAAGAAATTTTTCTAGGTTGCACCCAAGATGTGGAACTTCATTCTTACTAACTGTCGCGCTGGTATCGGTAGTGATATTCACATTCGCTGGTAGTGATCCTCTTTGGTGGCGGATGTTATCGCGTTTGATGTTGATTCCAGCGGTGGCAAGTGTGGCCTATGAAGGTATACGACTGGCAGACAAGTTTCAAGGTTTTTTCCTTGTCAAATTGATTTCCAGTGGCAATCTTAATTTGCAGAAATTAACTACTAGGGTTCCCGATGATGAGCACATCGATCTAGCAATAGTTGCTGTATCAAGAGCTCAGGCATTTGAGGAGACTGTTATCGATCGTTAGCTATTTTTAAAATACTCAACAGCCGTAGCGATAAAGCTGAGTTGCCGCTACGATTTGCACGCATCACATTAAATTACTGATAAGGAAGATTGATGACTTCATTAACTGTTACGGACACAATAATCACTCAAGCTCGATCGGAGGGCCGTTCGCTCCTGTCGGAAGTCGAATCAAAAAACTTGCTAGTTGCCGAAGGGATTTCTGTGACTGATGCGCAGTTAGCAAGAGATGCTACGGAAGCAGTTTCATTTGCTGAATCCTTAGGATATCCCGTGGTTATGAAAATAATTTCGCCGGATATTGCACATAAATCTGATGTGGGTGGAGTCGTGGTTGGTCTGACTGACTCGGATCAAGTGAAATCTGGCTATGACGAGATGATGAGAAAAGTTTCTTCTGTTGCCTCGACTGCAAAAATTGATGGTGTGTCCATACAAAGCATGGCAAAGCCAGGAATCGAAGTAATAATTGGTGCTACTACTGATCCTCAATTTGGACCAGTAATGATGTTTGGCCTTGGCGGTGTTTTTGTGGAGGTACTCAAAGACGTTTCGTTTAGGGTTGTTCCGCTTGAGCCTCGGGATGCAAAACAAATGGTGCGTGAAATTAAGGCATTGCCAATTTTAGAGGGAGTTAGAGGACAAGATGGAGCAGATCTACAAGCGTTAGAGTCACTCCTTCTTTCTGTTTCAGAATTAATTGAGCGTCGGCCCGAGATTGCAGAGCTGGACTTGAACCCTGTTTTTGCTTATTCGGATGGTGCGATCGCAGTAGATGCACGAATAGTACTTCATTCGCAGGATGGTGTTTAGGAGAAAGATTATGGCGGTTGATCGAAATCGGCTCGAGAGAGCACTCAATCCAAAGAGCGTAGTAGTAGTAGGTGATAAAGGCCCAGGATATATGTGGCTTTCAAACATGTCTGAATATACAGGTGCACTTTATTCCGTTCAGGTAGATCCAAATGAAATACCAGGAATTGAAGAGAAAAATATTCCGAACTTTAGTTCGGTTACTGAGGTTCCGGGCGAGGTAGATCTCGTGGTATGTGCGGTACCTAGGCAAATCGCTCCAATCATTATCGGGCAGGCTATCGAAAAACAAGTTGGTGGCGTATCGATGTTTACCTCTGGGTTTGCGGAAACAGGTGAACCCGATGCTATCGAGCTTCAGAAAAAAATTGTGGATGCTTGTGTCGAGTCAGGAATGCCACTTGTCGGACCCAACTGTATGGGGATTTATAACCGTGAATTGGGTGTTAAATTCAGCAATCAGCAGGAGCAAGGTTCTGGCTCTGACCTTGGTGTTATATCTCAGAGTGGAACGCACGGTATAGGCATTTCACTTGGATCACAAAGGTTAGGTATGAAAGTCGGACGAACCATTTCCATAGGGAATGCCGTTGTTTGTAATGAGAGCGATTATGTTGAATATTTGATAGACGATGAAAAATCTCCAATTGTTGCGATGTACCTAGAGGGTGTAAAAGATGGGCCACGTTTCTTTTCTGCATTGAAAAAATTGGCTCAGAAAAAACCAGTCGTTATTTGGCGAGGAGGGGGCACTGATGCTGGTGCTAGAGCAGCACATTCGCACACCGCATCTCTTGCAACGGACACAGCCGTTTGGGACGGGATGATTAGGCAGTCTGGTGCTATTCCTACTGAATCACTGGAAGATACCCTTGATGTGTTGGCCGCTTTGGTTCATGCCCCTGCCTGCGCTGGTTTGGGCACCGCTTTGGTCGCTATGACTGGAGGACAATCGGTCGCTATTACAGATCAATTTCAGCGTGCTGGTTTTGACGTGCCAGAACTTTCTCAGAAGTCATACGATATACTCGGAGAGTTTTTTGTCACAATCGGAGGCTCATATAGAAACCCGTTTGACGCGGCGAGTACTATTCGAAGCGAGACTGAGAACTTGGAAAAAATTCTTGAAGTTCTCGCAGAGGATTCTAATATTGATGGTGGAGTTGCCATCGAACTCACAACCGCCGGATTCGACAAAGAACCTGAGCGACTTGCGGCTCAACTTGATTTATTAGCAGAGTACCGGACCAAAACAAACCAACCAGTTGTCGCTATGATGCCTGAGGGTGGAGCAGTTAGTGGTCAGACAGAGGTTGTTATTGCAGCTCGTACCGCGGTATCAGCAGCAGGATTCCCCGTATATCCTTCATTTAGAAGAGGGGCTGAAGCATTAGCACGGACCCAAGATTATTGGTCATGGCGTTATTCTCTCTAGCCATTATGAAATTGGCAGAGCAAACGAATATTTCGATTATGACAGCACGTCACCTATTTTAAGCACGTCGCCAGCTGCAACTTTTTTCTCACCCAGCCGCTGCACCCTTGAAATTTTGATTGTGCCTCCGATAGTTGATACGAGAGCCGCTCCATCAATAATATCAATTATTGTGCCTGGTTCATCATTTACTCCTCCACCGGGACTATACACACTTCCAAAAAGTTTTAAGTTGGTGTCATTGAGTTGAGCGCTTGCCCCCGGTTGTGG
>CAVODE010000040.1:0-16948 GCA_963694535.1 Dehalococcoidia bacterium
TGGCACAATTGCTTCGCACCATCTCTGGTCATATTCATCTTCCAGTTGCCACCTACAATTGGCCTGCGCTCAAACATTGCTAGGCTCCAAATTTAGCAAGTTTGCCTGCATGGGCAAAAGCTATGGGCAGTAGTTCATTAGCTGGAAATTGACCCAGTTCCCCAAAAATAGCCGCTCGTTCCCCAAAAGTGACTTGCTCGTCAGGTCGAACTTGCCGACCAGCGATTAGCGTCGGCACCGAGTGCCAAGAGTGCGCTGACATCACAGCTGGAGTAGAGTGGTCGCCAGTTACCGCAATCACGTCAGGATTAAGTTCCATTAATTCGGGAACATATCTATCAAAAGTTTCAATAGCCTCGACTTTGCCGGCAAAATTGCCATCTTCACCAGCACTATCAGCGTATTTATAGTGAAGAAAGAAAAAATCAAAGTTATTCCACTGCTCTGCCATTTCTTGTATTTGGTCAGATAAGCCAGTTCCAGCGTTGATCACGTCCATACCTGCAAGCGCCGCTACACCTCTGTACATTGGATAGACCGCACAGGCCGCGGCGCGAGTTTTCCAAATTGTCGGGAATGAAGGCAAGTTTGGCCTGACGGACCAACCCCGCAGGAGAACTCCGTTACCTTGGTTCCTGTCCTTAAGAAGAGCGTGTGCAGCGTTGACCCATCTCCGAATTAGAGAAGCCGTTCGTTCAGCCGCGACAGAACCATTCAATGGTTCACAAATTGAAGGCCGAACTCCTTCGATTTGAGGATCAGTTTCACTAACTAATGATGATAACTCCGTGCCACGCAAGATCAAAACAAATCGCTGCTCACGCACGGGAAGTACGAATGTCTCAATGTCGTTTAACTTAATTTGCGACAGTAATTCGCATAAATCAGCGGTTACTTCAGTGGGTTGCCTACCGGCCCGACGATCGGTTATTACTCCATTTATGTCAACATCGCAGAAATTTCCTCTTGCCACAACGTCATCTGGTCCGAGAGCAAAATCTATCCCCGTCGCCTCAAGTGCCCCTCTTCCGATCTCGTATTCAAGGGGGTCATAACCGAACAGTGCTAGATGCCCTGGCCCAGATCCTGGCGTGATTCCAAAGCCCACTGGAAGTGTACGCCCTTGGCTCCCCGTGCTTGCTAGCTCGTCAAGATTCTTAGTAGTTGCCGCCTCAAGTGCAGTCAATCCGTTGGGTCCAGGAAGACCGCCAAGTCCGTCTAATACACAAAGAAGAGTTTTTTGATTGGACTCTTGAGAAAGTCTCTCAATCAGTTCGATTTTCATGTTATACAGTCTACACGCTTGACTCGGCCAACACTAACCAGTCACTATTCTTTGTCGAGCAGAACTTCCACTCCGGGAAGGAGTGCACCTTCCAGCATCTTTAAAGAGGCTCCGCCACCAGTAGACACATGTGATAACCGATCCACGACACCTGCCTTAGCCACCGCTGCTGCGGTCTCTCCTCCTCCTACAACAGTGATCGCCCCGACTGAGTCAGCAAGAATTTTTGCTAATTCAATGCTTCCAGTATCGAAGGGACTGCGTTCAAATAATCCGACAGGCCCGTTCCAGACAATTGTTCGCATCGGGCGTAATGCTTCTCGGATATCTTCCAAAGTTTGCCGACCGAGATCCAGTATTCGAAAACCAGGCGGGATACGATTTACGGAAACGGTACTCACCACCGAACCACTTGAATCTGAAATTACAACATCCGTCGGAAGGACTAGTTTCAGATCCTTTCTGCCAGAAGCAATACGCATAAGAGACAAAGCATCATCAATTCTTGATTCTTCGACTAGTGAGTCGCCAACGTCAATTCCCTGCCCCTGAAGAAAAGTATTAGCAATTCCTCCTCCGACGCAGATCACATCAGCTTTGTCAGCAAGATGGCCTAATATTCTAAGTTTCTCAGCTATCTTGCCGCCCCCCAAAATAATTCCGAACGGGCGTTCAATTGAGGCCGTAACTTGATTCAGATAATCAAGCTCTTTTTGCATCAATAATCCAGAGACCGCCGGCAAATAAAATCCGACACCTACAACGGATGCATGCGCTCGATGTGCCGTGCCAAAGGCATCTGAAACGAACACATCTGCTAGTTCAGACAGTGATCTCGCGAAACTAGGATCATTTGTTTCCTCACCTGGATAGAACCGTACATTCTCAAGGAGCACGATGTCACCCGCTTGCATTTCATCTATCACAGCACTTACCGATGGGCCTATCGCATCACTCAGGGACAAAATTTCCTCGCCAAGTAGAGTCGATAAATGCCTTGCTACTGGCGCGTTGCGCAATTCTTCGACGACTTCACCGTTCGGTCTCCCTCTATGGGAGCAAATTATAATTCGAGCGCCTTGCTCTTTTAACGCATGTATTGTGGGTATCGATTCTTTCAGTCGATGATCGTCAAGAATTTTTCCTGAATCGTCAAACTGGACGTTATAGTCAACTCGGAGCAGTACCCGCTTATTTGTCAGGCTGACATCGGCGATTGTTTGTTTCTGCATAGTAATGTGACTCCTTACACAACTGCTTCTAAATCTCAATTCATCGACTATTTCATTTTGTTTAGACAGTTCTCCCAATTAGTAGACTACTAAATTGCTCTATGTAGCTCTCAGGGTTTGGCTGAAAGGACAATGATTGTAATAAGTCATCACCAATATTAATTTGACGTTGCGCCTCCCGCTCGGTCTCTTCTCTCGCGCCAGTTTCCGTGAGTAATTCAGTCAAGTACTCCACTTGCGCCTGTGTCTTTGGAATTTCTTTGTAGGCCGCACGAAATTGCCTTCCGGCATCTGAATCGTGATCACGAGCATAAATCACTGGGAAGGTCATCTTGAGTGTCCATAAGTCGTCCCCGACTGGTTTGCCGGTGAGCCTCGTATCACCCCAAATACCGAGCACATCATCAATCATCTGAAAAGCAAGCCCCAAAGATTTTCCAAATAAACTAAATATCGTGACGTCTTCTCTAGTCGCACCACCTAGCATCCCTCCAATTGCAAACGGGGCACTAAACATCGCTGCGGTCTTGCCTTCTGCCATACGGATATATTCATCTCGGCTCACGTCACCTCTGTCTTCAAATGCAATATCGAGTTGTTGACCTTCAACGAGTCGCAAGCACGTTATATCAAGTTCCCGGATGACTGCTAAAACTAGGTCAGATGCGAAATCGACCTCTGAAAGTCGATGTTGAGCTAATCGGGCGACTGAAAACATTCCATCGCCCGTATTGATCGCTTGAGCTTCACCCGCGAACGTCCACAGTGTGGGACGACCTCGTCGGCTTGTACTTCTGTCCTCTACATCGTCATGCAGCAGAGAAAAGTTATGAATTAATTCAATTGCTGCTGCCGCAGGCGCACATCTCGCCAAATCAGAATCATTCATTCCAATTGATCGAGCCGCGGTAAATAAGGCACAGGATCGAATTTGTTTACCAGGCGAGGAATCTACTAGTTGGCCTGTCTGATCCTGCCAGCCGAGGTGATACCGCATCCAGTCGTATAACTGTCCAGTCTGATTCATAACCAGCTTCAGTTCTTTATTAACAAGTTGCCTGTAATTTGCGAACGTTGAATCAGAATCGGTTGTACTCATGTTGTCCGTCTCATTATCGTTCTAACCTACACCGGATACAGCGAAATCTTATCATTTTGATGGGCTCTAATCACATCTGGACTCCAAAGCAATGGTCGATAACTGCCTCTCGCAAATTCATGAGTGAAATCTAGATAATTTGGATGGCCTGGTATACCCGATATCCCAGTCGGTATGGCGAAAATAGCCTCGTCCCAGTAGCCAATCTTAAAAATCTGTCGATACCCTGCAGTGACCGAGACCTCACGACCATCGGAAGTTCGATGATAGGCCCCCTGAGACACTGTATTAATATCCCCACCAAACCCAGTGCCTTTTGACGACCAGATCTTACCCAGCAATGGAACGGCCGCCAGAGAATGTTTTGGCTTGAGTGTTGAGAATTCATGAGAAGTCGTTTTTTTATCTATTTTTTTAATACGACGTTCGGCGCGAGTTATTGCTAGCCTGAGTATTTTTTTTCGGTGATCGGCATCACGGAACCATGGTTTCTCAAAATCTCCCACAGCATTAACTAACCACCCTTGATGGCGAGTAGTAAATGAGTTGTATTCTTCACCGAACATGTCGCGTTTTCCCTGCAAAAGCGGTGCCGAGGCTCCGGCGATCGACTCGGTAATCAGTTGTGATAACTCATTGCTCGCGTATGAAATGAATGAGGCCGCGTCGCTGCGAGAATCGAGTTGTCCATCCCACTCAGACAAAGATTGGTGTCGAATAACATCATCCACAACAGGCAGAAGTAAGTCACGAAGAATGACAAGATTAGCCGAATAGGTGTCTGTTTGTATCCGAGTGAATGACTCAATGTCATGCTCACTCGACTCTGCCAGCATCTCAGTGATTCGCGCAGCTCGCCTAGGTTCAGCCCATTCTTCTCCAAGTTCGAGTTCTCCGCCAATAGCCTGATTGGCTGAAACAATAGATTGGCTCAGTGGATTCACTATTGATGGGAGCTCTTCCGACGAATAAGTTGGTAGTTTGCCCATGGAGGCGGCTCCATTCCGTGGCAATAATCCTTCACCCACTCCATGTTGCATCACTTTGCCAGCTAATTGATAACCAATGTCGCCGTTGGTATCTGCCATTACGAAATTAAAAGGTGCGCCTGGCCAATCAGATAAAGCCGTGGATAATGCCCCTATCGACTCCGATTTCATCATGTGTATGAACGTTTTTCCGATTGGTGAAGGATCGAATACTGTCGAGCTTAGCGAAATCATTCGAGTCTCAGACTCAAGTGGCACGCTTATAATCGGGCCGTGCCTTGAACTCCCAATTTCTTCCACTACCACTCTTGTTCCGTTTGGGTTACGGACGAGAATTTCTTCCTCAAATACCTCTAGTTTCTCCGGTCCGCTAGGAGTCACGTAACTGAGATCTGATAATCTCTCTCCAATAGTTTCATTGGTAATTGTCTCGATGACGCAATCTGCAATATCCACCATACCCGCAGTAACACCCCAGCCCACGTACTCATTATGCCCAATTAATATTCCGGGCACGCCGGCAATACCGCCGCCAATAGCATCGAAATCACCCCCTTTCATGTGGGACACGTAAAATAAGCCCGGAAGACGAAGATCCACATGCGGATCTCCGGCGAGCAACGGCACTTGGCTTCCCGAGAGTTCGCCACGCACGGCCCAAGCGTTGGACGCACCAGAAGTCGTCGGTGCCCACTGCTCCAAGTTTTCATAGGCCGCCAATAAGCGGGCATTCGAGGGAGATTCCCCTGGTTGATATATTTTCCCGGTCGTGGTCAATTCGTCAGGATAGATTGGCTCCAAAAATGGCCATAATGTAGAGTCCACATTCTTAAGCAATTCCTCCCGAATTAGCTCAGTTTTCCAGTTGCCAGTAAAGTTGAACAGCAGTAAACGTGCTATTAGAAAAATGTCTGTAACAGTCCATGGTTCAAACGTAAGTCCCAGTAGATGAAACTCTGGTGGAAGAGTGCGTAATGATTCAACACCTGCAGCTACACCCGACACGTATGCTTCAAAAAGCTCGAGTTCTTCACCCTCGAGCAAATCACAATCAGCTTGGGCTACTCGATATAGACCAATTTGCCGCATGAGCCTATCCGTCGAAAGAGTAGTGTCACCCGCTATTTCACTGAGCCGGCCGTTAGCAAATCGCCGTGCTGACTCCATCTGCCACAATCGGTCCTGAGATTGGATGAATCCTGATCCCCAAAACGCGTCTCGGTCATTGTTAGCGAGTACATGTGCAACGCCATATTGATCTCGTATAATTTCTATTTCATCTCGTATATCGTGATATTTATTTGAATAGTCTTTACGAGGATTAGCTAAGCGAAATCGGCCAACGACATAGGCCTTACAAAATCTGTATAAGAACCTTAAATAAAACCATGTCAGCCTTAGAATCGTCATTAGATCAGAGAGTAACCCAGACACTTCACAGTCGCGAGCTATTGGTCATTTGTTATTCTGGAGCAGACTGCGATTCTTCATATTTACTAATCTTTGAAAGTCGACGGTCATGCCTGCCACCTTCGTATTTTGCATCACGGAATGCTAGTAAAATTTCTAACGCATGTCCTTGCCCAATCGCCCATGCCCCTAGGCAGAGTACATTGATATTGGTGTGCTGCCGGGCTCTCTTGACTGAAAATACATCATGACATACGGCAGCACGAACGCCATTGACTTTATTAGCTGCAATTGACGGGCCCACACCATTGGAGCAGATAAGCACACCTAGTTCTGGTTTACCTTCAGCAATGGCTGAGGCCAACGGTAAGGCAATGTCGGGGTAATCACAGGATTCAGTGCTATCGGTACCGAAATCAATAACTTCATCCCCAACCAATTCAAGCTGACTTTTAAGTAATTCTTTTAGTTCAAATCCTGCGTGATCAGAGCCAATAGCTATTTGCACCACATTCTCCTGTTTCTGTCATTTGTCCCGTTGTGCTGCAGTTTTGATATTAAGGCTGCAGAACCATCGAAACCCACTTGCCATCGACGTTAGCATATTCGATTCTATGATGCAGTCTCTCGGGATCATGTAACCAAAATTCGTAGTTTGAGGGGTGTACGCAAAAGCCGCCCCAATTGTCAGGCACAGGGATATCTGAACTTTCATCATACACACGCTTAAGTTGATCGACTTTTTCTACAAGAGCTTGGCGATCACTAATTGAGACTGATTGTGCTGAGGCCAATGCTGAAATTTTGCTTCCGTAGCTACGACTATTCCAATAGGCCTCGACGGCATTGCTGTCAATAATCGATACAGCACCACGGATTCTTACCTGAGCGCCAAATCCCTTCCAATGCCACGTCAAAGCGGCGTTTTTATTGACCAAAAGTTCTTGGCCTTTTTGTGATTCATGATTGGTGAAAAAATCGAATCCAATCTCAGACCATGTTTTAACTAATACTAGTCGAACTGACGGAACTCCATCAGTTGACGCTGTACCAAGCGCTACAGCTTCTGGTTGTGGGTCTGAGTTTCGAACTATTTCGTACCATTCGTTAAAATGATTCAAAGGATTTGTCTGACTTGCTACACTTAATTCGCCGTCCATGTAGTCACCACTTCCTTGAATTCAATCACCCCTTGCCGAAGCAATCTCGGAGTGTTGCCAGTGAAATCTACCACGGTGGAGGCTACTCCATGAAAGGATACTCCACCATCAAGTACCGGCATCTCGTCCCCAAATATATCAGTGACTTCTTGGGCGGTACTAGCTGGTGTTTGATCGTGTCTATTAGCACTGGTAACCGCGAGGAAACCTCCCGCTCTTTCTAAAATTCGAAGGGTAGTCTCGTTCGCAGGTTTCCTAATTCCTATTGTTAGTTGATCGGTGACAAGAGGCGCAATCAGCTTACCTCTCTTCGCTTGAACTATCGCGGTCAGAGCGCCAGGCCAAAATGATTCAATTCCTCTAAGCTGATCAATATTCTCTATATACGAGTCAAGATCTGATAACTCTGAAAAGAGAACAGCAATCGGTTGATTAGTGTCTCGGCCTTTGACTTGAGACAGGTTCTCAAGGGCATTGGCGTTCAACGGGTCAGCGGCCAGACCATAAACGGTATCCGTTGGAATTCCAACGATTTGCCCTGACTTCAGTGCTGCGATGATTTCATCTTCTGTATTGAATTTCGGTTCAACCATAGCTTTATAATACTCCTGACCAACCTAAGCATTATGCAGCTAGACTCAAGATGCGGATCAATCTAACAGGAGTAAAGTGGTTAATGAGTCCAAATCAGCAGGAAAAAGAGACCGTCGTAATATTGGATTACGGTTCACAATTCTCAATGCTAATCGCACGGAGAGTCCGCGAGGCTGGAGTTTATTCTGAACTGGTTCCTTGGGATACGTCGCCTGCCGCATTATCCAATCTCAATATCAAGGGATTTATTTTATCGGGCGGTCCAGCCTCTGTTTATGGAAGTAACGCCCCTACTCTGCCGTCCTTCGTGATTGACTCTGGCTTACCGGTTCTAGGCATCTGTTATGGAATGCAACTCTTGGCAAAACACTATGGTGCTGAAGTTGCCTCAGCCTCGGCACGTGAATACGGACCAGCGCTTATTCAGCAAACGGGTAAAACACACCCACTTTTCTTCAACCTCCCAACAGCGATGGAGGTCTGGGCTTCACATGGCGACAATGTCCAGCAATTACCTGATGGTTTCACGCTTCTAGCGGAATCAGAAAATGCACCTATCGTGGCAATCGCTAACGCACACGATCATGTAGGTATCCAATTCCATCCTGAGGTTGTTCACACGCCAGCGGGTACGCAACTAATCGAGAATTTCCTCTTCAGGATCGCCCAATGTGATGGGAACTGGGATTCAAGCTCCTTCATTAACGAAACAGTGACTGCAATTCGAGCTCAAGTCGGACAAGGCTTGGTGATCTGTGGCCTCTCGGGTGGCGTTGATTCGGCGGTCGCGGCCGGACTTGTGCATGAGGCTGTCGGTGAGCAACTAACGTGCATTTTCGTTGACAACGGTCTGCTGCGGCACGCTGAGGCGCAACAAGTAGTCGATACATTTCGCGAGCATATGGGAATGAAACTCATCCACGTAAATGCGCGTTCAGAGTTTTTAGCGGACCTTGAGGGCATCACTGATCCTGAAACTAAGCGTATCCGTATCGGAGAAAAATTCATCCGAATCTTCGAAAAAGAAACCGAAAATTTGGGAAAAGTTGATTTCCTAGTTCAAGGCACTCTATATCCCGATGTTATTGAATCTGCCGCTAGTGGCAATTCCGCCGCCGCAAAAATTAAGACACATCACAATGTTGGTGGATTACCGAAAGACATGACACTCACTCTAATTGAACCACTACGAAATTTATTTAAGGACGAAGCTCGTAATGTAGGACGCACCCTTGGGATTTCCTCCGAAATCATCGACCGGCAACCGTTTCCCGGCCCTGGTCTCGCGATTCGAATAATTGGTGAGGTAAATGAAAGCAGGTTAGATATTTTGCGACGGGCAGATTGGATTTTACAGGAAGAACTGCTGCGTACTGGTGAAATCAATAACCTTTGGCAGGCATTTGCAGTCCTCACCAACACTAAAACAGTCGGTGTACAAGGAGACTATCGGACATATGGTGAAGTAGTAGCTATACGATGCATCACAGCTGAAGACGCGATGACTGCCGATTGGGCGAAATTGCCGTATGAAGTTCTCGCGACGGTCAGCTCACGTATCACGAATGAAGTCCAAGAGGTGAACAGAGTTGTGTATGACATCACGTCAAAGCCACCTGGAACTATTGAGTGGGAATAAAGTGAAAACAGAGTTAAATAAAAATGAAACCTTAATTAAAAAAGGTGCTGCCAATTTAAAAAAGGGAATTGAAACAGTTGGAGGTTATTTATACCTCACAAGTCAGCGATTAATATTTGAAGCACATGCAGTTAACTTTCAAGGTGGAAATACTATTATTGATCTGTCAAACATTGATTCTACCGAAAAATGCTGGACCAAAGTTTTGAACT
Organism: Dehalococcoidia bacterium; assembly: GCA_963694535.1. Lineage (GTDB taxonomy): Bacteria > Chloroflexota > Dehalococcoidia > UBA2979 > UBA2979 > UBA2979. The sequence goes on from CAVODE010000040.1 coordinate 9,621, forward strand.
TAATACCCCTAATGCCAAATTCACTAGCAATTAATTCTAAAACGGGAGAAAAATATAAATTTGTATTATTTAGAAGAAATGCTTGGGAAATAAAAATTAATGAAAACATATCTTAGATAGCAATAGTTTGCTAACTTCAATAAACAGTGGTTACAAAGAAGTTGCAAACGATTAATTGGAGGGGCTACTGTCCGATACATGATGGGCTCTATCATGATACCCAAGTGATGAGGAGCAACATCGCATGACTCATCCCTTAAATATCTCCGACTTTCCAGTGTTCGATAGTCACTTTCATATAATGGATCCCAGATTTCCGTTGATAGAAAATGCAGGGTATCTCCCGTCACAATTTACAACACGTGACTATATGAGTTGTCTCTCTGAATATAAGCTTACCGGTGGAGCAGTGATTTCAGGCTCTTTCCAAGGATTTGATCAAAGTTATCTACTCGAGACTCTAAGAGATTTGGGGCCAAATTATGTGGGAGTGACTCAATTACCAGCTTCAGCAACCGACCAGCAAATCAGTGACTTAAAAGAACAGGGAGTTCGGGCTATTAGGTTTAATTTAAGGCGAGGCGGTTCTGAAACTATCGATCAGATTCGGTCAGTCGCCTATAGAGTTTATGCAATTGCAAACTGGCATATCGAGTTATACGTCGACGCACACGAGCTCGATAATTTATCAGAGTTACTGTGTGAGTTGCCGGCTGTAAGTATTGATCATCTTGGATTAAGTAAAGTCGGGTTGCCCGTTCTGAAAAAGTTGGTAGAGAATGGCATCTATGTCAAAGCAACTGGATTTAGTCGACTTGATTTCGATCCTGTCCGGGCTATCAAAGATCTGAATGACATCAATCCTGATGCAGTGATGTTTGGAACGGATCTGCCCTCTACGAGAGCCCCCGTCCCTTACTCAGACCTTGATCTCTCATTACTACTCGAGGCATTTGACGCAAAAACCATTCGGAAACTTCTCGAAACCAATGCACGCGAATTCTATAAACTACAATGAGGATCTTGTTGAAATAGTGGGATGATTAGGTCGAAAATGACTTGATAAGTCAATATCGACCAACCAACGGAAGCAACGGCAATCAAAATATGAATATCTTACTTATTGGGAATGGTGCACGCGAGCATGCAATAGCTGGGAAGATAGCTGACTCACAACGGCTCACAAAGCTTTGGATTGCTCCCGGCAATGCTGGTACCGATGTGTTCGGCGAAAACCTCAGTGACTTAGTCATCGAAGATCCTGATGCAGTCGTTCAGACAGCAAGCCAGTTAGCAATCGATCTTGTAATTATCGGGCCAGAAGGACCTCTAAGTGTAGGTGTTGCAGATCGGTTACGAGATGAAGGATTCTCAGTATTTGGCCCCAATGCCAGAGCGGCTGAAATTGAAACATCAAAAGCCTTCGCGAATGAGCTCATGAGTAAGTATGGAATCGACACTGCGGATTCAAAAACATTTGATTCGTACAAAGAAGCCAAGGCCTACGTCACAGATTTAGCCGGACCGTGCGTGGTTAAGGCAGATGGGTTAGCTGCAGGAAAAGGTGTTACAGTTTGTGACTCTTCAGCTCAAGCGTTAAAGGCAATCGACGAGTCCATGCAGCTGCGCAACTTTGGTGCAGCGGGTGACAAAATAGTCATTGAAGAGCGTATGTACGGCTGGGAAACATCTGCGCACGCGTTCACAGATGGAATCACCGTGAGGCATATGCCTTTCTCTTGTGACCACAAACCCGTGTTTGATAACAACGTCGGTCCAAATACCGGAGGAATGGGTGTTTATTCACCTCCTCCGCGACTAGAGCCAGAAATACAAGGTGTCATAGAAACCCAAATCACTGAGACACTTGTTAAGGCATTAGGTACAGAAAATCGTCTCTATCAAGGCGTCATCTATCCAGGAATCATGCTTACAGCCTCTGGGCCACGAGTTGTTGAGGTTAATGCAAGATTTGGAGACCCTGAGACCGAGGTGTTGCTCCCTCGCTTGAAAACAGATTTAATCGATATTGCGGTTGGCGTCGCAACGAGTACGTTAAAGGATGTAGAAATCGAATGGTCGAATCAGGCAACCGTTGGTGTCATGCTCACATCCAGTGGGTATCCGGGATACTACGAGGTAGGTCATCAAATATATGGATTAGACGATATCGATTCAAATATTGATGTCTTCCTATCAGGTGCGAATAGAGACAATAATGGACACATGATTACCACTGGAGGTCGCGTACTCTGTGTAACAGCATCCGCTGATACTCTTGAAGACGCCCGATCTCTGGTGTATGAAAATATCGAAAGAATTACCTTCGAGGGAGCACACTTCCGCAAGGATATTGGGAGTTTTGTTGCAAAGCCAGAATAGATTCGAACTAGCAGGACAACCTATCCAACAGCCTATAAAATAAACTCATATACGCATTAAATTGCTAGGAGAATTTATGATACCTCGTTATGCAAGAGCTGAAATGACCGCTGTGTGGTCTGATAAAAACAAATTTGACACGTGGTTACAAGTAGAAATCGCAGCGACTCAAGGATGGGCAAATGAGGGCACCATTCCCAAAAAAGATGCGCGGCTAATAAGCGACAATGCCAGAGTAAATTCGGACGACGTTATTACTTATATCGAAGAAACTCACCACGATGTGACTGCATTTATACGATCTGTGAATGAGTCGCTAGGCGACGAAGGCAGGTGGATACACTACGGTTTAACGAGCAGTGACGTCTGGGATACAGCAACATCACTTCAATGTATTGGCGCCCTTGATTTAATTGACGCTGCCGTGAGTCGGCTCAAGGAAGGAATCAAACAAAAAGCGCTCCAACACAAAGACACAATTTGCATCGGTCGGACACATGGTATTCACGCGGAACCGACAACATTTGGAATGAAGTTAACTGTTTGGCTCACTGAGTTGGAAAGACATCAAGAACGTTTGCAACTTGCACGAAAGCAAATTTCCGTAGGGCAATTATCCGGTCCTGTCGGAACTCACGCATCTATTCCACCTGAAGTTGAAGAAACAGCCTGTCGATTCTTAGGACTTGAAGTGGCAGCTGCAACCACACAGATTCTTCAACGTGACCGTCACGCGTTCTTGATTAGCTGCATTGCCGGACTAGGCGGTTCACTCGAGAAATTTGCTACTGAATTGCGTAATCTACAACGCACAGAATTTTCTGAAGTTGAAGAGCCCTTTACCGAAAATGCTCAAACTGGGTCTTCCTCAATGCCTCACAAACGAAATCCTGAACTCTCCGAACGAGTTTGTGGAATCGCTAGAACTCTTCGCGGCTATTCGGTGACTGCACTAGAAAATGTGCCACTGTGGCATGAGCGAGATATCTCTCACTCTGGATCCGAGCGGATAATCTTACCTGATGCGTTCGGCCTGCTAGACTACGCGCTCGATATCTTGACTGGAGTGATAGATGGCCTGAAAGTAAAGCCTGATCGAATGCTTGAAAACTTGAATCTGACAAATGGTCTCGTCTTTTCGTCAAAAGCATTAAATCACCTTATCGAGTCCGGGTTAGCAAGGCAGGAAGCTTACAAAATCGTCCAGACTGCGGCTATGAAATCTCATCATGAAAGAGTTGATTTTAGAACATTAATGGAGCAGGATGAGACGTTTCGCACGCAACTAAGTCCTGAAGTTATCGACGAGATATTCGATCCGCGTTCGTACTTAATTCACATCGATGAAACCTTCCGAAGAATTGGGTTAATTTAATGCCCAGCCCCGCAGTACTTATCGATACCGACCTTGATTTACCACTGATTAGTCGAGGTAAAGTCCGCGACGTTTACGAAATTTCGACTGATCAACTTTTACTCGTGGCGACTGATCGTATCTCCGCGTTCGACGTGGTTATGAACCAAGGAATTCCTCAAAAAGGAAAAGTATTATCCAAGCTATCTGCCTTTTGGTTCAACCGAACTGCAGACGTTATTCCTAACGCATTCCTTGGGGTTCTAGGCTCCGATAACGCGGGCCAATTCGGTCTTAAAGGTATCAATCCTAAATACTTCGATAGGTCTATAATAATGAAAACGGCCGATCCATTACCGGTTGAATGCGTCGTTAGGGGATATTTGAGTGGGTCCGGATGGAAGGATTATCAATCACACCGAGCCATCGCCGATGTGTTACTAGATGAAGGGTTTTTAGAATCAAGTCAGCTATCGAGCCCGACGTTCACACCATCCAGCAAAGCTAAGCCACCCAACCATGATCGCCCGATGACATACTCGGAAGTTGAGCAATTGGTGGGAAGGGAAATCGCCAACGCAGTAAAAGTTAGATCGCTAGCCTTATACGGATTCGGAAGCCAAGAGTGTCGAAAAAAAGGAATAATCGTTGCTGACACGAAATTTGAATTTGGGTTAATCGACGGCGAACCATGTCTGATCGATGAGGTCATGACTCCGGATTCCTCACGTTTTTGGTCCGTAGATGAATATTTCCCAGGAAAACCACAAAAATCTTACGATAAACAACCTTTACGTGATTTTTTAGAGACCCTTGAATGGGATAAGGAGCCACCACCACCAATCCTGCCCCAGGATGTCGTCGAAGCTACGACAAGCAGATATGTGCACGCTTACGAACTGATCACAGGGACCGCACTTGAGTAAGGTAGACTAATCAAATGGAAGAAACTTTCTTAGTTCGAGTCGACGTAATGCTTCGACAGGAAATTAATGACCCACAAGGGTTGGCGATTGCGAATGGCCTTCGCGAGCTGGGCTACCGAGAGGTCTCCAAAGTACGTGCTGGTAAACGAATAGATCTTGAACTCACTGCGGGCAACGCTGAATCAGCAATTTCTAAGGCAGATAGCATGGCGACCGAGCTTTTGGCTAACCTTGTGATAGAAGATTACTCGATTACTATAATTTAGCCAGCCAATAATTCGGTCAATATACGTTGATGAACAATCCCATTGCTGGATATCACATGACCATCTGCATAGGTGGGACTGCCCTGGCTATTTGTCATCGCGCCTCCCGCCTCTCTAACTAATAGATCTAATGCTGCTACATCCCACACACTGACAATCGGATCGAGCATTCCGTCCGCAACTCCCTCAGCAACTAAACAGTGTCCCCAAAAGTCGCCAACACCGCGTTCTCTCCAAGCAGAATCAAGCAAATTGCTAAATCCTTGCCATCGGTTTTTAGAGGCGGAATATCCCGTATACAGTAGCTGCGTTTCAGCGATGGTATCGATCGCAGAGACTTTGATTAGCTCCGAGTCTCCCCCTGAAAAGCTCTTATATGCGCCAGTCCCCTCACCGGCCCACCAGCGGGTTGCTAATGCTGGAGCTGACACCATACTACCAATTACTTTTTCTCTATCGACAAAAGCAATCAATGTCGCCCATATCGGCATACCTCGCATAAAGCCGTGGGTTCCGTCAATTGGATCGATAATCCAGGAATATCTTCCATCGCCACCTGATACCAAACCTTCTTCCTCCCCATGCACTGAGTGTTGGGGAAATTCAGATTTTAGTATTTCCCTCAGCTTCGTTTCAACTGCTTTATCAGCAGTAGTAACAAAGGACCCATCGCTTTTTTGTTCGACGGTCAGTTCATTTTGACGGTGAAAAAAATCAATCGATATTGCGTCAGCCGTATCCGCGAGTTCTCGCAGAATTTTATCGATCCTTACGTTGCTTGGTCGATCAGTATTACTCACGAAGACCTCGTCTTTAATTCGTTAGTGTTTCTTTCGTGCTCGGCACGCTTCCCGCAATCCTAGGATCTGCGGTAGTTGCCATATCCAACGAACGGCCGAGTGCCTTCATTGCAGCTTCAGCAATGTGATGGTTGTTCACGCCTGATAATTGTCGAATATGAACAGTCAGACGTGCTCCATTCGCCAGTGAATGAAAGACATGTGGAATCATTTCAGCTGGGACTTCCCCGATGGCATCTGGGCCAAATGAGAAGTTCACTTCGGCGTGTGATCTTCCTGAGATATCAACAACTGACTGAATTAATGCTTCATCCAAAGGTACAGTTGCATCCCCCATTCGCACTATCCCATCTCGATCGCCCAGCGCTGAATCAATCGCTTGGCCCAGTACAATTGCCACATCCTCAATCGTGTGATGAGTGTCCACTTCAAGATCACCAGTTGCTCGAATCTCTAGATCAAATCGACCGTGCCGCGCGAAGGCCTCCAACATATGATTATAAAAACCAAGGCCAGTTGAAATATTAGATTTTCCAGTGCCATCCAGATTTATAGAGACGTTTATATCAGTCTCTGCTGTTTTACGTTGTTTAGATGCGATTCTTGGTGACGACATGCGTTACTCCGGTTCTATTTCTTTAATCGTCGAGATAATTCGATCATTTTGGTCAGGTGTCGCGATTGAAATTCTTAAATGATTTTCCAGTCGTGGGTGAGCAATATATCTACTAAATATACCTTGTAATCGCAACTTGTCTCTTAATTCTAGGCCAGAAATTCCGTCTAGATGGAAAAGAATAAATGAAGCGTCAGATGGCCATGGGGTCATCCATTCAGTTTTTGCAATCTCAGCGCTCATCCTATCTCGCTCCGCAGAAATTATTTCAGCTCTCGCATCAAGTGTGGCACTGTCTGCCAACGCCGCGAGAGCTGCGGCTTCTGCAATTACACTTATGTTGTACGGTTGTTTAGCTTGTAAGCAGATGTTCACTAATTCCGGATGCATTACGCCATAACCAATCCGCAGGCCAGCCAGTCCACCCCATTTTGAAAACGTGCGTAGTACCACCAAATTTGGAATTTTCTCAACCCATGCTGCCAATGAGGTAGTTTTAGAAAATTCAATATACGCTTCATCAATCACCACCACCGCACCAGTCTTTAGTAATTTTTTTACAAGGCGTATTGGTATGGTATTCCCGGTCGGATTATTTGGAGATGGAATGAATACCAATTTTGCATCACGCGCTGCTTTCTCGAGGCCTTCTTCGTCGAATTCCCACTCCTCACTTAATGGCACGTCAATCACATTAGCGCCGTGCAAGCTGGCATCAAACGAATACATTCCAAATGTTGGGCTAGAGATCACGATATTGTCGCCTTCATTGATAAAAAGCCTGAACATGAGATCTATTAGCTCATCCGAGCCGTTACCACAAATAACCGAATCAAATCCCACAGACAGATGATCGGCTATTGCTGATCGCAAGCGGCGCTGATCAGAATCACCATAATGATGGAGTCTAATTTTCCTTAGAGACTCCAGCGCCCGTAAAGTGGCATCTGAGGGGCCGTAAGGGTTTTCATTCCCATCCACTTT
>CAVODE010000041.1:0-16881 GCA_963694535.1 Dehalococcoidia bacterium
GATCGAATGAGTTCTATGTCAACCTGCTTTTCTAATTGATTGAGATATTTTTCGATGAAGTCTACTCTTGAGAGAAGATGCTCGCTGTCAGTGTTAACAAGATGCCGATTCAGTCCTTGACCGAGAGATTTTTCCTGAAACTGTAGTATCGAATCCGTGTCGCTTACTTGCGCGGCAGATCCGGACGAAAGTCGCACTTTTATACCGTTATATATTGCTGGATTATGGCTCGCAGTTACCATCACACCCGCCGTCGCACCGCTCTGAGATACGGACCAAGCTAAAGCCGGAGTGGGTAGAAAATCGTTAGACATGACGACTGGTATTTTCATTCCAATAAAAGTGTTAGCTAATACCTCCGAAAATTCTGATGAAAGAAATCGCGTATCATAGCCAATCAAGACACTTCCATCACCGGAAGCGTTTTCCTGTATCCAACAGCCAATACCAAACCCGATGTTCCGAACATTTTCAAAGGTAAACTGGTCACCTATGATGGCGCGCCAACCATCCGTGCCAAATTTAATCGAAGATGTTTCGTGTAAATCAAACATTTATACTCAGTTTCGATTCCTATTTTCCGATTTCATTGCACAATCCCTTACATGAAACTCCGCGGACACTTGGACATAAGGGCCGATCACTGCTCGGCTTATTCTTGCGTTCTCCTCAATTATTGCATTATTCCCAATAATTGAATCGTATATCTTGGCATTAGCTCCAACAGTGACAGAATCCCAGATTAATGAATTAGAAATAATCGCATTTGAACTAACCGTGGTCCCTGCTCCTATTTCAGAATTACTGATCCTTGCATCTATTTCAATCACCGCACTTTCATGAATTAATGGCTTTGTACTGTGGCGCATATATTCAGCACCCGCCAATAGTGCCTCTGGTGTACCTAAATCAGCCCAATACGCACCTTCGTCAGTAATACCTACGAGACCTCCCTCATCCTTCACAAGATCTGGGAATAAAGTCTCCTCCACTCTCGCAAAGCTGTCTGTTGGCAAGCGCTCTATAACTCTCTCAGAAAATATCCATATCCCTGCATTAATCAACTTAGAACTAGTAGTTCCAGATGCTGGTTTTTCTAGAAATTTTTGAACTTTCCTACCGGTACCCAATTCAACTATCCCAAAATCACCTGTCATCTCAGTCTTGTGTAACAAAATTGAGACGAAAGGATAAGGTGCATCAAACGAATCATGAACTGACCGCATATTAGCAAGAGAAGCTGAAGTTATAACATCAGCATTTACCACAAAAAATGATCGGGTTGGTCGGTTTAATTCACATGCTTTCCCGATCGCACCAGCTGAACCAAGTGGATAATCCTCTATCGAATAATTGATAGCTATATCCTTGTATTTGCGAGAAAAACATGCCTTTATAGGCACATATGTGTCCCAAGAAACCGCGAATGTCAATTCGGTTACTCCAGCCTCAATTAAGGCGTTCATCACATGAGCAACCATTGGCATGCCTGCCACAGGAATGAGAGGTTTTGGTAATTCCTCTGTTAAAGGTAAAAGTCTTGTGCCCTTGCCGCCAGCTAGGATAATCGCGTGCATCTTTACACCATAAGCGAATTGCAATTCAAAGTAGCGCTTTGAGCATTTCTACTTCATCAAGATGTTCCCATGGCAAATCAATATCGTCCCGACCAAAATGTCCGTAACTGGCGGTTTGCTTATATATAGGGCGTCTTAAATCAAAACGCTCAATTATCGCAGCTGGCCTGAGGTCAAAATGGCTCTGAACAAGTTCAGCCAACTCATAATCAGTCATAGCGCCTGTCCCGAAAGAATCCACCATGACAGAAACCGGCCGAGCAATACCAATTGCATATGAAATTTGCAACTCCACTCGCTTAGCTAATCCAGCAGCAACAAAGTTCTTTGCTACGTGTCTGGCTGCATAGGCGGCGGATCGGTCAACCTTCGATGGATCCTTACCACTGAACGCACCGCCACCATGTCTTGCTGCGCCGCCATAGGTGTCTACAATAATTTTGCGTCCGGTCAAACCGGCATCCGCCATTGGCCCCCCCATGACGAATCGTCCAGTTGGATTGATCAAATATTTCGTACTGCTCGTCTGCAGTTCTGGTGGACATACAGGCTTAATAACCTCTTCTATTACCGCCTCTCTTAGGTCAGACAGGCTGATATCAGGTAAATGCTGAGCAGATATCAAAACGGTATCCAAATAACTCGGTACACCATTTTCATAGGCCATGGTCACCTGACTCTTGCCATCTGGTCCTAACCAAGGGAGGATATTGCTCTTTCTAACTTTGGCTAATTGCCTCGTAAGTTTGTGTGCAAGCGATATAGGAGCGGGCATAAATTGACCACGTGCTATAGCTGCGCCATCGCCTTTCATCACCAGTTCAGTTTCATCGCACGCAAATCCAAATACCATACCTTGATCACCAGCACCAACCCGGTCGTACGGATCAGTCTCCTTAGATCTATCCACGCCTTGAACTATATCTGGAGATTGTTCGGCAATAGAATTCAATACTCCACATGACTGAGCATCAAAACCATATGCAGGTCCTGAATAACCAATCTCCGATATTGTTTTACGCACTATCTTTTCGATATCTACATATCCAGCTGTATGCACTTCCCCGAATATCCAAACAGTGCCCGTAGTTGTTGCAGTTTCGCAAGCAACCCGTGAGTTCGAATCTTGCGTCAATAAGGCATCCAAAATAGAATCTGATACTTGATCACATAGTTTATCCGGATGACCCTCTGTCACTGATTCGCTGGAGAAGAGCGTAAAATTCATTCCGTACCTGCCTGCCATGATGACAAATATTCTTCTTGCTGCTCACTCAAACGATCAATAGAGACTCCCATAGAAGTTAACTTAAGCATCGCTATCTCATTATCAATTTCGCTAGGTACAGGGTATATCAGATTTTCAAGTGATTGATGCTGGTTAACAAGATACTCAACTGCCAATGCTTGATTAGCAAAGGACATATCCATTACTGAGGCAGGATGTCCTTCAGCGGCACCTAAGTTTACGGCTCGACCTTCCGCTAAAACCACTAGTCCACGCCCATCTGGCATAACATACTCCTCGACGAACGGTCGAAGATTTCGAACTGATTCGGCCATACCTCTGAGTGATTTAACATCAACTTCAACGTCGAAATGACCTGAATTTGCCAAAATTGCTCCATCCTTCATATGAGTGAACGCATCGGTAGTAATGACATCTCTATTACCTGTTACCGTTACAAAAATATCACCTATTGCGGCTGCAGCCTCTATAGGCATCACCCGATAACCATCCATAACCGCTTCCAAAGCTGGAACTGGCTGGATTTCTGTAACAATTACATTTGCGCCCAAACCTTGAGCCCTCATAGCCACACCTTTTCCGCACCAACCATAACCACAAACAACAACTGTTTTGCCTGCGATCAAAATATTAGTAGCGCGAATAATGCCATCTAGAGTTGACTGCCCTGTGCCGTACCGATTATCAAAAAAATGTTTAGTGCTAGCGTCGTTTACACCAATGATCGGAAATTGAAGATTACCTTCGTTCTCCAACGCCTTATCACGAGTAATACCTGTTGTTGTTTCTTCAGTGCCGCCAATAATATTCGTAAGCAAATCTCTTCTGTCTGTGTGAAGCAGTGCCACTAAATCAGCTCCGTCATCAACCGTAATATTCGGTCCGAATGAGATTGCCTCGGCAAGATGACGAGAGTAGGTTTCGGTACTCTCACCGCTTATGGCCCAAGTCGGTACATCATACGCATGACGCATGGCGGCAGCTACGTCATCCTGAGTTGATAACGGGTTCGAGGCACAGAGTCGTATATCTGCACCACCATCCTTTAGGGCCAAAACTAAATTTGCAGTCTCAGTGGTGACATGAAGACACGCAAGTATCTTTACTCCTGCCAACGGCTTGTCTGCATTAAATCGTTCGCGAATACCTCGAAGTACCGGCATCTCACGCTCTGCCCATTCAATCCGAACGACGCCTTCTCTTGCCAAATCAGCATTCGCTATATCACCGTCCTGCTGTCGATTACTCATTCAATCACCTCAATCCGAGAATCCTGGACCAAACGCCTAGTGCCTTGTTTAGATGGTAACCACGAAGTCATCGCTTCCGCTTCGCTTCACTTTCCTAAAAGTTTTCTTAAATCGGTAAAACCGTCTACTACTGAGTCTGCCCTCAATTACCTCAGACTTCAGGTTAAAGCCTAATCTCTTATACGCACTCACTGCAGGCCTGTTCTCGGGATCAACTGTTAAAACTACTTCATCACAACCAATCGCAAGAAGGCTAGAGGTGACTGCCGATGTCGTCGCTTGAGCAAATCCTAAACCTCGTGCACTAGGGTGCGTGTACACATTGCCAACCACTGCAACTTTCTCTTCCTCAGAGATAACGTGTGTGCCTGCTATTCCAGCAAGTATCCCTGATTTTCTGACACCCCAATATATCCCCTCGTTCACGACTCGGGCCGGATATTGATTCGAACCAGGTCCGGTTCTATACAACGAATTAATTTCTTCAATATCCCCTGATCCTAGCCTGCAAAGATCAGAACCTGCATCCAATTTCGTAGTGCACGGCTTGAAGGAAGCTTTGGTTGTAAGCATTCGATTCATTGTCAATACAGCAGAAATATGGTGGTTCTTTCGAATGCTCTGAAAATGTTCCGGGCTGGCTGTGGCAAGATAGGATTTTCTTAGACTCGGGGCAACAAGCAAAGTCGCCTCGATCGCGTGTTTGTCTCCAAAAGTCAGCAGCAGTGAATTAGGTTGGTTCACATAAAAAACCAAGCTTCGGCCAGTTAATCCGCTAGCAAAATAGTACTGGGTAAAATACCTCGTTGGGAAATCAATATCTAAGGTCCTTGAAGTTTTTGGATTCAAATAGGCAAGAGCATACGCACCAAGATCTCGATCTTCAGCAAGAAATTGTCGCACGTCTTCCGGGTTGCTTGACTTCCAAACTCTAAAATCCATTTTGGCTCTTTAAAAATTCCAAACAATCAGTTAAAGCTTAATCTCAAGAGATCATCCAAGCATGTCTTCAATTTCAGCTAATTCGTCTGAGGTCAAAATCCAGTTAGCCGCAACTACATTTGCTTCGACCTGTTCAACTGAGGTAGCTCCAGCAATCACAGATGCAACAGCTGGCTGCTGAGCCAACCATGAGAAAGCCAATTCAAGAAGCGAATGTCCTCTGGCCTCAGACCAGTCCAGTAACAGTTCAGCCTTATCCATATTCTGATCTGTGAGCATTCGATCAGCCATCGGGCCCGATGTCAAACGAGCACCCTCAGGACGAGGTTGTCCCTTTCGGTATTTTCCAGTCAGTAATCCCGAAGCTAATGGAAAATAGGGAAGAATTCCAAGACCAAATTTTGTGCATGCAGGCTGTACGTCCGGCTCGACTTCTCGGTTGAGTAAATGATAGTGATTCTGCGCTGAGATAAACGGATTAAGAGATTGCTCACGAGCCAAATGGTGCGCATGAGCAATCATCCAGCCAGTGAAGTTAGAATGGCCAATATACCTCACCTTGCCATCTTTGACCAAGTCATCAAGTGCACGCATTGTTTCATCAAGTGGCGTATTCAAATCAGGAAAATGCATTTGGTATAAATCTATATAGTCAGTATCCAGTCGCCGTAAAGAGTCTTCAACCGCATTAAAAATGTAGCGACGAGACCCTCCCTTTTGCATGGGAAGTTCACCCATCGGCCCCGCAAACTTGGTGGCGATTACGACCTCATCTCTACGCCCCTTCAGTGCCTTTCCTAAAAATATTTCCGACCTGCCATCACCACCATAAATATCAGCTGTATCGAATAGTGTTATTCCCGAATCGATGGCGGCACTCACTACTGTCTCAGTTCGGCTTTCATCAAGGCGTCCACCAAAGTTATTGCAGCCCAGTCCAATAACTGAAACCTCCAAACCTGACTCACCTAAGTAACGTGTTTCCATATTTCCTATCCTTCCAGAGTGATATTTATCCCAGAAAAAATAAACCAATCTTCATTATTCAGCTACCCCGATATTTGTCCTATCATTGACCAATGCTATCTCGCAGATTTCTGGTAGTTGGCCTTTCAATGATGATGGCTACTCTAGGATTAGGAGCAGCCACACCCATCATACCTATTTTTGTTGGCGAGATGGGTGGCGATGACATAGCTCGTGGACTCGCTTATCCAGCGTTCACCGTAACACAACTTGCAATATCGCCGTTTGTAGGACGACTAGCAGATCGTTACGGTAGAAAATGGTTTTTGGCCTTTGGTTTGTTCACCTATGCGATAACAGCTATGGGCTGGTTCTATTCCGATTCCGTCTTAGAAATTGTATTTTTTCGAGCTTTTTCAGGAATTGGATCTGCCCTAATTTTTCCTATGTCACAATCTTACATCGGAGCGCTCGCCCCCAAAGGCAGTGAAGGTCGATACATGGGGACCTTCAATTTATTCGACTTCGTCGGCTTCGGACTCGGCCCTCTCCTGGCCGGAATTCTTAGAGACTATACCAGCATTGATCTGATCTTTTTATCAATGACTTTTCTTTTCGCGCTTGCAACACTCATGGTGGTCATTCTGCTGCCTGCCGAGCCACAAAACGAAAGAGTCAACAACCTGGTGAGTCACCATAAATCCAAATCCTCCTTACCCTTTGCCAGTGAGCACCTGAGACCAAGTTGGTCGCAAATCATCAAAAACCCAGTCGTGCAAGGAATATTTTCGCTTAGAGCTTCTGTCTCGTGCGCCATCGGCGTCTCGTTTACCTTCATTCCCGTTCTCCTTGAAGAAGATCTTGGGACCAGTTCCACCGCTGTTGGGTTATTAATTGGTGGACAGCAATTTATGGGCGGCGCAGTTCAACCGCTAATGGGAATGTTCGCTGATAAATACTCGAAGCATCTGATTGCCCTGATTGGATCTGTTCTAATGGCGAGCTCTTATTGGATCGCCACCTTCAGCGATACCTATTGGATATTACTCATTTCGTTCGTAGTCGGCGCTGGATTAGGAAGTGCCATGTCCCAGGTAGTCGCAGCAACAAGCCAAGTTCAAATCGGCCGAACTCTTGGTCTCTCGACAGTAGCAAGCATTCAATCAATGGCATTTGCAATCGGTATATTGATAGGGAGTGCTGGAGGCGGAGTCATAGCTGAAATATTCGGAAGAAGATTTACCTTTGCATTGGCAGGCATAGTTATCATAGCTGGCTATATTATTTACGCAGCGCGCAGCTCAGAAAACGAAAAAGTCGTTACTTAGTCAGTCTTTTTACTTCTTAAGACTCGTTCCCGAGCAAGTTTGGCATTTGTCCGACGATTCTTAATTTGCTCGCCACGAAAAAAAGTATCCCTTTCACGTTCAACACGCTTATTAATAGTTGGTTGGGATAGACGCTTAGGCATATCTGAATTAACGGACCACTCTGAAGTCACGAATGCAGCACCCATATTTTCCTTGCCCTCTCGCTCAATATCCTTCATCGCCTCATACCGCTGGATATCTTCAACGCTAGGTGGTGCGTGCTCCGGACCTCTTTTGGCGTCCAATTCAGGGTGAGTACCTAGTGGTCCCGTTTGGCTCATTGGCTTAGAGACTTTCTGCCCTAAGTGCCAATATGTCCCATCGTCAGGAATCTTTCTAGGAAATCCATCTCTAAACGTGAACGCAGCCCACTCTCTTGACATAATTCGAACACCATCAGAATGGCACTCCAAACAGGCTTGACTTTTACTAGCTTCTTTTACTGACCTAACGAGTTCAAATACCCCATTACAGGGCTCACAATAGTACTCATACAATGGCATACAACACCTCCCAGCAGGAGCACTATTGTATCCCAGATTTAACCCTTAGCACGAGTCGTTCCGCACAATCACACTATCGATTACGATTTATAATGTTCTTTTAGTTTATTGACCTGTTCACAAAAACACTGGAGAGTCACTTATGCGCAAACCGCATGCAACTAAGCAAGATTATGAGACTGCCTTCAAGGGCTTTCATTACCCCATGTCGAGAGCCGCAATTTTGAATATGGGCCGGGATAAAGGTGGCCTTGATCGTGAGGTTGCAGCAATTCTCAAGCTAATTCCTGATCGGAAATATAAAAATGAAGGTGAAATCAGAGAAGCCGTTAGGGTCATCTATCGTATCCAAGGGGTTGATAACGAAAGCCTTCCTTTTTAGCAGTTTGTAGGTGAAGGGGAGTACCTTTGTCGAACAATAAGCGAGATAATCAACGATTAGTCTGGATTGATCTTGAAATGACCGGGCTTGATCCCGGCAGGCATGTAATTATCGAAATAGCGACAGTAATCACCGATAAAGAACTAACGATCCTAGCAGAAGGACCAACTCTCGCGATTAGCAGAGATGAAAATGAACTTAGTGAAATGAACGAATGGAACATCACTACACATACAAATAGTGGGTTACTTGAGCGCATCCGAAACTCGGACATAACTATCGAGGTTGCTCAGGAGCTTACCCTTAAATTTATTTCGTCTTGGCTCGACAAAGGTGTGAGCCCTCTCGCTGGAAATTCTATTAGTCAGGATCGGCGCTTCTTGAGAAGAGAAATGTCTGCGATCGACGAATATTTACATTATCGAAACATCGATGTATCCACACTCAAGGAATTAGCTGCGCGTTGGCATCCGGAACTTAAACCCTACAAGAAAAAAGGCTCGCACCGAGCGCTCGACGACATCAAAGAAAGTATCGAGGAACTCAAATATTATCGAGAGCACTTCATTCGCTAAAAGTGAAGTGCTATCTCTTCGTAAACTGTTTAGCCCTGCGAGCTCCAACGAGCCCAGGTTTTTTACGTTCCTTAACTCTAGCATCCCGAGTAAGCAACTGATGTTGCCGCAAAGTCGCTCGATGCGCCTCATCGACTTTAAGTAGTGCACGAGCAATTCCTAATCTAATCGCTCCAGCCCATCCAGTTACTCCACCTCCACGCGCTAAAACTTGGACATTAAAACCATTTCTAGTTCCTGTCACAAGAAGAGGTCGTAGCATATCTTCACGCAATATCTCACGAGGAATTACAGCTTCAGCTGGTCGACCGTTGATAACTACTCCGCCACTTCCAGGGTAAAGACGGACTCGTGCCGTTGATGCCTTTCGTCGTCCCAAACCATAGTAATACTGACCTTCAGAAACCATTATTCACCCTCCAATGGATGTCCATCATAGAATGCTTGTATCGCCTGATATACATCATCTTTCTTCCAGTCACTAACCAGCTCAATACCAAGCAGGCTTGCCTCAGTATCTAGTTCAGCTCGCTTGTAAGCAGAAGCAGCTCGCGTAAGACGTGGAGATACTGGTATCTCTACCCTCTGTGCTTCACCCGAAATGACTTCAACATCCGCTGATTTTTCAGCGTTTTGAGTCACTACTTCTTCAGCAACTTCGACTTTAGTAATAACCCTCTTCACGGGAATAAATTTCTTGGGGCGGACAATCTGGCCGATTTGACCCTGATGCGGGTGCTCCGCGCCAGAATAAACCTTTAATGATCTGAAGAGTTCATACCCACGGGCCCCACTGGGCAACATACCTTTGACTGCTTTTTCGATAACTCGGGCAGGATCACGCTGCATCTGCTCCTCGAAACTTCGCTCTCGAATGCCACCAGGGTATCCCGTATGACGGTAGTATTTCTTGCTATTCATTTTATTACCAGTCAATATTACCTTTGCTGCATTTATCACAATTACATAATCACCCATTACTAAATGAGGCTCGAAAGTTGCCTTGTCCTTACCCAGTAAGATACGCGCAATTTCTGACGCGACGCGACCTAGTGGTCGATTCGCCACATCAACTATTCGCCATTCCCTCGCGATTTCAGACTCGCGAAGGCGACTTGTCTTAGGTCCTCTTATGCGTCGACCTTTTTTCAAAACTGCCATTTAATACTCCGACTTCATACCAATATTTTTGATCTATGTTCGTTATTTATATAATTATCAATGCTTTCCTCGCTATGTACCCAGTCCACAAACCCCGCCGGGTATCGAACGTGAGCAAGCTCAAGTCCTTCTGGGGGAACAGCTGGACCAGCGCTGCCAATACCTCCAAGTAGCAATAGATGGAAAGTATCTGGAGATATCTTAAGTCTCCCAACTCTCAAAAGAGCACCCACCATTATTCGAACCTGATGAGGTAAGAAACCATCAGACTCAAAACTAATCTCCAAAGTACTTGAACCAATTTCTCGCAAACTAGTACTAATTAATGTACGACGCGTGGAATAATAAATTGGCGTCTTGCCAGCGAATGCTGACCAATCAACTTCAGTGTTCGGTAGTGATTTCAAGGCAGATTTCATCGAATCAACATCCAATATTTGTCGGACGTGATATTTTCTATTTCTACTCAATGAAGATCTTCGTGGCCCATGTTGGATGTAATATCTGTACTTTCGAGACAAAGCATCACGCCTGGGATCGAAATTTTCTACAGCAACTCCTATATTTCGAAGGCTAATATCCTCAGGAAGGTTTCTGTCAATTATTCTTTCGAATGTTTCCAGTCCATATCGTTCAATTCCATCACTATCAAAGGCGCACACTTGACCACGAGCATGTACTCCAGTATCAGTACGTCCCGAAAAATCAATCAACAATTTAGTGTCGAAAATACCTGTAAGAACATCTTCCATTGTTTGCTGAATTGTCCGTACATTTGCTTGACGTTGGCTGCCATAAAAATGGCTTCCATCATATTCGATAGAAAGTGCAATTCGTTGGGAATTAAAATTACTGTGACTCTTTGAATTCATTCGGCTAAATCAAACCAATTCTAGGCGAGCCACTCTAGCGGCATCACCTTTTCTGCGACCTAATTTAACGACACGAGTATAGCCGCCCTCACGTTGTGCATAGCGAGGAGCCACTTCATCAAAGAGAGTCTGTACGACATCTCGATCAGCAATCAACGAAAGCGCAAGTCGGCGTGCATGAACGGTGTCTTTTTTACCGAGAGTTATCATTTTATCAATAAGTCGACGAACTTCTTTGGCTCGGGCTTCGGTAGTGAAGGCACCGCCGCGCGTGATCACTGTCCGCACGAGAATACGAAACATATGATTTCTTTGCCCAGTCGGCATATCGAACCTACGACCAGATTGGCGATGTCGCATTACTATCTCCTCTTATTCAAATCCAATTATCGATCTTCTGATCCGGATCGTTCTTTCATTGCATCACGCAGAGCTGCTGCCAAAGCACTCGCTGGCTCATCATCAGAGTCAATATTACTGTCACTATTAGAATCGGATTCAGCTCGCGCCTCTATTATAGATTCATCTACAGGATCTCCCTCACCCTCAGGCATTGGAAAGTCTTTCGCAGCCATCGCAGAAATCAATTCGTTATATCCAAGTTCCCCAAAATTCCTCAAGGCAAGAAGCTCTTCGCGGCTATGTTCTAAAATAGAACCAATTGTGGAGAGCTTCGAGCGACGAAGTAAATTATTTACCCGCTGTGATAATCCCAAATCCTCGATCGGAAGATCCAAAATCGGCGAAACCGGTTCTGAATCCAATGGTAATCTGCCTTCTGTCATCAACGAAAAAGGAGTCAGTTGAGCGACTAGAACATCCGACGCCTCGCTGACAGCATCACTACCAGTGATAGTTCCATCAGTCCATACTTCAAGTGTAAGACTGTCATATGCCAGGCCCGCTTGCTGCATCTCATTCACTTCGTACGACACTCGTCGAATTGGCGAATATATCTGGTCCATAGGTATTAGCCCAATGGTGACGGTCTCTCCACCCTTATCAGTCTTTTCCGACGGAATATAACCTCTACCAGTACGCACAAACAACTCAATCGATAAATTTGCTGCTTTATCATCGACATTACAGATCACGAGGTCTGGATTAACTATTTCATAGTCGGATGTACTTTGAATATCACCAGCTGTCAAGACACCCTTACCTGACGAATCGAGAGTCATCCGTGCTTGACGATCAGCATTAGCCTTAAGTCTGACTTCTTTCAAATTCAGCATTAATTCTACTAAATCTTCTCGAACTCCTTCAATAGTTTGAAATTCATGTTGGATGTTATCGCCACGCATTGCATATATGGCAGCTCCAGGCAGAGAAGATAGAAGTATTCTCCGCATAGCATTACCAATCGTAGTTCCTAGCCCGGACTCAAAAGGTCCCGCTCCGATTCGAATGTAATCAGATTCTTCTTGCTCAATCGTTATTTCAGCTAAACGCAGATCTGCCATGGCAGTATCCTTCCTAGGTGCCTTCTTTATTTATTCAATTACCGTGAGTAATTCTCAACAATCGCATTCGGATTAAAAATAGACTCCCAATCGCCAGCCCCGGGTAGCGAAACAAGTTCACCGGTAAGCGATTCTCGATCCACAGATAGCCATCCACTCACATCTCGGCTCGCTATCTCTTCCTTGAGTATTTCGACATATTTACTTCTTTTACCTCGCTCAGTGAATGAAATTTTCTGACCGATCTTTAATCTTGCACTAGGCACCGAAAGCTTGTTTCCATCGACTGACACGAGACCATGGGTAACGATTTGCCTGGCCTGTGATCTCGTAGCCGCCAAACCAAGTCTGTAAACGATATTATCAAGTCGCAACTCAAGTAATGACATCAGGTTAAGTCCCGTTTCACCTGGCATTTTTGACGCCTGGTTATAGACTCCCCTAAATTGACGTTCCATAAGACCATATGCAAATCTAACCTTCTGTTTCTCAATTAATTGTTGTCCAGCATCAGAAATTTTTCGACGACGAGTAGGTCGTGGGCCAGGAGGGAGGTTTTTGCGATTTATTGCACAATTAGCCTTACCACAAAGGGACGCCTGAAATCGGCGACACTTGCGACATTTTGGGCCAGTATATCGAGCCATTACATTTACTCCTTACTAATTCCGTGGTCGTCTTCGAGCACGGCAGCCATTATGGGGAACCGGTGTTGCATCACGAATCGATAAAATTCTTAGTCCATTTGCTCCAAGCGCTCGTATAGCTGACTCACGTCCTGGGCCTGGGCCGTTCAAGGTGACATCTACCGCACGAATGCCAAATTCCGAAATTTCCTGCGTGATAGCATCGGCTGCTAATTGAGCCGCATAAGGTGTTGATTTTCGGCTGCCTTTAAAACCAACTGTACCTCCACTACTTTGAGCTAGCGCATTCCCATTTGGATCAGAAATTGTGATAATCGTGTTATTAAAAGTTGAATGAATGTATGCTCGCCCGACAGGAACAGTCCTTTTTTCCCTGCGGCGTGCCCTACCACGTCTAGCTCGTCCCATTAAATATCTCCCTAATATCCTTAGTCATATGCCTATTTAGTCACTTGGCGCTTACCAGCTATTGCCCGTCGCGCACCGCGCCGTGTTCTCGCATTAGTTTTAGTCCGTTGCCCTCTGACTGGTAGACCGCGCCTATGTCGAGTCCCTCTGTACGAATTAATCTCAATCAATCTTTGAATATTAGATCTTACCGTTCGCCTCAAACCTCCCTCAAAGTCATCATTATTATCAATAATCGACCTGAGTCGGGCTATCTCTTCCTCATCAAGAGCAGACACTACTTTATCAGGGGCAATATTAGCCTGCGAACAAATCAGCTTTGCCGTGGGCCGCCCTATTCCAAATATATATGGAAGCGCGAACATTATTTGCTTCTCTCGTGGCAGATCTACTCCAGCAATACGGGCCATTCTAAATCTCCTAGACCAATCTTTTTATATTAACCTTGACGTTGCTTATGACGTTTCGTCTCGCAAATAACTCTAATACTACCCCGACGCTTAATAACCTGGCATTTATTACAGCGTTTTTTAACCGAAGCACTGACTTTCATATCTCTAATTCCTTCACAACTCTAATTTATTAATTCAGCGAAATCGATAGGTTATTCTTCCGCGGGTAAGGTCATAAGGACTAAGTTCAACTAAGACTCGGTCTCCTAACAAAATACGTATGTAATTCATACGCATACGGCCCGAAATACCTGCCAAAACCCTATGTTCATTTGGTAACTCTACCTCAAACATCGCATTTGGAAGTGCCGTCTTAACAATCCCCTCAACCTCAATAACTTCTTTCTTTTTCTCTGGTTTTTCATTCTCACTGCGATCCGGTCGTTTTTTTCTTGATGACTTAGCCATATAAAACTAACCAGTTAAACACTGGTCAAAACCTCCGGCCCATTCTCACCTATAGCTATAGTATGCTCGAAATGCGCCGACAAAGACCCATCCACCATCGCTACAGACCACTGATCCTCTAACTCGTATGTATCTGCATCTCCCAACGCAAACATGGGCTCCAGCGCCAATACCATGCCTTTTTTCAGTTGCAAGCCAGTACCTGGCTTGCCGTGATTAGGTACATGTGGATCTTCATGCATTTCTCGACCAACTCCGTGGCCACCATATCCTTTTACAATTCCCATCTTTGCATTTTCACCAAAAGCGCCGATGGCACTCCCAATATCACCTATTCTATGCCCTACTAAAGAGGCGTTAATTCCCGCATCCAGAGATGCTGCCGTGGTATTCAGGAGTCGCTGTGCTTCATCCGATATCACACCTACTCCGGTCGTGAAAGCCGCATCAGACACGTATCCTTGATATGTCACACCCAAGTCAATACTCACAATATCGCCTTCCACCAATACTCGTGAATTTGGGATTCCGTGCACGAGCACCTCATTAACTGAGAAACATATAGCGCCTGGATACGCCGGTTTCCCCCATGGACTATATCCAACAAAAGTTGGTAATCCACCTCTATCAGAAATAGCATTTTTAGCTATTTGATCGAGCTCAGCTCCTGTAATCCCGGGAGCAATAGACTCCTTCAAGATTTCACGAACCTCTGCATTGATACCACCCGCAGTGCGCATAATATCAATCTCTTCCTGAGATTTTATATTGACCGGCATAAGTAAGCTCTTAACCCGTCGCAAAAACTCTAGTCCCAGAGACCAGACTGATAATAATACCCTGCCTTGGCGAAACAGTCATTAGCAAAACTGGCACGTTAGAAAATCTCATCTAAAACAGCTACTATTCTCTCAGTAATCAAGTTTGGATCTCCAGTACCATCTACTGATCGCAACTTATTCTGATCTTCGTAATACGTCGCTAATGCTTCGGTCCATTCCCTATTAGCGCCTAATCTTGTTTTCACTGTCTCTGGCTGATCGTCCGAGCGCTGCAATAAGTGCCCAGCACAACTGTCACATATTCCGTCAAGCTTGGGAGGTTTTGTTACTGTGTGGTATATATCAGAACAATCTGGACAACTCCACCTACCAGTCAATCGGGCCATAAGCAGATCTTCCGGAACCTTAATGTAAGGCACCACATCAATCTTCTTACTGCGAGATTCTAGTGCTATATCCAAGGCTTCTGCCTGCTTAATCGTACGTGGAAAACCATCGAGCATAAATCCTGATGCAGCATCCTCTTGTTCAATTCTTTCAAGAAGCATACCGATTGTCACCTCATCTGGTACAAGCTCTCCTTTTGACATATAACCTTGTGCCTCAAGCCCCAATGAGGTTCTATTTGCAGATGCCTCACGAAACATATCTCCAGTCGAAATATGGAGGATGCCTCTGTCTGAGGCTATGCTTAACGCCTGAGTGCCCTTGCCTGCCCCTGGCAAACCTAATAAAACACAATAGACCATTACGACACAAATCCTTCGTAGTTTCGCTGCACCATTTGAGCTTCAATTTGGCGCATTGTATCGATCACAACGCCGACAACAATCAACAGCCCTGCAGCACCAATCTGCAACTGATTTACATTAGTCAGACCAGTCGCTAAAAAAGGAATAATTGCTATAAAACCAAGAAACAAGGCTCCACCCCAAGTAATTCTGACTAAAACACGGGTTATGTATTCCTGAGTTGGTTTCCCTGGTCTAATACCAGCTATAAAGCCACCTTGCTGTTGCAGATTTTCTGCCAAATTTTGTTGCTGAAACATAACCATCGTATAAAAAAAAGCAAATAAAACTACCAATGTGAAGGTACCAACCCAATAAAGAATACCGGTAGGAGATAAATACACTTGAAACCATGAAGCTACTGACCTAATCCATGATACGTCGGCCGTTTCAGCTATAAATTGCGAAAATACAGGTGGAAAAATCATAATCGACGTCGCGAAAATCAAGGGAATCATCCCAGCACTATTGACGCGCAAAGGAATATAACTCTGGGATTGCTGCCGGTACATTCGACCACCTCGAAATTGAGACCGAGCGTATTGAACCGGTATTCTTCGCTGAGCCTCCTGAAACAAAACAATTAACGCAACGATAGCTAGTGCCACTAGTCCAAGTAGCAAAATACTTCCTATTGCCCCTGATGCGCTCCCAAGAAGTCCCCGAGTAAGTAGAGAAGGAAAACTTGCAACGATTCCCCCTAAAATAATCAGTGAAATCCCATTTCCAATTCCCTGTTCCGAAATCAGCTCACCCAGCCAAACTAAAAACATCGTGCCTGCTACCAAAGACAAAAGCGTAGCAATTCCTGTGAGATCAAAACCGAGGCCATCATACCCACCTAAAGAGGAAATAATTTGCAACTGGGCATACCCCTGAAACAAAGCCAGCGGAACACAAAGCCAGTGTGTGTATGCTTGTATCTTTTGTCGACCGGCTTCACCTTCCGACTGTATCTCTCTGAGTCGTGGGATAATTGGTGTTGCTAACTGCATAACAATACTCGCCGTAATAAAGGGATAGACACCTAAGGCTGCTACAGACAAATTCTGTAGTGCTCCTCCGGAAAATATATTTAAGAAG
>CAVODE010000042.1:0-16447 GCA_963694535.1 Dehalococcoidia bacterium
CAATTAAATTACGAATACAATCTATATAAACCTCGGTCTTACCACTCCCAGCCACACCTTTCAATAAAATTTCTTTGCCATTTTCTCCGTCGAAGGATGCCGTGATTCGATTCACGGCATCCTGCTGGTCGCGAGTAAGTTTTCTTGGACTTGCTCGAACTGTCTGATAATCTTTCAACGGATCTCGTTGACGACGAATTTCGGAGTAGTCCACTAATTCTTGACGAGCTAATCTTTGCATTACTGAAGTAGTTATGTCAGAACGGCCCAATAAATCAGAGATTTCTATGCGCGAAATCTCTGATTCCTTCTGAGACTCGGCTTTCTGTCGTAAAAATTGCAGAATCTTCCAAGCACACTTATCCACATTGGTAAACGTTTTTTCGTGAATATATTTTATAGCTCCAGGTTTATCAAAGTTATAGAATATTTGACCATTCATAACTGTCAGAATTTCATTACTAACCAACCGATCTATGATTTTCTTACCTAGAGCATCCTGCGTCAGGGAAGCATACGAAGTATTGCCTGACGACCGAATAAGTTGCCTAATTATTTCAGCTTCACGTGAATTACGCTCTCCATAAAATTGTTGCCC
The DNA here is from genome assembly GCA_963694535.1 of Dehalococcoidia bacterium. Taxonomy (GTDB): domain Bacteria; phylum Chloroflexota; class Dehalococcoidia; order UBA2979; family UBA2979; genus UBA2979. The sequence continues at coordinate 599 of CAVODE010000042.1, forward strand.
ATTAGTCGCATCAGATTTGGGATCAGTTCTTAATCGTATAGTCTGCTCAATTCTTGGTGATATTCGAGGCTTCGGTAATGAATATCTGACCTCGAGGAGGCCTAACCGCTCTAATGATTTTAAAACGACATCAAATTTATTTTTTGACATAATATTTTTAAATTCTGAATGTGTCGTCTTCGCTGAAATCAAGTCAACATACGACAATGAATCTAGGATTGCTTTTTGATCAACAGAAGGTAATAATCCTGAATCTTTCTGTAGCTGAGTCGTTATCTCATGATCGCGCTCGACTCGTTTCTTCCTCAGTAGCATTTTTTCCGGAGTCCGAGCAACTCCTGGTGGAAAGAATTGTTTCAAACAGTCCCAGAGAGGCGAAAAATAATAACTTGAAAGCCACTTCGCTAAGCGCAGTTGCTCTGACGAGAGTACTATCTCTGGTAATTCAGCCTGAATGATAGGTCGGACTTGTGATGGATCAAATCCAGGAGTATCTAATGGTCCGTCAATCACTATTCCTTGAAACACTTGGCGACCAAATGGCACATACACCAATTGACCAATCTGGATTTTTATTGTGGTGGGAACACTGTAAGAAAAGTTCATGTGACTAGGCCTGCTGCTATTTACAGCGACCCTCACATAGCTCGTGCGAAAATTATCAGTCGTCATTAAGACTGATAATAGACCGAATTGTAGTGAAAGTTAAACTCTGTTGGCTTCTTTGACTCTCGCAGCTCGTCCGGTTCGACCGCGAAGATATGTTAACTTCGCTCGGCGAACTTTACCGCGGCGGGTGACTGACAATGATTCGAGACGAGGAGATGCTAGCGGAATGGTCCGCTCTACTCCGAATCCGCGTTGTACTCGACGCACAGTAAAATTAGCGGCCAAGCCTTTTTTTATTTTAATGACGGTGCCCTCGAAGGGTTGGAGTCTACGAGTTTCTTGGCCTTTTGCCGCACGCTCCGTGATCCAGAGCATTAGGCGCACATTGTCACCGACTCCGAACTCTGCAAGTTTTTCTTTGTCACTTGGACGCTCTTCGGCGAGCTCTCGTAAATCCACCATTATTATGACCTTTTAGATTTCAAATATGTTAGCTACTAATTAACTAGATGTCAGATTCTCTCTTGTATTTTGATTAGAGTCGAGGGGTAAAGCAGTTATTTCACTGACTCATTCAAATCGTTCAGTGAAAACTTTCGAGTAAGAGAATCCAAGTCTGCTTTAGCCTTGACTACATCTGGTAGAAGATCTGGTCGACTTTCTAAAGTTCTCTGTAGGCTTTTATAGTAACGCCACAAGCGGATTCGCTCATGATCTCCTGAAAGAAGCACCTCAGGCACCGGCTGATTATTAAAAACAGCCGGTCGTGTGAATTGAGGGTATTCCAATAATCCAGATTCGTTAAATGATTCCTCCTTCAACGAATCTGGGCTCCCGAGAACACCATCCACCTGCCGACAAATCGCATCAACCATTATCATCGCGGGCAGCTCGCCACCCGATACAACAAAATCACCAACCGAAACCTCTAAATCAACAGCTCCATCTAAAAACCTCTGGTCAAATCCCTCGTACCGACCACACACTAAAACCAAATGAGGTTCTCGAGCTAATTCTCGTACCATTAGTTGGCTAATTTTTTCACCAGTCGGCGTTAATGCAATAACCCTAGTCTTGTCCGGGCTCAGCGAAGAAATCGCAGACACGGCCTCGAAGAGTGGTTCCGGCTTCAACACCATCCCTGGCCCGCCTCCGAAAGGTGCGTCATCCACAGTGCGATGTGAGTCATGTGTATAGGTTCGCAAGTCGTGTAGGTTTATTTCTATCAACTGCTTCTTTTTTGCTCTGTCGATAATAGATTCATCAAACGGGCCAACAAACATATCTGGAAAAAGAGTTAATACGTCGAAACGGAGCATTCTACATTTCTCTCTATTTAATTTGTTAATGACCAGCTGTTTCATCAATACCCAAAAGTTGCGCGCAAGCATGATGAAGGACTGGTACTACTATTGATAAATTTTCGCTGGCCCCACGTTCACTGCCAGGAAGATTAATAATTAAGGTATTTCGACGAACACCTACAACTAATCGAGACAACATCGACAACGGGGTGGAGATTAAACTGCCTGACCGCATAGCTTCTTCCATTCCCAACACTCTGAAGTCAATTACCTCTTCCGTCGCCTGAGGAGTTATATCCCTTTGGGACAAGCCTGTGCCTCCGGTAGTCACAACTAGATTTACTTTCGCCCTATCGGACTGATCGCAAAGAAATTCAACAATCAGTTCTCGGTCATCAGGTACGAGATTTTCGACCGATATGTTAAATTTCGCGTCTAACAAAATTTTCGATACAGCTGGTCCTGCTGTGTCGATTCGCTCGCCCACAGATCCTTTATCGCTGATTGTCAAAACTGCTGCTGAAAATAAGTCGATTTCTTGATTTTCCATAGTTAATAAGTTTAACCCTATCCCGTGCACACAAGTAAGACGGAATAGCAATACTGACTTTAATAGAGTAGACTGATGTTCCGTAGGGGATTACGGGGCCAATATGACTCGATATGTGTTTGTTACCGGTGGAGTTGTTTCCTCTGTAGGAAAAGGGATTGTCACGGCTTCCTTAGGCCATATTTTAAAGGCCCGTGGGTTAAAAATCTCAATCCTTAAATTAGATCCATACATTAATGTCGATCCAGGAACCATGTCGCCATATCAGCACGGTGAAGTATTCGTAACGGACGATGGTGCAGAAACAGACCTCGATTTAGGTCATTATGAAAGATTTCTTGATATCGACCTTACAGGGTCAAATTCTTCCTCAAGCGGTCAAATATACCAAGAAGTAATCCGGCGCGAACGCAGCGGTGAGTATTATGAGGGGAAGACGGTTCAGGCAATTCCACATGTTACAGATGAAATCCAGCGAAGAATCAAAGAAGCTGGAGAAAAATTCGACGCTGATGTCGTTTTAGTTGAGGTCGGTGGAACAGTGGGAGATATTGAAGGGCAAGTCTTTCTTGAGGCCGTTGCACAGATGCGGTATGAATCTGAAAAAGGACAGACACTTTCGATACATGTGACATTACTCCCCAGAATTGGTGCGACTGGTGAAATGAAAACTAAACCAACACAACATTCTGTTAGAACTTTGAGATCTTTTGGAATTCAACCGGATTTAATAGTTACAAGATCAGATGACGATATCCCCCTTGACTTATGCAAAAAAATTGCTCAGTTCTGTAATGTAGAAGTGTCTGCTGTGGCCCCGCTGAAGACAGCGCAATCCATCTATCAGGTTCCACTAATGCTTGAAAAATTAGGCGTAGGTGAACTAACTACCAAAAAGCTCGAACTCACAACTGGAAGTCCTGACTTGAGCCAGTGGAGCGAATTCAGCCAGGAACTCGTCAAGAAACGTCCTGAGCGACCTTTACAGATTCATGTTGTAGGAAAATATGTAAACGGCCCTGACGCCTATCTCTCTATTCAAGAAGCACTCTCCCACGCGGCAGTAAGTTCTGACATCAACTTTGATATAAATTGGGTTGACGCTCAAGCGCTGGAAACGCAGGAACCAAGTGAGATTCTCAAAGGTTCTGACGGTATCGTTTTGTGTCCGGGCTTTGATGAGCGGGGCGTTGAAGGAAAAATAAGAGCGGCTCAATTCGCACGTGAATCTAAAATTCCATATCTTGGAGATTGTTTGGGTATGCAGATTTTGGTCATTGAGTTCGCCAGAAATGTAGCCGGCATGTCAGATGCCCACTCGACAGAAATGAATCCTCATACCCCTTATCCCGTCATTCACATAATGGAAGAACAAAAAAATATTGAATCAAGGGGCGGGACCATGAGATTGGGTGGCTATGATTGCGAGCTGACTCCTGGAACAATTACTCAAAACGCATACGGCATAAATCAGGTTCGGGAAAGACATCGGCATCGATATGAAGTAAACAATAAATTACTGCCTCAACTTGAAAAAAGAGGCCTGGTAGTAGCCGGAAAATATAAGAGTAAAAACTTGGTAGAAATTGTTGAGTTAAACGACCATCCGTTCATGGTAGGTGCTCAATTTCATCCTGAATTCACAAGTAGACCGCTTCGTCCAAACCCGCTGTTTCAAGGATTCATAGAGGCTTCAAAAACGTATTCAAAAAAGCAGATTGATTAATAAATAAATGACCACTTGGCGATTCATTCACATTCTATCCATATTATATTTTTGCTCGGGCTGTGGAGCGGCGATAATGCCTGTGTGGAAGGCTTGGACGGTAGAATCAGTTGACGAAAAAGTCGTCTTGATACTGTCTGCTCAAAGAGCCTTCACGTCCGCAATGTTGCCTGGGATAATTGCTGTTCTGTTTTCAGGATATGCTTGGGCAGCGGTAACTAATTACCCACTCACCACCGGTTGGATGATTGGTCTTCAAGGGTTGTTTTTCCTTAATTTATTCCTTTTCATTCCATTATTTGGTGTTGCTCTGAGACGCGTAAAGTGGGCGGCCCTAAGCTCACAAAAAGAGGGTACTTTGTCAAAGGAATTAGAAGAGGCTTTGGCCGACAACGTACCACTTGTATTTGGCATATTGGTAACGGTGACCATTCCGTTGATGACCGGGATAGCATGTATTGAATTGCTTTAGATAGAATTTAGACCAAGGAAGTTTACTCAAATGAAAATTTTTATAGATTCTGCGAATTTAGATGAGATAAAACGGGCAGCGGCACTAGGAGTAATCGACGGAGTAACCACGAACCCTTCCATCGTTGCAAAAGAAGGTGTCGAATATCAGAGCCGTGTGATGGAGATATGCGATGTGGTTGATGGATCTATCTCTGCAGAATGTATATCACTTGAACTAGATCAACTCTGTGCAGAAGCTAGGCGAGTAGCTGCGTGGCATCCCAACGTCACAGTAAAAATACCGATGAGCGAAGTTGGACTGCAGGCAATGGCGATTTTATCTGAAGAAGGAATCGCAATTAATTGCACATTAATTTTCAGCGTAAACCAAGCTTTATTAGCGGCTAAGGCTGGTGCCACTTATGTGTCTCCATTTATTGGAAGACTAAACGATGGCGGAGCTGATGGGATGGAACTAATAAGGGAGTGCGCTGAAATATTTTCGACATACCCCAAAATCACGACCGAAATTCTTGCGGCTTCGATTAGAAATCCACGCGACGTAACTGAAGCTGCGCTGGCAGGAAGCCATATCGCCACTTTGCCACCATCTGTACTCTTTCAAATGATAAAGCATCCTCTTACAGACCTAGGAATAGAAGCTTTTCTAAAAGATTCACAATCTTATAGTCCTGTGTAAAAGTTACATCCATATAGTAGATAACTAAAAACATATCGCAAAGTAAATAAGCTCAATAGCTGTTCATTAAGATAGCTACTGGGCAGCCCTTTGCAAAAATACAAAAATGAATATATAGTAATAGGGATTACAGCGCATATTTTATGCGCTTAAATGACTGAAATAGGGTTTTGTTATATTTTTTAAAAGCTTATAACATATAAATTGGGTATCATATGTATGGAACTAGTCGACAAAAATTAGATTCTAATGGCAGAATATCCATTCCTATAAAGCATCTCCAGGCGTTCAATGCGGACTCCGCAACGGGCACAGGTCATGGCGTCCTAGTGACTGGAGAGGATGGTTGCATAGAGTTATTTCCTCTTGAGGCGTTTAATGACGAAATTAAAAAAACATTCATAATTAATGAAAACTCACGCGACAGTGATATACGCACACAACGCAGAAGGTTAATTGGCAATGCTTATGGGGTAGATATCGATGAACGAGGCAGGCTTTCGATTCCCAATAAATATCGTGAGTTTGCTCAGTTGCACTCAGGACCAATAATTCTCTCAGCATGTGGCGACTATCTTGAAATCTGGTCGCCAGAAACGTGCCCGGAACTACTACTTGAGTTTCTTGCTGAAGAAAGGATTCGCCAAAAATAATGACCCCGACAGACGACTGCAGAGAGCGCGGTGTGAATGATTTCTTTGGAAACGAACGGGATCAAACTCATATAAAGACGTCGCCCCCTCGACAGAATAAAACAGGAGAATTCAGTTCAGAATATTTTATTCGCAACGCGCTCCCTGCAGTTGTCCATCTACAAGAAAGAAGTTTGACCAATTCGGGATGGCTCCGAAAGTATTTCATCAAATATAAATCCCCGCCAATATTTGATGAATTAATCGGAGCTATCTCGAATATTTTTTTTATCAAAGATGAAAGATGCACGCTTATACGGCCTGTCTAATGAGAGCTAAATCCGAAGCCCCCTCAACTCTTCTTCACAAATCAGTAATGGTAAACGAAGTACTTGATCTATTAGTTACGAAACCTGGAGGCAACTATGTGGACGGGACTATCGGTGCCGGTGGCCACACTGCAGCAATACTAGAGAAAGCTGGGTCTGATTCTCGGGTCTTAGGAATTGATCGGGATCCAGATGCACTAAATTGGTCTAAAAAAACACTCAATGATGTCCAAAGTCAGATCACCTTAGTGCTCGGTAAATTCTCAGAAATTGCTGATATATGTAACCAGTATGGCTTTGAAAATATCAACGGAGTTCTACTTGATCTTGGCCTGTCGTCGATGCAAATCGAGCGCTCGAATAGAGGTTTTTCATTTATGCGTGATGAGGCACTTGACATGAGAATGAATCCAGATTCCGAGCTTACGGCGGAGCAAATAATTAATGAATGGGAGCCATCCGAACTGGCAAGAATAATCAGAGAGTATGGTGAAGAGCAAAATGCAAAAAAAATAACTAGGCAAATTATCAGAAACCGCCCTATCGCTACTACTGGAGAACTAGTTAGAACGATAGAAACAGCTGTCGGGTCATCAAGTTCAAAACAAAGAAAAAAACATCCAGCAACTAAAACTTTCCAAGCTTTAAGAATTACAGTTAATGACGAACTTACTGAACTAAAAAATACTCTTCAGACTACTCGTGAACTCTTAAGTCAAACAAGTCACACTTCACAAGAAAATCCAAGATTGGCAATTATCTCTTTTCATTCGCTCGAAGATCGACTGGTGAAATCATTTTTTAGGCACGAATCGTCGTCATGCATTTGCTCAAAGCGATTGCCCATCTGTACATGTCAGCATATTCCGACTCTAAAAGAGTTAACCCGGAAACCGATTGCAGCATCACAAACAGAAACGGATAACAATCCTAGAGCCAGATCTGCCCGACTGCGCGTAGCTGAAATATTTCCGAAAGCACTCTCCGAATAATGAAAAGTTCACTTAATCTAGGTAATACGCAGAGTCGAGGCATCGAGCCTAAAAATTCAAGAAATAATCCTGCCAAAAAGATAGCCAGTTACTTTCCTAGAATTTCTTATCGAAATCACCGTTCGTCTCAAGCCATTTTGGCAATTTTTTCACTTATTATTCTCGCGGCTGGATTAGCTATTTTCCAAATTCAGGCCACGGCACAAATACCGAGTCTCGCAATTAAATTAACCGAAAGCAGACAACAATCGGCCGAAATAGCATTCAAATCCAGGGTTTTAGGAGCTGAATTAGCTCTAGAGCTTGTGAAAGCTAGTAATGACGTATACCACTTATCAAAAAATATCGATCTACCCCAGAGAACAGACAAAGCTCCATCGCAAATAATTCTAAACACAGACCCTCCAAAAAGTACATTCCGGCAGGTCTTTCCTAGGCACTATCTTCCCCCAGAGGTGATTGGATCAATGCAAAGAGTCGAAGAACTTGGACTAACGAAATAATGGCACGAACGCAAAAGATTGACCTTGATCGGTCTAGTGATCGACTCGAATATTCTGCAGGGCAAATAAATTGGCGTCAAGGTGTCTTAGTTATTTTATTTGCGCTCGGCATATCAGCAATCACATTTCGTCTATATGAGCTACAAATCGTTCAACATCAGACGCTAAGTGCTCAGGCAAAGTCCGCACAATTAGGTTTAATAATGGTGCCGGCCGAAAGAGGAGTAATAGTTGATACTCATGGTTTCCCGTTAGCACTGTCGGTTGAATCATGGGATCTTTATCTGGATCAAATACACTGGGAGGAAAATCCAACAGCAGCAAAATATTCTGCAGCTGACCTCGCTCATTATCTTGGAACCGACATTCAGAAAGAACATGGTATTCCAAAAAATCAGATTCAGGAATGGCTAATTCAATGGGCACATGACCCTCGAACTTCTAATAGTCCAGTACTCAAAACCTTGACTCTTGGCCAAAGGAGCCTAATCGAAACAAAGTCCTTGTTCGGTATTCGATTACTGCCTCGCTCGCAACGAATTTACCCAAACAAAGCATTGAATTCTCAAGTTCTCGGATACGTGAATAATTTTGGAGAGGCACTATGGGGCATTGAGCACGATTACAACCAGTCCCTACGAGGTGAATCTGGATGGGCACTTGAAGAAAAAAACGCGCTCGGGGGAACTCTTGGCTATACACCAAGTATAGGCAAAAAAACCATTCCAGGGAAAGATATCCGATTGACGATTGACTCCGAGATTCAAAGGTTGAGTCAAGAACATCTTGTTGCTGGATTGGAAGAATATCAAGCTCTCGCTGGACAAATAGTAGTGGTCGATCTCACTAAAAATAGGGAGGGTGCGATTCGAGCAATTGCAATCGCACCAGAGTTGAATTACCAAGATATCAACCCTGAAACTGGCCCTCCCTCGATCGCTCAAACAATCAATTCTGTAATCGCACACACCTACGAACCAGGATCGATTTTTAAGCCACTCACTGTGGCAATGGCCCTAGATCAGGGGGTTATCACAACAGATACACTTTACAAAGATACAGGTGTTCTATGCTTCAATTCCCAGTGCACCGGCAACTCAAAAATACAAAATTGGGAAGGCCGAACTTATGGAGAAGTAAACGCACAGGAAATATTGAAAGAGTCCATCAATACGGGCGCAGCTTGGATCGGGTCGCAACTCACACCGAAAGACTTCTACCATTATCTAGACTTATATAACATCGGTCACAAAACGGGTATCGATTTACGTGGAGAGGTGTCAGGTGGCCTAATATCCCCTGAGAATAGCTCATGGCAGCGCATTTCTCAGGCTACCCAGTCATATGGACATGGAGTAAGCGTGACACCAATTCAGGCGATCATGGCCCTAACCACCTTCTACACCAATGGCTGTCTTATAGAACCCTTCGTGCTAGAGAGTGCGGATCAACTTAAACCTCTTTGTGAACGGGGTCATCGAGTAATTTCAGCTTCAACTGCAAAAACGATGCAACGTCTAATGCAAGGTGTTGTTGAGAATAAATCATGGCATCAAGCAAAAGTTACAGGATATTCGGTCGCGGGTAAAACTGGAACAGCAATCCGATATGACAAACTCACCGGCACATATGCGGAAGACAAAATGGATGCAACTTTTGTTGGATTTATTCCCGCCGAAAAACCACGACTGGCGATCTTAATTCGCCTCATTGAGCCTCAGAAAAATAACAGCCTAGCGGGATCAACCGCGGCCCCAATGTTCTCAAAACTAGCGACGGAATTAATGGCGTACCTTCGCGTACCAGCTGAAGAGACTAATCAAATCACCAGGAAGTAAACTATAGAACATGAATCTTGGAACTAGTCAACTCACCTGCAGATTCGTTACTGAGTCAATAACATCTGAAATATTAAAAGTAAACGTTGATCCGCACGTAATATTCAAACGAGCAGTTATAGATTCACGGGAAGTCACGGAAGGCGACCTGTTTGTCGCACTACCAGGAAATCGAGTAAACGGTCATGATTTTGTAAAAGAGGCAATTGATAACGGTGCAGCGGCCGCTGTGATTCAAGAAACAAATCAGGCATTCGCCAACCTGCCGACCATATTAGTGAAGCAATCACTGACCGCCCTACAAAAATTAGCTCGGGCTTGGCGCGCCCATTTACAAGTCGAAGTGATAGCGATAACTGGTAGTGTGGGGAAAACAACCACAAAAAGGCTCACTAGTTGGGTACTTGAACAATACTTTTCAACCTCATCAAACCCGCGAAACTATAATAATGAAATATCGGTCCCGCTTTGCTTACTTGAAATTAAACCAGAGAGTCAAAAAGCTGTGATAGAGATGGGAATGTATGAAATAGGTGATATCCAATTTTTGTGTCAAATTGCGAAACCACAGGTCGGAGTTGTTCTTAACGTGGGCCCTGTACATCTAGCTCGGGCCGGAAGTCTCCAAAATATCCAAAAAGCAAAATCAGAATTACCTGAATCAATCAATACCGGAGGTTTCACTGTACTCAACATTGATGACCCCAACGTCTGGAAAATGAAGGACACAACAAACGGAACAATTATTAGCTATTCTGCACTAGGAAATAGAAATGCTGATATGTACGCCAGTGACATCGTTGAACTACCTACCGGGAAAATCCAGTTTGCGATTAATTATGATAATAAGAAGATTTTTACTCAGTTAGATATCTTAGGAATACATCTCGTTGAGAATGCGCTCGCGGCTGCAGCCGTCGGGCTCACCGTTAATTTAAGTCTTGAACAAGTCTGTACCGCGTTGAGTACAGCACCCAATGTTGACAGAGTAAAAAAACTCGTATTGCAGGATGGATCAGTTCTGCTAGATGACACATATAACTCTCAACCGAAATCTCTCGCTGCAATATTACACGTACTGAAAAGAACTCAAGGCTATCGTGTGGCACTTTTAGCTGACATGCTCGAATTGGGCGAACTCTCAGATTCAGAGCATGAGCTTGCTGGAAAACTTGCGGCTGACTCATTGGACCACTTAGTTACGCTAGGCGGTGCGGCTAAAATAATGGCAGCAGCAGCAGCGAAAAACGGAATAAAAAAGATCGATATTGCACATTCAAATGATGAGGCTATTGATTACATAGTTAAAGCTGCTAAAACAAAAAGCACGATACTAATTAAGGGATCCCAAGCTTTTGGATTAAGTAATCTTATTCCCAAAATAATATCGGATTATGGTGACACCATAGAGCGATCAGGAAGGCTAGAATGACTGGGGTATTGTTATCCGGCGGGGTAGCATTCGTGGTCGCGTTGATATTGGGTGGCCCAAGCGTTCAATTCCTAAAGCGATATAAATTCGGAAAAGCTATTTCGGAAGACTTGCCTGACCGCCATGCCAGCAAAGCTGGCACCCCCACAATGGGCGGACTATTCATCTGGCTCACCGTAGTTTTAGTCACAATCTTCACAAATCTATTTGAGTTTGAGGATAGTTTTTTTTCATTTGAGCGCCAATCAATGATTCTTCCATTGTCGGTAGTCTCTATATCTTTGGCTGTCGGTATTTGGGACGATCTTGGGACTCTAATAAATAAACCCAATTCAAGCCTATCTTGGCGCTTTAAATTCATATTCCTCACTGCGATTTCAGCAGGAGTTTCAGCCTGTATGTTCTACGTATTTGAAGCAGAAAGTGTATTTATCCCTTGGCTTGGAAAGTATTCTATTGGGTATTTCTATCTAGCCATCGCATTTCTAACTATTTTTAGCACAACCACAGCAGTCTCAATAACCGATGGACTAGATGGCTTGTTGGGGGGCACAGCCTTGTTTTCATTTGGTGCCTACGGGATAATAGCTTACTCACAGGGCCAACTATTCCTATCTATTTTTTGCTTTACAGTTGCTGGTGCGTTGCTCGGTTTTCTCTGGTATAACGCTCATCCCGCGCTGGTATTTATGGGTGATGCAGGTGCACTTCCACTCGGGGCTGCGTTGGGGACCGTCGCTCTAATGACCGGACATTGGCTTCTCCTACCTATCATTGGAATCGTCTTCGTTATAGAAGCAACTTCCGATGTAATCCAAGTTGGCTACTTCAAAATTACTAAGGGGAAACGAATATTTCGAAAAACTCCGTTCCATCATCATCTTGAACTTTTGGGGTGGAGCGAGCCTCAGGTGGTTATGAGACTTTACTTATTTGGAATAGCGGGTGCGCTGGTGGGCATTGCCCTGGCACTTACAAATTGAAGGAGCATACATTGAATCCAGACTTACCTTCATCCTACAAGGGTAAAAAGGTCGCCATAGTTGGGTTAGGTGTCGAAGGTACAGATCTTGCTGAATTCTTAGTAACAGAAGGTGCAATTGTTACGCTGTCAGATAAAAAGACTTTTCATGAGGTTGAACCATTGATCGAGAGGATAAGGCGTCAATCTCCAATTGCTCAGGTTGAATATGCAACCGCAAAAAATCTTACCGATGATATTGATAAGTACGAAAGTGTTTTTGTCTCACAGGGAGTACCTGAAAATAATCCAATCCTCATCGAAGCAAATAATCTGAATATTCGCATTTCCTCTATGCTCGAACTCTTTATGTCTCGATGCCCTGTACCGATCGTAGGTATTACGGGGTCTTCTGGAAAAACAACCACTACTGCATTAGTCGCCGCAATACTTGAAACTGCAAACGAAGATTTTATTGTTGGCGGAAATATAGGAAAAGGGCTACTTACCCAACTAAAGGACATACAAAACACGACGAAAGTTATTGTTGAAATGTCTCACACCCAACTACTGCGAGTGACAAGATCTCCTGAAATAGCATGTGTCACCAATGTCACCCCAAATCATCTAGATCAATTTTCTTGGGATGACTATATCGACTTAAAAAGAAACATCATCCGATGGCAAGGGCCTGAAGATACGTTTGTCGCTCAAATGGATAATCATATTGTGCGCGAATTCATAATCGAAGCAAAGAGTCAAATCTTAGAAGTGTCTACGCAAACTAGTGCAACCTCAGCAAAAGTGGCGAGAGTTTCTCTATCTTCCAAATTCTTGAAATATACAAATCAAAAAGCGGAAGAGATCACAATATGTAATATTGAAGAGTTAAAAATACCCGGTTCACACAATGTTGAAAATGTGGCTTGTGCAGCCGCGATTACCATCTTACTTGGGGTTGATATCGAACATATTTCAGAAGCACTCATAAGTTTTGCGGGGGTTGAACATAGATTAGAAGAAATAGACAAGGTCAATAATGTTGTGTTTATTAATGACTCAATTGCCACCACCCCAGACAGAACACTCGTCGGTCTAAAGTCAGTTGAAGCGCGCACGATCCTACTTATGGGAGGCAGGGATAAAAAGTTGCCTTTTGACAACTTATTATCCGAAATTACTAAGAAATGCAGACACGTTATTACATTTGGTGAGGCGCGCCAAGTTTTTAAAGACAGAATCATCTTGGCAGAAGTCAAAGTGCATGACCGTAAGTTCCTTGGTGACGCCTTTAAATTAGCGGTCGAATTAGCTGTACCGGGAGATTGCATCCTTTTATCACCCGGAGGTACCTCGTTTGACCAATACAGAACCTTTGAAGAACGAGGTGCCGAATTCAAAAAACTTGCCAATGATTTAATGCGTGAGTCAGTCGAATGTCCCTGACTGAAACATTATTTAGAATTCGAAGAAAGTCGGTTCCATACTCGCAGTCCACTACCCGCCAAATAACTCGACACTCTCCCGACTATCTTCTGTTTTGCATTACCGGTCTTTTGGCAATAATTGGACTCATTGCAATTACCTCAACGGCAACTCTGGATTCTGACTTAAATACGCTCTCCGGGTTTGGTCGAAGGCATGCAATGATGCTAGTAATTGGGTTTGTGTTTCTACTAATCTTCCAGTCACTGGACTACCGTCATCTGGCAAGATGGAGCCCTTTGGCTGTTGGCCTCGCACTTCTGCTTCTCTCGCTATTATTTGTACCGGCTCTCGGAATCGAAGTTAATGGCGCAAGATCTTGGTTAAGCTTACCGTATTTACCAACAATTCAACCATCGGAATTCGCTAAACTAGCTGCAATTCTTTATTTGGCAGCATGGCTGACAGCAAAGGGAAATACTATTCGCAGCATAGAAACTGGAATAATTCCGTTCATACTGATAGTGGGAATTATACTTGGGTTGATTATACCTCAGCCTGATATAGGCACAGCCTTTATTCTCGCGTCGATTATTGGCTGCATGTTTTTCACGGCCAACACCACAAAAATTATTCACATCTTGTTACTAGCGATCTCTGGCACAGTTGTCGCTGGTTTGTTAATCCTGAGCGCCCCCTATCGCTGGCAACGAATACTAGCCTTTATTTCGTCGGAATCCGATCCTCAAGGAATTGGCTACCACACCATACAGCTTGCAAATGCATTTGGATCTGGAGGCCTAATTGGCCAAGGCCTAGGGCTCTCTCGTCAGAAGTTTTATTATCTCCCCGCGGCAAAAACTGATGGCATCATTGCTGTAATCGGAGAGGAAACGGGCTTCGTCGGGAGTATGATAGTGACACTATTACTTACCGCTTTACTATGGCGAGGGTGGCTCCTTGTAAAAAATGCACCCGATATGTTTGGCTCTCTTGTGGCTACCGGAATTTGCTCTTGGATCGCTATCCAGAGTGGAATAAACATAGCAGGTGCCACAAACCTGATACCGTTAACTGGTGTTCCATTACCGCTAATATCCTATGGAGGTTCATCGCTGATATCTGTACTAATGGCAGTCGGTATTTTGATGTCGATCAGTAGATATACTTTGCTCCATAAATCGGACGATTCAAATGAGAAAAGAATTATCACATAATGGTAAAAAAAGACCTCGATCTGAATATGAAACCTCCACTATTCGAAATGAATGAATCTTCCGTACTGACCAATCTAGCCGAGGATACAAAAAAAAATGACATCACACCTATTATTCGAATAGGGTTGGCGGGTGGTGGAACTGGTGGGCATGTGTACCCAGCTCTTGCAGTAAAAGAAAAATTGAACCAGTTCAATACTGAAGCAGATCTACAATTTACATACTTCGGTTCTGCCGACGGAACAGAAGCGAAAATAACAGCTTATGCAGGTATCAATTTTATCCCCATTGAATCTGCTGCCATTAGAACCAAATCCCCGCATCGCTTCATAAAAGGGATATACATGCTTTGGAAAGGAACGCAGTCCGCCCTGCGCCATCTACGCGAAGAATCAATAGATGTAATATTCGCCACTGGAGGCTATGCGTCGGCTCCGATATGCCGAGCTGCGGCGAAATTAGGTATCCCCATTATTTTATTCTTGCCGGACGTGATACCAGGTTGGGCGGTGAAATTCATTGCCAAAGACGCAAGTCTTATTCTTTGCTCAAATAGAAAATCCTTGGATTATCTCGACTCTACCAAATCTGTAGAAACGGGATATCCCGTTCGATCAGTTTTTCAGCGCAAATTTAACGGCGAGCGAAAATTCATACGCGAAACAGCAAAAAAGTCACTTGGGATCAACAATACCCAGCCTACTGTTTTAGTCGCAGGAGGCTCGATTGGTTCTCGAACTATTAATGATCAAATTATCAGTAATCTTCCTGAACTCTTAAATGTCGCAAATGTGGTGCATGTTGCTGGTCAAAATGACTACAACCGAGTCGTCAAAGAAACCCAAGCATTCGTGTACGAGTATTCTAACAAATACATAGTTTTTAGCTATAGTGAAAAAATGGAAGAATTAATGGCAGCGGCGGATTTAGGGATTTTTAGAGGAGGTGCATCCGTCATTGGAGAGGCCTCTATTGCAAGCCTACCCAGCATTATTATTCCCGGTTTATTTTCAGATCAATCTGCAAATGCAGAGGTACTTAAAACTGCAGGTGCATCGATCGTAATAGGTGAACAAAATCTCGACCAACTAGGTAAAACTATTCTTCACCTCATATCGCAACCAACTGAACTCAGTCGCATGGCTGAAAATATGTCTTCTGTCAGTCGGCCGTATGCA
>CAVODE010000043.1:0-16226 GCA_963694535.1 Dehalococcoidia bacterium
TGGGGGTCGTGTTGGCCTGACGGGTAACGAATCTGATGAAACTGACAGTCCTGACAAAGGTACTGGAAACGACAGAGGTCCTAGAAACGACAGAGGTCCTAGAAACGACAGAGGTCCTAGAAACGACAGAGGTCCTAGAAACGACAGAGGTCCTAGAAACGACAGGGCCCCTAGAAGCGACAGGGCCCCTAGAAGCGACAGGGCCCCTAGAAGCGACAGGGCCCCTAGAAGCGACAGAGCTCCGCAGAATGACAGTCAGTCAAGTAATCGTGATGAAGCTGGCGATTCTGGCCGAAGAAAGTGGTAGGCACTCGCATGCCACGTATTTTCGTGGCGCGCATGCTTCCAGGGGATCTTTCTCCTGGAAGCCCGCTTGATCGCTTAGCTAAAGTGGCCCAACTTGATGTCTGGCCAAGTCAAATACCCCCTACATCTTCAGAGCTAAAAGAAAGTATTGAAACAGCTGATGCCATCGTAACAACAATCGCAGAGCAAATTAATCGTGATGTCTTAGAAGATGCAACTCGCTTAAAAATTGTTTCTCAGTTGGGTGTTGGGTATGACAATATTGATGTTCTTGCTTGCAGTGAACGTGGAATCTTTGTAACCAACACACCTGATGTTGTAACTGATGCAACGGCTGATCTCACGTGGTCATTATTGCTATCCAGTGCCCGAAAGGTTTTTGAAGCCAACTTAGCAATTCGCGAATCCAAATGGGGTGCTTGGCATCCCTCATGGATGTTAGGGTCAGCGGTCGCTGACAAAACGCTAGGTATCATCGGGCCAGGAAAAATTGGAACAGCCGTTGCCGAACGTGCTGCTGGTTTTCGAATGAATGTTTATTACCATGGAAATGAGGAGAAAAAAAACTTTCCCGGCAAACGCCTGAGCTTAGATTCGTTACTTGAGCAAAGTGACTTTGTTTCTATGCACATACCACTGAACGAGAACACTCAATATTATTGTGATTCAGACTTTTTCTCCAAAATGAAAAAAAGTGCAATCTTTATTAATACTGGTAGAGGTGGATTAGTAGATCAAACTGACTTGATAAGCGCTCTGACCAATCAAACCATTGCTGGAGCCGGAATCGATGTTATGGATCCAGAGCCACTTCCAGCGAATCACCCTCTTCTAAATCTCCAAAATTGCACAATTACCCCACATATTGGGAGTGCAACGCTAGAAACTCGACTAGCTATGTCAAATTTAGTAGCAGACAGTATCATTGCGGCAATAGAAGGAACTACTCCGCCAAATTTAGTAAATCCTTAGTTTGGAACCCTAGCATTGGTATTTAACCAACCTGTAAGCACTACTAACCGTGATAAAGACATTTTAATCGAACAGCTTTGGAGTCTTGGTGCTTTTCAATTTGGCGAATTTTCGGAAGGTAATACTACTCGGAATTCGCCAATATTTATTAATACAAAAAGAATTATCTCTAAGCCATCTGTGCTTATGTCAGCAGCACATTTAATCGCTGCTGAACTAGAAATATTACGTACCCGTCGTCGACAGCATCTAAGTGACTTCGATTTTATTGCTGGAATTCCATTTGGTGGATTACATCTCGCTACAGCACTATCTCTATACCTTGACTCACCTCTCCTCTACATACGACCGCCCCGTATTCCTGCCGATCTGGCTGAACCTCCGTACCTTGAAGGTTCATATCGCCCGGGCCAAAGCGCTCTCGTTATTGACGATTTAGCGGCGGGAGGATCATCACTTCGTGAAACAGTAGCAGTACTTAGATCCATGGGAATTACGGTGTCAGATGCAATTGTATTGGTTGATAGAGAGGCTGGAGTAACTAGAAAAATGGAACAGTTCGGAGTTCGCGTCCATGCAGTTCTAAAAATCTCATACCTAGCAAGGCGGCTTCTGGAGCAAAATCATATAACACAAGAGATCTACGAATCAATCGATAAGTATCTCGCTAAAGAGTAAAATAACTAAATATATACCTGTACGGATAAACACTTGCAAAAAAAAACAGCAACCAAGTCAGAATTGCTGGAGCGTAAAATCAAGCGTGATCCGGAAAGCCGTGCTCTCGCCGCACTCCATAAAGGTATAAAAAATCTCCCCGCCAAGCGCCAACCTCACGTTTCTTTACAGCTTGTTGCCGATCTATCCAAAAAACTTACTCGTGCAACTTATGTGGCTTTATCTGTTACAGACACGCATGACCGCGTAGAGGGATTTATTACATCCGGATTAAATAATTCGGAACTGGCTCGCCTTTCTACTCCTCCTCAAGGCCATGGACCTCTTGGATCCTTACGATTAGATGGCCGTCCCGTGCATTTTGAAAATGTTCAAAATCACGCCAAAGCTTTTGGTTTTCCAAGTAACCATCCGGAAATGACTGCAATGATTGGTGTCGCTATATGGGTTTCAGGATCGGTAAGAGGAGCACTCTATGCAACGGACCGCAAAGGCAAAAGAGGATTCAACTTAGATGACGAACTAATGCTTACCGCGTTAGCTTCTCACGCAGGTCGAGTTATCGAAAAAGAGTGGTATTAAGTGCTAAAGCACTTCCACCCGACGACGATCGCATCCGGCCCGTACAACGTCGCAGATCTCAGCGTCATAGGCGTAACCGTTATTTTCAGCTGAGCGCTATCTACAATTTTATTGATGGAATGAGCCAGAGCCTCCGACGCTTGATCCGATCCAGAATGCATGATCGTAAGATGAACAGATTCACCAATATGTGACTTCTGTATTTCAAAAGTCACTAGATCTCGAAGCTCTTGTAAAAGACTAGCGCGGCTGGGACGATCCTTGTCTGGCGCCAGCATTTTAATCTCCTGATCTATAAAATATCCTATAAATCGATGATGTCGAAATGTTCCATAACCGTGCCGCTCCGGTAAAGAAGTTGACTCGAATAGACATAAAATACGAGAACAACACGAAGGCGCATTCTTCACACTCTCAACAGCAAGGGCTGCCTCTGCTCCGGTCTCACCCTTCGCTACGAGTTCAGCGACACTGTTAGCCTGCCAACTAGCAGCAATGCTTGGAACTGCACCATTACTTGCACCTACTACATGTAAGTCCGCTTCCCGTTTCGTGAAAAACTTTTCTACTGCGTTTTGAAGCATGTCTTTTCCCGTTACATCTCGGAGATTAGGAGGCGTCTGTCCCTCGAGGCAACGCACCCAAACCGCAGAATTTACACTCCAATTAAGTCGATGCAGCAGTCTAGATAAACCATCTTCAATAACTTGCTCTGAATAAGGCCCTACTAACGAAAAAAGATATGGCACTGTTAGTACACTCTGATCAGCAAAATTGGATAGATCGGTAGCAGCTAACGGAAACGCGTGTGTTTTGACTCCACTTACTTCTAGAGATGGAAGGAGAATCGCTACATCTGTATCTACAAATATATTCGTTTTCACAAAAAATACCGCCCATAGAACTAACTTAAGTCTGTAAAAAGTGAATCAATGCGTATTGTTTACATCACCCAAAATATAGCATCCGCCGTAACAACAGTGCGCCCCCCCAAGCTAGAAGGCATATCGCTATTCCGGCTAATCCGTCAAGCCAAAAATGATTACCTGTACAGATAATAGCTATAAGCTGAAATAAAAAAATTAGTATGAAAAAAAACCTGAGAATCATACTTTTGAAACCGCTCATAATCGCTAAAACCAACAATAAAGCCCAGCCAGCATGAAGTGAAGGCATTGCCGCGTATTGATTTACAAACGGCGTAAATTCCTGTGCCTGATAAGACACCTGAGAAAACAGGTCCATCGTGTCTACGAAATCATGTCCCTGTACAAGACGAGGTGGACTCACTGGAAAAAGCCAGTAGATCACCAGTGATACGCCGCCAGAGAGCAGTATCGAGTTTCTCAACAGCACGAATACCGGACGAGCAATTAAGGAAAGAACAATACCAGTGACCGCAATGACTGGAAAATGAAACCAAAAATATACATTGTTAAAAATATGAGACACCAGCTCATTGGAAGCAGTCCAGTGGTTGAGATGTGGCTCAAAAAATAAATGTGCTGCCTTTTCAAAATTGATAATCATCTCGGAATTTTGTGCCGCTTGTATCTGCCTGTCGACGACCGAACCCCTGACCAAAAAATACAGAACTAAGCCCAACGTTACCCAACCGAGGTCTAATAATTTACTACTTATCTGCAGGCCATATCTCAACATAAATCCGTCACCTCGTCGCGAATATTTTTTTAACACCACTAAAAATTCCTATGCCACCATGTTGCTCTAAGGAGTTAAACTAAATATAAAATAAATTTACCAACCGTCAGCAAATTCTTCCATATTTGAAGTAAGAAAGATAGATTTTATGCCTGGACCCAATACGCAAATTCTCACTACCAATAAATCCCCAATGACCCTTTCTGGAGATACTCTTGTCGTCACCATTAAAAAAGGAGATTCGCTTAAGGGCGATCTGTTAAACAAGCTAAGCACGTTGTCCAATGGTGGACTAGCCGTGTTGAAGTCGAATGGCTCCTTGACCGGTAATTTAGGAGAGTTGGTTTGGTTACCAGTACAAAATTCTAATTACAAACGAGTTGCCTTAGTAGGTGCTGGAGACTGTAAGCAATCGGATTACACGGAAGTTCAGGCACGGGAGTTTTTTGGAAATTTGTCGAGAAAACTTCGCTCGGTGAACGCGGGCGAAATTGTTATGACCATTGATCCGATTATTTCTGCCCTGAAATCAGTGCCGCTTGGATCACAAGCCGCTGCAGAAGGATTAATTCTTGGTCAATATCGGTTCGATACCCACCACACGAAAAAAGCTGATAAACCGAAATTCACATTGGGTGATATAACGATCGCAGTCGGAACAAAAACCTCGGCCGTACAATTGGCAAACGGTGTGTCCAAAGGTTCGATAATAGCCGAAGCTATCAACACATCAAGAGATCTGGCCAACACTCCAGCGAATTTAATGACACCAACCATCGTGGCTGAACGTGCTCGAGAGATAGCTGACCAGACTGGTATTAAAATCGAAATCATAGAGAGAGCTGACGCTGAGCGATTAGGAATGGGATCGTATCTCTCAGTTGCGAATGGTTCACACCAACCGCCAAAATTTATCGTCATGACCTATAAAAATGGCGGGCCAACAAAGCCAATTGCCCTAGTAGGTAAGGGGATTACTTTCGACACCGGTGGCACATCTCTCAAGCCTGCGGGCGGTATGGAGAGCATGAAATATGACATGTCAGGCGCAGCGACCGTGATTTCAGCAATCGGTGCTATAGCTCGCTTAAAACTTAAAACACATGTGGTCGCAATCGCTCCTTGTACTGAAAATATGCCGGGGGGCGGGGCAACTAAGCCAGGCGACGTCGTCTACGCCATGGATGGCCAATCCATCGAAGTCATAAACACAGATGCTGAGGGTCGGCTAGTACTGGCGGACGGTATTGCATATGCTAAAAAAGTTAAAAATGCAGGTGTCATATTAGACGTGGCAACCCTGACCGGTGCTATGAGCGTATCGTTAGGAGATTATCGAATCGGAGTTTTCTGTAACCAAGACAGCTTATTTCGACAACTCAACTCAGTGGCGCAATCCACCGGAGAGTTAGTATGGAGAATGCCCCTTGATGACTACTACTCCAAACAAATTAAGAGCGAGGTAGCCGATCTAGCAAACACGGGTGGTCGTCTCGCAGGCTCAATCACTGCGGCTAAGTTTATCGAAGCATTTGTTGGCGATAGCCCTTGGGCTCACTTTGATATTGCGGGCTTAATGGCAGCTAAAAGTGATTCTGGAATTCATATCAAAGGAAGTTCCGGCGTTCCAACCAAGTCACTGATTGAATATGTCTCTGCTAAGAGCCCCAATTAGAAAAACACACACTATGGCTGAAATTAATCCTTTTGGAATCGCTGGAATACTCATCTGGACATCCGCAGATAGATTTGCGGGCATGAAGGATTTCTATGTAGACAAACTGGGCTTGGTACCTCTCCACCATCGGGACTACTTTGTTAATTTTAAATGGCCGAATGACAAGGAAAATATTCGCCTGACAATTGGTGTCCATTCTGAAATACAGACCGAAAGCGTTGATCCTGAGCGCATAATGATTAACTTCCATGTGCGAGATATCCACGCAACCACAAAACATTTGTCATCTGTCGGAATTAGCTTCATTCGGGCGCCTGAACAAGAGTCATGGGGTGGGTGGATAGCCACAATGAGAGACCCAGATAACAATACGATCCAATTGCTACAATCACCTGACAAGACTTCTCAAAATAATTAATTAAACTCGAATATTTACACCTGAAAATAATTACTAGCAAGGAGATTGCCCGTATGAAAATCGGAATTGATTTTGACGATACGCTAAATGACTACCGCGCTCTTCTAAAAGATTTAGTCAGCGAACGTCACGACAAAAAGCTGAAATACGGTGAAACGCTAGCCTCCACTATCGGAAAAGAAATAAGCGAAAATCTTGTAAAGGAAGTCTTAGAGACAAATCTTTCCCTTCGCCTCGCACCCCGACAAAATTCCGTAGAAGTAATGCAACGACTAATCAAAAAAGGCCATGAATTTATTATACTAACGGCAAGATACGATCGTGAAATCCACCATATCGACGAGTGGCTCTCTCAGCATGGACTTCAGGCAAATGTTTACCCAACAAATCGTGAAGATAAGGGGCCCATCGCCGAAGAGTTAGGGCTAGCGTTTCATCTAGATGACATGATTTCTCAAATTAATACCTTTACCAACGACCATCACACTGTTCCGGTTTTGATTGCCGGTGGATGGATGCCCGCGAGCCTTGCTGGAGGAGATAGCACATCCTCCCGAATCTCGGATCACGTCAAAAAAGTTAAGGGTTGGCTTGAGTTTGAGTCCCTAATTAATACAGCCGCCTAAGTCTTTAGCCTCGATCCGTCAACCACATCCCCAGTCAGTTTCAAGAAGCAGTGGATATATCCCCTGCGGCAACCCTCTCACAGGCTCGCCCAAGTCGCTTAGCAGCCTCTTCAAGATCATCTTTCTGGGCCCATGAATACGCAAGCCTAATATTCCCAGACTTCATCTCCCCTTCGTTAGGAAAAAAAGCATGCCCTGCCGGTGCAATTAAACCCTCTTCTACAGCCGCGGCTTGAACGCTTTTCGGATCAAGCCCCTGCTGTAGGTTAATCCACATAAAAAAACCGCCCAGAGGCTCTCGAAATGTTAAGTAAGGTTCGCAATAATCACGAAGGCCTCTTGCAAGCGTGCTGCACTTTTCCTGATAAAGACTTCTCATCGAAATAATATGCTCATCAAGCTGGCCCGAACTCATAAAATCCGTCAACATATGGTGCAATAAGGGTGAATTTCCCATATCAAATCTCATTCGTAATACATGATCAAGTACTCTCGGATCTCCGTGAATCCAACCTACTCTAAGTCCAGTCGCAATAATTTTTGAAAAAGTGCCCACCGAAATTACCCCGTGGCAGCCCGAAAGTGTTGATAGATCTGTTGGTAACTGAGTAGACGGGAAATATAGCTCGGCATACGCCTCGTCATCGACTATTAAAATTTGGTGTTTCGCAGCAATTCGCAAAAGCTCTTCTCTACGGTCCTGAGACATTGAAATACCTGCTGGGTTATGGAAGGTAGCTATGGTGTAAATTATTTTTACCCGAGATCCGTCTTTCTTGACTTTATTGATCACGTCTTCCAACTGATCGGTGCACATCCCATTATCATCGATAGGGATTGTTACTATATTTGCTTGATGCCCTCTGAATGTCCTGACAGACCCTGAAAAGGTAGGCCGTTCTGTAATAACAGTGTCACCTGGTGAAAGATATGCGCTACAAACTAAATCAATCGCTCCCGCGCTGCCATTGGTCATTAAAAAATGCTCGGCAGTTACATTAGCTCCACGCTCCTTATTGAATCGCTTAGCCAGTTCATGCCTTAAGTCCTCGTATCCTACACCGCCCCCATACCTAAGCGGCTCATCTGTGGGTACATTTATGGTCCGTGCCATAGACTCGAGTAATTGCTGCTTCGGGAGGGTGTCTGGATCAGGAATTCCTCCCCCAAGGGTGATCGGTGGCACCCTCGGTTCTATATCTGCCGGCAACCCCCAGTCAGTGGACGAGCCTCTCGAAAGAAATTTAGCGCCCTCCGACGCCAATTCATCTAAATCATAATCAGACCATATGGCTTCCAGTTCACCTGTAATACTCATGTAAATGCTCCATCTTTATTAGGTAGACGTTTCCAAGATCCTATAGTGTGATGGCTTTATATGGCAAGGTTGCGTTCCGCCCAAAGGATAAAGCCATTGTAGTCGACTTACTTACTAATGATTTCGAGAGATTTACCAAGTAATTTAATTGCATCAACTAAAGAGGCTTCATCAAGGGCTGAGAAGACAATTCTCACTCGTGAATCTTGTTCAAGGTGATTAGCCAAATAGTAGCCCCGACCAGGTGAAATGGCCACACCTTGTAAAGCTGCAGCCTCCCTAGCTTCGCTAGCAGAAAGCCCTTCCTGCAGCGTTAACCAATGAAAAAATCCGCCTTCAGGATTAGAGAAATTCACGAAGGCCTTACAGTACTTATCAAGCGCCTCCGTTACAACATCTCGACGACCGCGGTAAATTTTCTGGATTTTTTCCAGATGATCAGGGTACTCGTCAGACGTATAAAATTTGTGAATAGCTTGCTGAACCAAAGATGATGACGCATTATCGAACCTCATAAATTTAAGAGCTTTTGTGATAGCCGGAGATGCCAATATGTACCCACTTCGTAGTCCTGTCGCTATTGTTTTTGAAAAAGTGCCGCAGTAGATCACGCCCCGGCCATGGGCTAGTTGAAACAAAGATGGCGGGGGTGGCCCCGACAAATCAATACCCGCATACGCACCATCTTCTATCAACAAAATCTCATGTCGCTTTGCAACCTCGATCAATGCTTTACGACGCTCCACAGGCATTAATGTCGAAGAAGGATTATCATAATTAGGAATCAAATACGCTGCCTTTATTGTTAATTTAGAAGCCCCGCTAGCTGTTAGCACAGCATCCAAGCCAGCTGCGCTAAACCCATATTCGTCCTGTTCTACTGAAATTAATTTTGCACCGCGCGCAGTAAATGTTCTAATTGCACCTGGGTACGTCGGTGCCCCTACAAGAATCACGTCACCTTCATCCACGAAGGCGGCTGCTATGTTATCAAGTCCATGCGCGGAACCTGACACTAAGCTCACCCAAGATGAGTCAATGTCCCTAAATGTCTCAGCGATTTTTTCTATAACCGCTTCCTTCAACGGCTCAAATCCAAAATTTGGGGTGTCATACGTAAGTGCCTGCTTAGGATTGAGAGAAAGTACTTCGTCAAATACTCGCCGCAACGCCTCAAGTGGAAGAGAGTCACTGTCTGGAACCCCCGCATTAAGGTCGTATTTCAAGTTTGAAATCGACGTTGGCGGACTCAGCTTATCCAATCTATTTGAAAGGAGTAAACGAAGCCTTTTATCGTCATCAGAAACGCTCATTAGCCCTCTCTTCTAGTATCTTCCTGCCTATCCTTGGGGAAGTAGTTGCGCCCTGACTACTAAACGATCGCTATACTTTCGAGACTCCGCGTCAAAAGTACCGCCACACGTGTAAAGTGTGACGCTTTCGACCGGGACATCAGCTGTCCACGCATCTCTCCAATTCTCAACCTCTGCATCAAAGGCTCGACGCCAAATTACCTCATATATATAAACCTCGTCATCAATATGTATCTCGATTTTGTCACCCTGTGAAAGAAATCGAAGATTCTGAAAAATGCCAGGCCCCCGATAATATGCATCTGCATAAGGGACGGTCGCATTGTAATCTACGTGCCCCGCCAAAATTGTGTTACCGCCCGACCCAGGCGTTCCACCTAGTCGATTCCATTGCGTTAAGTCATACATGGCAACATCTGCAGGACCGTACGGATTAGGCATATTGGACCCAATCGGCACGAAACGGTTACAAATCGTTGCGTTTACTCCTAAGCTCTTTATTTCTAACCGAACATTTTTATCACAGCCAGAATGATAGCCGTAGCGACTAGTGAATTGCTCCAAATCTAAGCTTTCCACTGACGTTACTTCGGTGTTACCGGCTGCCGCGGTAGAAATTATTTGAGTGGCGTTGGTCGACCCCACAGCCACTACCGAATTTGAATTTGGCTGCACGAGGCTAGTGTCAGTTTCTATGGTGCATGCCGCGGACAGAAGACTAGAAATAAGCAAAATTATAGCAAGTCCAGCTAGCCTAATTAAATTTCCGTACCCCTCTAATAAACCAGATAACACTGTCGTAGCCTTACTGTTCTCATTGCTAACTCTTTAAGTAACTATGATACATCAGCAAGGTATGTATCCTCATCTTTTGTTGATTAGGTCTTAAGATTACCGTTGTAGTTTAAGCACTAAAGCGTTAGAAAATAGGAGCGCATATGGTATCAGGACCACTTGTTGGAATACGGGTTCTCGAATTCACCCAGATTATAGCAGGCCCTCTTGGGTGCCAGTTCTTAGCGGACCTAGGAGCGGAAGTGATCAAAATCGAACCTCCCAACGGAGAACCTTGGAGGTTAGCAGCCCAATTTATTCCACTTGAATCAAAAACATTTATCGGACTTAACCGTGGGAAAAAATCCTTGGCAATCAATCTCGCAAACGAGAAATCCAGAGAAGCAATTCACCGGCTTGTTAACGAAATAGACGTAGTTGTTATAAATTATCGGCCAGACGTAGCAAAAAGGTTAGGAATCGACTACGAAACACTTTCAAAGATCAAACCTGACCTAATATACCTCGACAACACTGCGTGGGGCCGTGAAGGTCATCTTGCTGACCGACCTGGCTACGATATAGTGGTTCAGGCCTTCAGTGGAATGATGTCCTCGGTTGGAAAAGTTACAGATGCCGGCGCTCCACAAGTCGGCCCAGCATATGCAGACACCACAACCGGCTACGCCATCTGCTCTGGTGTTCTCGCTGCCCTGTTTCACCGTGAACGAACAGGAGAGGGGCAGAAAGTAGAAACTAGCTTGTTAATAAACGCACTCACGACTCATATGAGCGCATTTCACAGCGTTCCTGTAGCCGACCAAATTCAAAGAGACTCATTTCTAGAAGTGTTAAATGAATCTCGAGAAACGGGAACCTCCTACGCAAACGTTCTCCAAAAACGCGACGATATACTCAAAACGGCGGCTCAGGGAAATGTATATTATCGAGTTTTTGAAACAGCAGACGGAGCCATTGCAATTGGTGCACTTTCAGCAAGCTTGCGAGAAAAAGTCCGAACTGCTGTCGGTTTTAAACATAACCGAGACGACTCTGGTTACGATCCCGTAAATCCAGCTCAGCTGGCGATTGATGCCTCAGTTATAGGACAAGTAGAGGATATTTTTTTCACCCGTAACACTGATGAGTGGGAACAAGTTCTTACGGCAGGTGGCGTGCCGTGCGCACCCGTAAAATTTGTTCAAGAGTTGCTCGAAGACGAGCAAGTTATCTCCAACAACTACGTAATTGAACTCGAGCACGAGCTCGCCGGACCTATTAAAATGCAAGCACCCCCTTGGAAAATGTCAAAAACCCCGCCCACTGCTCAAGGAGCTAGCCCCACTTTAGGGCGACATACCGACGAGTTACTTGCTGAAGTAGGTTATTCAGAAGGCGAAATAGCTGATCTCAGACAAAATGGAGCTATTCTGTAACTGCAATAATTTTGAATACGGAGGTTACCATTTCTAAATTTGTCACTATCGAGAAAAAAGGGGGCGTAGGCCGCCTCCGGCTAACCCGAGCCGATAAGCGCAACGCCATAAATGAGGCAATGGCCGTAGAAATCATTGAAGCAATGTCGGATCTCGATGCAGATTCTGACATCATCACTATAGTTATCGAAGGGTCCGAAGGTTCGTTTTGTGCTGGAGCCGATATGGCAGAGGCAAATGCGGCTTACGAACGAGGTGAAAGAAGATTTAACCCCGCTCAAGAGGCAGCTAACCGAGTAGGCGCCTCGGAAAAACCGACTATTGCAAGTATCGACGGTCCCGCATATGGTGCTGGTGCCGCACTTGCATGCGCATGTGATATCAGAATATGTAGCGATAGAACTCGCTTCCGCTTTCCTGGCGCTGATTATGGTTTAGTCGTCGGAGCTGCTGCTCTCCCATCCATCGTTGGAGGGCCAACAGCTAAAGAGCTAATTTTTACTTCTCGAGTAGTAGGTGCTGATGAGGCCTTAACTATTGGACTCGTGAATCAACGCGTCTCTCAAGCAGACTTTTCCGCAGCTGTCGATTTAATAGCCAATCAAGTAGCTGCCGCCTCTCCGCTCGCCTTGAAATGGTCAAAATCAACAATTAATGCATCTCTAAATGGCGGAGATGCTACCGGACTTGAAGTTCAGGCTGACCTGCTTCTGCGAGGTGGATCCGACCATCAAGAACGTTTTAGTCGGGCAACGGCAAAAATTACGGGAAATAAGGGGTAGCTATGACAAATCAAAACACAGGTGGCCCAGGTGCCGAAGAAGCCGAAAAAGTACGTGGCTATCTTTTAGCTCAAGGTAGAAAATACACATGGGACCAATTGTGGCCTCGTATTGTCGGTTCACGAGCAGCATTAGTTGAGTCCCTAGCCGGAATTTCTGATGAGCAGGGTAATTGGGAACCAGGAGATGGAACTGGAGAGGAAGCTTGGGGAATAACTCAAATTGTTCGACATGTAATCTCTGCGGGTGATGGCACCCTTGCCTCTGTCGAAGCACTTGCGAACGGAAACGTCGCACCTGCTCGGAACTCGCCAAACCTTGATAACCTTAAACTTTCAGAATTAATGCCTTTACTGATTGATTCATCTGAGCACTTGGCAACAATGCGCAAACGGGTACCGGAAAATCCAAATATGGAATTGACGGCCCCTCATTCATTTTTTGGGGAACTTACAAGTAAGGCCTGGTTCCTGTTTATACGCGTTCACGATACCGACCATCTAAACCAAATAGCGACAATAAAAGAGACTACTGGCTACCCTCAATAGCTAGCAATTTTGATTGGATACGGACCATACAATGTCAGATTTATATGCAAATGGGATGCCGTTCACGCCAATCGAAGCTTCAAGCTTGGCAGAGAGCGTAATCAGGAAATGCACTGAATTGAATCTTACGATAGCTACCGCAGAATCAACCACCGGTGGCTTGGTTGGTCACTTACTAGTGTCAGTGCCGGGCGCATCCAAGGTATTCATTGGCGGTATCACCGCCTATCATGGGCGCCCTAAAATAAACCTACTCGACATTGATCGCGAAACTCTTCTTAATGCCGGTTCGGTGAGCCCCGAAACAGCAATCAAAATGGCAGAGGGATCCCTGAAACATCTTGATGTGGACATCTCAGTATCGGAAAGTGGCATTGCCAGTGCCACTGGTAACCCTGAACGCCCTGGTGGTTTATATGCCCTGTCACTAGTTATAAAGTCAGGAGCAACCAGAAGCGAGTTGTTACTGTTCCCGGGAGATCGCATAGAGACAATGTATAGTGCGTGCGGCACTCTTTTTGAATGGATACTGGAAGAGCTAGACAGCTAATTACAAGATCACTCCCTTTTCTCTTAAGGATAATATTTCTTCCTCCGAAAAGCCTGCCATTCTCGCGTACAGATCGTTATCCCTGCCGAGTGGTGGCGATGCAGCAGTTTTGAGTGGGGTTCCAGACATCTTAATAATCGGACCTACTTGAGTCTGAGGCCCCGTTAGCTCGTGATCGAGCTCCACGAGCATATCGTTCGCGATGACCTGTGGATCTGTCAGCATGTCCTCCGGAAAATTAACCGGCCCTCCCGGAACTCCCTCTCTGTCCAAAATTTCCATCCACTCCTCTGTCGTTTTTGATCTAACAAACGCTTCAAGTTCTTTCACTTGCTTCGTTGCATCCTCAATCCATTCAGGAGTGGCCGCAGCTAAGTTGGGATCAGCCCATCCTAGAAAATCTGTTTGAAGAGCAGTTCTCACCTTGGCCCACAAGCCTGACGAAAGAGCGCCGACGGCCATGGCTCCATCTTTTGTTTGATAGGGACGATAATAAATATTAGCGATGCCCCCTAAAAGAGAAGAAGTTCCACCACTCCTCGCTTCAAGAAGCTTCATATAACTTGCATTCTCCAACCGCTTTTCGGCAACAAGCTCCCTACTTGCGTATACACCTGATTGAGAATCAGCCAATGGTAAGTCAAAAATCGACGCTGCTTGAAATGATAGTCCTGTTTGTAAAAGTGTAGACTCAACCAATTGACCTTCACCAGTTCTTTCACGATGAAACAAAGCCGCTGTTATTCCCCAGGCTAAAGCAAGACCCGTGCCGTAATCAGCAATCGCCGTAGAACTAATTGTCTTCGGTTCACCATCGTCGCCAAGCTTACCCTCAGCCGCCATCATTCCCGACACAGCCTGCACAACTATGTCGTAACCTGGCCGATGTGACCAAGGGCCACTTCTTCCGAACGCAGTGTTGTCGGCGTATATAAGATCAGGCTTAATACCTGATAACGTCTCATAATCTATTCCAAGACGCTTAGCCACATCCGGACGATAGTTCACCAAAACAACATCACATGTTGGGATTAATCTGTGAATAAATTCCTGCGCCTCAGTTTCCTGCAGTGCTATCGCGAGAGATTGCTTCGCTTTATTTAGGCTCTGAAAAAATTTTGCCTCCCCTGGATAAAATTGGGAAAATTGTCTCCACGGCTCACCATCCGGCGGCTCTACCTTAATCACTTCCGCGCCCATCTCAGCCAAATTTTGACAGGCGTACGGCCCAGCAATAATCTGAGAAAATTCCAGCACTCGTATTCCTTCTAATGCGCCTGCCACAGCTACCTCCTCCATTATCAAGTCATCTTCTTGACTAATCCTAGACCGCTCTTTAGGCATTTTGCAAAGACTTGATATCCTAGCTAGTAAATCATATTAGTTTTGAGGAAAATAATGCCCGGACAAATTCTATCTGATTACGAAAAAAAACATACAAACTCGCAAGCGTTAGCCGCCCGCGCAGCAAAACTGTTCCCGTCTGGAGTCACTCATGACGCGAGATCTTTTTTTCCATTCCCTATCTACGTCGAAAAGGCAGTCGGGGGCAAAAAGTGGGATGTAGACGGAAATATGTATGTCGATTTTATTGGAGGGCATGGATCGCTGCTGTTAGGACATAGGCACCCCCAGGTCATGGATGCGGCTGATCGAGCCTCGCAGCGAGGAACTCACTTTGGCTCATCTCATGACTTAGAAATAGATTGGGCAGAGCTAGTTTTACAACTAGTTCCTTGCGCTGAAAAAGTTCGTTTTACCTCGTCCGGAACCGAGGCAACAATGATGGCACTTCGGTTAGCAAGAGCGTACACCAACCGCGACAAAGTCATAAAATTCACGAATCACTTCCACGGTTGGCACGACATCGTAGTTGGCCAGCAAAGAAATGATGAGGCTCTACCATCCTCGATTGGTGTACCTAATAACTTTTACGAATCACTTGTTATTCTGCCGCCAAATGACGAAAATATGCTCCGTGAGGCGTTAGCAAAAAATGATATAGCGGCCGTAATTATCGAGCCTACGGGTGCTCACTGGGGAAGCGATCCAATTCATAAGAAATTCCTTGAGGCTATTCGAACAGAAACCGCCAAGTCCGGCACCTTATTCATTATGGATGAAGTGATTACAGGATTCCGAGTCTCTCCTGGCGGTACCCAAGAGAAATACAACATAATCCCTGATCTCTCGACACACGCTAAAATTTTAGCTGGTGGATTTCCGGGAGGCTGCGTGGCTGGCAAAAGCGAAATCATGGATATTCTTGAGTTGCGTGAGTCGGATGAATCTTGGAATAAAGAACAGCGAATTGCACATCAAGGTACCTACAATGCAAACCCAATATCCGCTGCTGCTGGTTCAAAAACACTAGATCTTATAAAAAACGGTGTGCACACTCAGATAGCTGATGATACAACTGCTGAACTTGTATTTCAGTTAAACAAACTATTTCAGGCCAAAGCGTTAGACGCATCTGCTTGGCACGTATCGAGTATGTGGCACCTAAACCTCGGCGAAAATTCACCTCAACCAACTGACGTAGAAAACAGTCCCAATTATCGGCCTTCCGGTATAGATAAA
>CAVODE010000044.1:0-16130 GCA_963694535.1 Dehalococcoidia bacterium
AACCATGGTCGGAATATGACCCAAATGGAGGTCCGTCGCTGTCGGGTCATATCCACAATAAACAGTGAGTGGTCGATCCTCTTCGAGTAGGACTATTAGTTCTTGCTCCATAGCATTTTGTAAAGTCACTGAACCCAGATCAACACCATCCATCAAGATAGTTAACTGTTCAGATACCGGAGTCATGGTTCTAGGTTTATTCATGAGATCCCTATCTAATATTACTAAAGTAGTCCAGCGCTTTTTTTACATCACTTTTGATTTGTAGGATTAGCTCATCTCCAGAGTTGAATTTTCTTTCATCTCTTAGACGTGAAATGAATTCGACAGTGGCATGCTCACCATAGACATCCTCATTAAAGTCGAAAAGATGAGTTTCGAGGTGATTTTCGGATTCTACCGTAAAGGTCGGCCGTGATCCGATGTTGGTGATGGAAGATAGTTTCTCACCTTTGATAAATGTCTCTGTTATATAAACCCCGTTGGGGGGGGTTGATCGGTCTGTCGCTATATCTACGTTCAATGTAGGAAACCCAATGGTTCGCCCTCTTTGATCTCCCAGAATGACTCGACCATCAAGTTGATAACGGTGCCCCATGAGTGAATCGACCTCCTCCATGGAACCAGAAGAAAGTGCTTCTCGAATACGGGTAGATGAAACTTTGGAGGTGCTTTCTTGAACAAGTGGAACGTTAATTACCTCAAAACCGAGCTCCAATCCAATATTTTTTAAAATCTTAATATCGCCTTCGCCATTTCGTCCCAGCTTAAAATCATCTCCGACAACAAGGAGTTCCATTTGGGCCTCCTCGATTAGCATTTTACAAAAATCTCTGGCTGACACTTGTTGTAGTTGATCATCAAACTCAAGCACAGAAACAAACTCGACACCGGCTTTATGGAGCAGTTCAATTCGATTTTGTAACGATGTCAGGTAGGTGAATTCAATATCCGGTCGTATTACAGCTACGGGGTGAGGGTAGAAGGTCACTACACCGCCCGTTAAACCTCTTTCATCCCCTTCAGTTAGCATTTTATCGACTAGTGCTAAATGGCCTATGTGAACACCATCAAATACACCGATAGAGATAGCATGCTTTCCAGCGGTTGCAGTTTTAGCTAACTCTTTGCGAGTTTTCGACACAAAAATTTCCTAATCTTCCCACAAATCAGTTTGGATGTTTGATACTAATCTTCCATAAGCTTCTGATAAAGTGCCAAAGGCCAATTGTGACAAGTTACGCATAAAGAATTAAATGTCCTATGTGGACAACCTTTCTAAATAGATTTCACCAAATCTCTCGGATTGAACCGCCTTGATAGTTTGAGATTTGATCAGTTCTAACACCGCCAGAAAGTCTACGATGACCTCCGCTCGTGTTGAAGCAGATTCAATTATCGATCGGAATGAGATTTTGGATAACGCCGAATCTCCAAATAAATTTTCGATTCGATTTATTCGGTCAGCAAGGATAATAGGCTCGCGTTCAAGTTCTAAGGAATCGTCATCTTCCGGGAGTCGCTCAAGTACATCGCCAATGATCTCTACGAGTGATTGCAGAGTAATCCCATCCAAACCAGTTGGAATTTCTAATTTCGATGAATTAATAATTTGTCTAGGAGATCGGGGATAGCTGACAGAGCCCTCCTTAGTACCTAATAAATCTGCAGCTTGAGCGAATTTTCGATATTCTTTCAAAGCATCAATTAAAGCTAATATGTCTGGTGCTTCCTCTTCTTCTTCAATTTGGTCTGTTTCTGGGAGAAGCGAACGTGACTTAAGCAGCAAAAGGCGGGATGCAATCAGTACGTATTGAGATATTTGCTCCACTGATATTTCGCCTTTTGCTTTGACTTGTGATACATACTTCACGAACTGTGATGCGATTGATGCTAGGGAGATAATATTGATATCTAGTTCGTGGTGTTCGACAATTTCTAAAAGTGCCTTGAGGGGACCACTATATGCAGTACTTTCTATTAGAAAGAGATTTTCGGTTTCCAGCGAATTTTGTGAATTCGCGATATGATTTGTTTCGCTATCTACCATAATTTACTGACAATCAGATTATTTTTCGGATAAATCGACGCGCAGTGATTTGGCGTCTCTTAAGTAAACATGCTGTATTTCTTGCTGAGATAAGTTGGTATTAATATGCATTAGGATGCGGATGCATTTTTGCAGTGATCCCTTGACATTCATTTCGACTAGGCATTCAAGTGCTGCGTTCGTGAAACCTAACTTTCGTGCGGCAACCGCAGGAAATTCGGTGTTTAAGTCGGGAGTTGTTGAGAAGAAAATCGAGGCAACGTCGTCGATTTCTATCCCGTTCCTATTCACTATTTCAGTCAAGAGCTCTTGGGATGCCTGAAGAATTTCTTCTTGGGTATTGGATGATGTTGTAGTTGCGCCCCTTACACCTCTTACTCTCATGACTACCCTCCGTTGACTAGTATTGATATGAATGTTTCAGCAGCTGATTCATAATCATTATCTTGTGCGCTTGATATCGCTCCAACAAACGCACTTCCTACTACTGCTGCTTCAGCGATATTTCCTACTGAAGCAATATGCTCGGCTTCCGATATTCCAAATCCAACAGCTAGGGGAATGTTTGTTTTTTCTTTAACTCTTTTGATAAACTCTGGCAGTTCAGCAGATAAAGCCCTACGTGCACCGGTTATTCCCACTACAGATACACAGTAAATCATACCTGTCCCATGCGCAGCTATTAATTCTATTCTTTCATCAGTGGAAGTTGGTGCCAGGAGAAATATTGGATGTATATTGGACTGCTTTAATATATCGGATATTTCCATTGCTTCTTGTGGTGGCAGATCAACACAGATTAACCCGTCTACGCCTGCCGCCTGAGCATCAGATGCCCATTTTTCAACACCGTAGGATAGAAGAGTATTCGCATAGCCCATCACAATGATTGGTAAATTACTGTGTTTGCTTCTTATATTAGAGACATTTCGCAATACACTTGCACCGGTACTACCGTTTTGTATAGCACGCTCATAAGCAACTTGATTGACCGGTCCATCTCCAAGCGGATCACTGAAAGCCCAGCCTAGCTCCACTGCATTTGCCCCGCCTCGAACGGCTGCATCAACTATTTTTTCAGTGGAATCGAGCTCTGGCCAGCCAGCCGGTAGAAATGGGATCACGGCCGTTTTTTTATCTTTCTTTAATTCTTGAAACATTAAGTCGAGATGATTTTCCATTAATACCTCTCAGTTAAATTTCTGAAGCACCGATCGGATAGCGAAGAGTGCTTTGGCGCGATGCGATATCTCGTTTTTATAAGATCCTAGCTCCGCAAATGAGCGACCATCGCGGATTAGAAATATCGGGTCATAGCCAAAACCACTCGCACCCTGGGGCTCGAGTGCAATTCTCCCTTCACATAATCCCTCTCGAGTAATAGGAAGATTTCCTGGCAAGACTAGAGCTATACACGCGCGAAATCGGGCTGAACGACCAGAAATCGGTATGTCTCTTAACCGCTCCAAGACTAGCATATTGCGGTCTTCGTCATTTTTAACATTCTTGTTGTACAAATTCATCCCGTAGCGAGCTGAAACAGGTCCGGGTGCACCATTGAGAGCATCGATTTCTAGACCACTGTCGTCAGCAATTGTAGCTAGGCCGGTGAGCCTTGACATAGCTGTAGCCTTTGCTATTGCATTGCTCGTGTATGATTTGCCGGTTTCAATAATGTCTGTAGGCTCAATCTCTATTTCCCTTGGGCCGATCACCTGAAATAACGAGTTGCCTAAAATTTCTTTGAATTCTTTAAGCTTTCCTGCATTAGTGGTTGCAACAAGAAGCTTAGGAATTGTCATATTGAAGTTACAATTCGTCGGCGAGTAAATTGCCTAGATCTCAGTCCATCTATCTGCCATCTTTGCCGCAACATTGGGCATTGTTGTATATTCCATCTCATCCAGTGGTAGCCGATGTGGCTCGAACGGACCGTGTTTTCGAAGGATGTCGGAAATAACATTGGCTTCGGCCCGCGCAGGATCGAATGAAGGATCATCAAACATATCTCGCGGTCCGATGAGTTTACCATCAGCAAGTTGATAGCCTAGTGCAACTATTCTAGGTGGTCCATCGAATCTTGAAGGATTTGCATTTTCAAGTGATACGGGCATCCATGGCCCATAGTGGGAACCACGCATAAAGCCTTCGACTATCCACGGGGTGGTAAATGCTTCCAGAACTTCTCCAACGGCTGGAAAGGCGCCTTGGCATCGAACTATAGCAGTTGGATCATCTTTACCCACGTACCTTCCCGCAATTAGCGAGAGTTTATCCGTGGAGGATACGCCGGCAACTTCGCCGGTTGATCTAGCTACAATTCGTTTCACGGCATAATGTGCTGGTGAGCCGATGAACACGAGTAAGTCGTATATTTCTTCGGGAGATTGGAATACGGCTTTTTTGTTATTGGCTGTATCATGCACCTCGAACGCGAATCCGTCATGCAGGCTTTCAGCTATAACGAGTCCCGCTGTGTTAAAAGGATCAGCAAACATTTTGTAGAATGGGAGGTTGAACGATCCCGCAGATGTTTTGTCGCCCATAAATACAATAACCGGCTCTGACGGCCGTTCGACGAATTCTAATTCAGCTGAGCCGGGACCGGCTCCTCGAATATTGCCACTAAATGCATCCACGAGCAGATCTTGTCCTGCACCGTAGAGATGAAGTTTCCTCGCGATGTCAGTTCCAGACTGAAAAGTATCCCATGCAAATTTGTGGAGTGTTTCGTCATCCTGACCTCTATCATGTGACATGATGAGGAACAGATCGTCACCACATGCATGGGCCTGACCATCGATTAAAAGGCCGTTTTGCACACCTTGCTCAAGCTGTTTTCGACCATGATCGAGAATATCCGGATGCATAGATGAATGCCCAACCATTCCACCAATATCCGCCTTAATTACACTAAGTGTTTGTGTCATCTCGAGTTCCAATCTAAGTATTTATATTTACCAAAGACGAGTGTAGCATGGCATATGTTACGAAAATAAGAGTTAACTTTGAGGAGCATAGGCTCTGAATAGCTGTATGCTGACCTTATAGTGGTTGACTAGAAAGTGGGAATGTAAATGGCTTTAGGTACAGGGACGTTTTTAGCTGTTCAGACCGAATCTGACGATCTGGATTTCTTTCAGATTGAGCGAGAAATAATAGAGTCAGCCGGTGGTTCACTCCTCGTCAAAAAAGCTTCAAGTCCGGAAGAGCGTGCAGACATACTAAAATTCGCGAATGCAGTGCTAGTAGGCGGAGCAAAAATTGATGGCGATCTGTTGGACCATTGCCCGGATCTACAATTAATAATTAGATACGGTGTTGGGTTGGATAGTTTAGATATCCCAGCTGCTACGGAGCGAGGTGTCGTGGTGGCACATTACCCTGACTTTTGTCAGCCGGAGGTGGCTAATCATGCGCTACTTTTGTTGCTATCAGTCGCTAGAAAGGTTGTGGCGCACGATCGCTCTATTCGTGAGGGTAATTACAGGGGAGTTCCGCTAGGGTATTCACCTCCGCTTACGGGCGAAACTCTAGGTATAGTCGCCTTGGGCAATATTGGTCGACAAATGGCAACGCGTGCTAAGGGTATCGGAATGAATGTAATGGCTTTTGATCCCTACCTGCCGGATTCTGTGTTCGGTGAGATAGGGGCGACCCGCGCGCAGTCAATGGAAGAACTTTTAGAACTTTCTGATCATGTGACGATCCACACTCCTCTGAACGATGAAACAAGAGGCCTTATGAACGCGGCCGCTTTCAGAAGAATGAAACCAACTGCAATATACGTAAATACTGCGCGTGGACCGGTTCATAATCAAGAAGATTTGGTCAGCGCACTCGAGTCGGGCGAGATATTCGGTGCAGGGCTTGATGTATTTGACCCAGAACCACTGAGCATCGATTCAAAATTGATAGCTATGGATAATGTCGTACTCACTCCTCATTCGGCTTTTTACTCTGAAAGGTCTAACACGAATATAAAAAATCGAGTAGGTCAAACTGTTGCCCAAGTCATCGCTGGAAAGTGGCCGACAAGTGTTGCGACTATTCCAAATAAAGATCAGGTAGTCCCTAAAAAACGGTTAGTCTAATAATCGCAAGACATTAACTTCAGAGATTCAGTTAAATTTTTGAAACGAATAGAGCGATGAGCTCAGTAGTGTGAGGTGAGAAATGCGACCAAATAAAGTTTTAGAAGCCTGGAGAAATGATAAACCAACGGTTGGTGGATGGTTAGCCATTCCTGATGGACATAGTGCTGAGATCATGGCCAATGTCGGTTTTGATTGGCTTTGTGTTGATATGCAACATGGTGCGATAGACTACGCTAATTCAATCGAAATGCTCCGAGCAATTTCTACCACTGCGACTACTCCGTTTGTTCGTGTTCCGTGGAATGATCCTGCAACCATAATGAAGGCATTGGACGCCGGTGCTTACGGTGTGATTGTTCCTTTGGTTAATAACCGAGAGGAAGCTGAACGAGCGGTTTGGGCTGCGAAATACCCACCCGAGGGAGGCCGATCATCAGGCCCAACCCGTGCTGCGATTTATGGCGGATCGGACTATCAACAGCAGGCAAATAGTGAAATCGCCGTTATTTGTATGATAGAGACGGCTGAAGCCTTGGAAAAATTGGATGAAATTCTTTCCACTCCGGGCGTAGATGCAGCATACATTGGACCCTCTGATCTTGCCTATGCTTTAGGAATGGAGCCCACTGGCGATAACAGAGATGCCAATCATGAAGCCAAAGTAATGGAGATTTATGCAGCATGTCGAAGGCATGGTGTCACACCGGGTATACACACGGGTAGTGCTGAATTTACTAAAAAATGGTTGAAGGCTGGCTTTCAGATGGTCACTCTTGGTACAGATTCGGGATTCATGCGTGCACGTGCGATGGCGGATCTTAACGAAACCCGAGAGGAAACTGGTGCAGAGTCAACTTTGCCTGAGGGAAATACTTTTTATTAGGAATTTAGATTTGAGAAGAGAATACGGAATTAAGGGAGATTTTTTAGATGATTACAATCAATGCGTTAATTCTTAAGGAGTATATTCAAAAAATTTTTCAAGCGGCTGGATGCCCGGTTAACGACGCTGAAATAATTTCCGATCACTTAGTCGGCGCTAATCTTCGTGGACATGATTCCCATGGCATCATTAGGACTCTTGGTTATGTTACGGGCTTAATCGAAAAACGATTTACTGCCGGAGCAACTTTTGAAATTATAAAAGAGACTCCATCTACAGCGGTCACGGATGGTGGCATGAATCTTGGTCAAGTCGCTGCACATCATGGGATGCATTTAGCTATTGAAAAAGCCACCGCAAGCGGCATAGGTTTAGTTACTGTTAGAGGAACCGGTCATATCGGCCGTTTGGGCCACTATGGCGAGATCGCCTGCAGAGCTGGCATGATTGGTATGGCCGGGGTAAATGTACCCGGTGGTCAGATAGTTGCGTCATATGGAGGAGGTCATCGAAGGGTAGCGACGAATCCAATCATGTTTGCGTTACCTACAGATAGAGCAGATGCCCCGTTTGTACTCGATATGGCGACTTCAGTGCTTGCTGAAGGCAAGATGAAGGTTGCTGTTAATAAGGGTGTGACGGTGCCCGAGGGCGTGTTGATTGATGGTGATGGTAAGGCGACTGTTGACCCTAATGACCTTTATGGCACTGGTGATAATGAGAAACGTGGTGCGCTTCTTCCCTTCGGAGGATTACTAAGTGGTTACAAAGGATTCGGACTGAGCTTGGCTATGGAAGCACTCGGTGGAATATTATCTGGGTCAGGTTCTGCTAAGAATGCAGTACGAGGCACTAACGGTACTTGGTTAATGGCAATTAATATTGCGAATTTTCTTGATCCTGAAGATTGGGAGCACGAGGTATCAGAATTGCTGGAGTTTGTTAAGGAGCCACCCTATGCGGAGAACTTCACAGAAGTTCTTACAGCGGGGGAGCCTGAAAGAATAAAGATGGATGAGAGGCTTAGTTCAGGTATACCGGTGGATGAAGAGACATGGAAACAGATATCAGAAGCTGCGACAAGTGTCGGGGTTTCTCCTATACAGTCCTTTTGATTAACGATGCCAGATAAAGCCGGTCAACCATTTGTGAAGTGGGCGGGTGGGAAAAGGCAACTTTTGCCTGAGCTTCTTGCACGTGCGCCAGTAAAAATATCTACTTTTTATGAGCCTATGTGTGGTGGAGCTGCGTTTACATTTGCACTTCTCGAACGAGAAGTGCCACCCGCACGAGTTGTGCTTAATGATTTGAATGTAACGCTGATGGATTCTTTTATTGTGATCCGTGATCAATTAGATCAGCTACTTGAGAAATTGGCGGTGATTGAGTCAGCATATTTATCACGCGAGGAAATTGGTCGTTCAGATTTTTATTATGAGCAGCGGGCAAGTGAGTATGAAGACCTGATTGATCGGGTAGTTCGGTTTTTATTTCTGAATAAAACATGTTTTAACGGTCTATATCGTGTAAATAAAAAAGGCGAATTCAATGTTCCACATGGTCGATATAAGAATCCAAACATTTTGAATGAGGGAGTGCTGAAGACAGCTTCACGTTTACTTAACAGGACAGAAATTTTTAATGGCGATTATGCAAAATGTTTTACCAATTTATCGGAGAATGATTTTGTTTACTTTGATCCGCCGTTCGAACCATTATCAGTGACGTCGTCGTTTACTTCGTATAACCCAGGTGGATATGGTCGCACTGAGCAGATTCGTTTGAGATCAGTTTGTGACTCCTTAACTGATCGCAGAGTTAAATTTCTACTGTCTAACTCAGCTCATGATTATATTCGAGGGCTATTTGACGGCGCCCTGAGGAATTACTCAATATCTGAGGTTGATGCTCGACGATCTATTAATTCGGATAAAACAGGTCGATCTAAGGTTAAAGAAATACTCGTTTCCAACTATTGATCAAGTTATTGCGTTGAGTTCGGCATTTAAATGCGTGGACGCAGGGTTACCTACGCGTAAAATGCATTTCATTGAGCTTTATTTCCTTTGTAATGTATTTGTAACAATTCCGAGAGACCCTAACAGGGTACATCTTGAAGAGCTGCAAGTTAATTTTGTGGTCGATTCATAAAGAGAGGAATTGTACTAATGGATAGCGGAGCGACAGCTTGGATTTTGACGAGCAGTGCCTTGGTGTTATTAATGACACCTGGTCTTGCACTTTTTTACGGTGGGATGGTGAGGGGCAAGAATATTTTGGCAATGTTGCTGAAGAATTACATTGCTATGGGAGTAATCACCATTGTTTGGACTCTGATTGGAGGGTCTTTGGCATTTGGCCACTTGATTGGTGGTAGTGCATTTGAAATTTCTGGTACGACGATCCTTGGTAATTTAGATTATTTTGGACTTCGTGGAATTGATGGAGAAGGAACTGAGAGTATTGTGGGAGGGATTCCTAATTCCGCTTTCATGATGTTTCAGTTGATGTTTGCGATTATTACTCCTGCCCTGATTGTGGGAGCCGTTGCTGAACGGATGAAATTTGGCGCATGGACACTTTTTATCATTCTTTGGTCAATCGTGGTGTACGTGCCACTCGCTACAGCAGTATGGGGCGGGGGATATATCGGTGAAAATCTCGGAGCGTTGGACTTCGCGGGTGGATTGGTCGTACATATTAACGCAGGTGTTGCGGCGCTAGTGCTAGCAATAATGATCGGACCAAGACTTGGTTACGGAACGAGCGCGATCAGGCCGCATTCGCTGCCGTTGACGTTAATTGGAGCTGGTTTGCTGTGGTTTGGTTGGTTTGGTTTCAATGCGGGCTCTGCCTTAGCTGCTGATCAGGCCGCCGCGGACGCGTTCATGGCGACACAAGTGGCAGCAGGAACGGCTGCAACCGTGTGGTTACTTGTTGAAAAAATGGTCCACGGCCATGCTACAACGCTCGGATTTGCTTCAGGGGCTGTTGCAGGACTTGTAGCGATTACGCCAGCAGCTGGGTTTGTAGATCCTCTTGGTGCCTTAGTTATCGGTGCAGTGGCTGGTGTGGTATGTTTCTACGCTTTGAGACTTAAAGCAATATTTAAGTTCGATGACTCACTTGATGTGGTTGCGGTGCACTTGGTAGGCGGAATTATTGGATCCGTACTCCTGGGAGTTTTGGCCGTGGATGGCGTCGCCGGTGGAAGTCAATTAGTTAAACAAATTATATCGGTTGTGATTGCAATTGTTTGGTCGGGTGCGATGACGGCTATACTTGCTTTATTAATTAATAAGTTT
This sequence comes from Dehalococcoidia bacterium, assembly GCA_963694535.1. Lineage (GTDB taxonomy): Bacteria > Chloroflexota > Dehalococcoidia > UBA2979 > UBA2979 > UBA2979. The sequence continues at coordinate 10,336 of CAVODE010000044.1, forward strand.
ATTGGCTTACGGGTTACCGAAGAAGAGGAACGACAGGGACTGGACCTCAGCTTACACAATGAGCAAGGATACCTCCTGACGGAATAACTACTTTTGTTTCGGCGGGGATTGATGTAAATGAAACTTGTAATAGCTTACGTCAATCCCTACCGACTGGACGACATAATCGAAGCCATTAAGAACACTGACATTAGTGGTCTTACCGTACTGGAAGCTCAGGGATTTGGCAGACAGGCTGGACACCAAGAGATATATCGCGGTGCCGAGTACGAGGTTGATCTGGTTCAAAAAGTGCGTATAGAGATTTTGATTGACGACACTATGGCTCCCGAGACAATGAGTATGATTGAGGAAGTAGTTCATACTGGTTCGATAGGTGATGGGAAAATACTAATTCTCGATGTGGAGGATGTAGTACGAATAAGGACTGGTGAGCGAGGCGAGGACGCTGTTTAGTGAGAGCAGTCTGAAGCTGCTTTTTCCTACTAAACTTAGCATTGAATGATGGTTCGTCTGTTCGATCGAACAGCATAATTCATAAGAAATCCGAGCTCATAATGCATTCCAGTGAATTACTCGCAAAGTTTCAGGATTTGAGGAATGAAACATCGCCGACATCTGTTGATCTTGCGGGTCTTAAAGCCTCAGATAAACTTACCCGATATTTGGATGAGGCTCTGCGATCTGTAGTGAACGAAGCAGAAGCTGGAGCAAAAAAAAAGACCTTCACATTAATTGCGCACGGTAGCAACGCGCGATTTGAACAGACGCGTTTTTCTGATATTGACTTGATGATTTTGGTTGATAAAGATTCAACAGAATTCGCAACGAAAATTTTATATCCGTTGTGGGATGCTAATTTTAAGGTTGGATATTCAGTACGGGAGATCGGAGATTTGGAGAGTCAATCATTAGGAAGCATCGAAACAGCTACCTCCTTAGTTGACGCAAGATTTATTGCTGGGTCAGAAGAGTTGTGGCAATTGTTCACGAAGGAAAGATCACGCATTATGCGTGTTCATGGATTAGATTTTATTACTGAGTTAGCTGGACGATACGAAATCCAGCGTGACGACGAGCCTTGGCAAACTTTAGCGATTGATATCAAGTCAGGACGAGGCGGCCTACGGACTCTGAGTTCGATAAATTGGATTCATTCGATTCAGAACTATGTCAATCCAGATTTTCAGATAGAGGACGAGCATTTGGCGATACTTGGGAATGCTCGTGAAGTTCTTTTGGCTACCCGAAATGCTTTGCACGCACAGCACCGAAGTTCTTCCAGGACAGTTAATTTACTTCATCCTGATATAGCGCTCCGGGTGGGTGATTGGCTGCAGATAGATATTGTTCAGTGGCAGCAGCATCTATTTTCTGCTATGCGCGATGTTGATTCATGCCTTTCTAATTTAGTAGGAGTGAAGTCTGCAGTTACTGAACTAGATTCGAACGATGAATTTTCGGCCCAACAAGAGCCTGACCTTGATGTGTTCTTGAAAGGAATAGATCGGATGAAGCGTCGGATGGATAGGGGTGATTTGGAGCCACTTCCGACGGATGACCACTTGGCAGAGCTGCTGCCGGAATGGGAACCGTTGCGCGCAAGGCCACATAGAGTCTCTTTTCACACCCACCCGATTGACGTCCATAACGCTCGAGCAGTCCTAGAAGCCCATCGAATTATTGAGAACGGAGACGAATTTGATCAGTCTCTCCAACTTATATATGAAAAACTCGAAAATACATATGAATTTCTTATAGCAGTTCTTTTACACGATATAGGCAAGGGTAGAGGCTCTACCCACAGTCCTTTGGGAGCGGAGCTGGCAGAAGGAATTTGTGATCGGTTTAAGATTTCTGCTACTGCACGTGATCGAATTGTTAGAGCCGTTCGATATCATCTTCTTTTACCTGAGACGGCCACTCGTCGAGATATTTCAGATGAGTCGGTAGTTGCTGATGTGGCTAATCAACTTGTTGACCTTCCGACGCTGCGGCTAGTTTACTTAGTAACTGCGGCTGATGCTCGTGCCACGGGCGGGCAGGCATGGAATCAATGGAGATCTCAACTGATTTCAACTCTTTACAAGCGAGTTGAGGCGTATTTCGGCATTGATGGTTCTTCACAGTTTGTAGAGCGGTTACGTCAGGTAAAAACCTATCTAGCTGATTTTTACGATTCTGACACAATCGAGAGTCATATAGATTTGGTAGATGAGAGTTATCTGTTTGGAACTAGATATGAATTAATTGCACAACACATTGCTCAGATTAATGATCTGTTTGACTCAAAGGAACAAGTATCACTGAAGTACGAATCGTTGGGCGATGTATATGAGTTCAGTATTATCTCTCGAGATAGAACTGGTTTGCTCCGTGACATCACTGGTCTCTTGGCTGGCTTTAATATGAGTGTACTTTCCGGAGTTGCACACACGCGTGATGATGGTTTGGCAATCCAGGTGTGGCACGTATCGGATGCACTAGGCTATGAAATTGACCATACTCGTTGGGATCGATTATTTCACGAATTTCCTCGAGATGCTGAGATGGTTAGTAATATTGAGCAACGGGTGGATGAAGTTCTGTCTAGATATCACAATACGTACTTCGATGATTTGCCGGCGACTATAGACTTCGACAATGTCAGTTCTGAGCAGTATACGATTTTAGAGGTGAGCGTTAGAGATCGGCCGACTCTTTTGTATCAAATAACTAAAACCTTGTCAGATCTAGAGCTCAATATCCATCTTGCAAAAGTGGATACGATTGGAAATCAGGTGGTTGATATTTTTTATCTGTCTAAATTTGAAGGTAAGTTACATGATGATTTAGATCTAGCGCCTGTGCGCGAGGCCGTTTATCGTGCTGTACAGTTATAAAAAATAAACTTGGAAATAAGTATTTTATTTCCAATTGATGAGCCTTGGAGGAATCTGTGACTGAAACTAAGGATTTATACGAGCTTGGTGAAACCCCTCCGTTAGGGCATGTGCCAAAACAGATGTATGCGTCATTGATAAGACCAGAGCGGTTTGGAGATCCCTCGGACGCGTTTGAAGTGGAGGTTGTAGATGTTCCCACACCTGAAGCTAATCAAGTTCTTGTATGGGTCATGGCGGCTGGTGTTAATTACAACAATGTGTGGGCTGCTTTAGGAAGTCCTGTTGATGTAATCGGTGCACGGCAGAAGCAAGGAGCCGAAGAAGATTTCCATATTGGTGGTTCAGATGCGTCTGGAATTGTTTGGGCAGTTGGTGATTCAGTTTCGTCTGTGAAGGTTGGTGATGAAGTCGTCCTATCATGTGGCAGTTGGGATGAAAACGATCCCGACATCGTATCCGGTGGAAATCCGGCATTTTCACCCACTTTTAAAATATGGGGCTATGAGCAAAATTACGGTTCTTTTGCGCAGTTTGCATTGGTAGATCACTATCAATGTTTTCCTAAGCCTCCTCAACACACGTGGGCGGCAGCGAGCGCGTACATGTTAGTTGGGGCAACTGCATACCGGCAGCTGCTCTCTTGGGAACCACATGTTGTTAATGAAGGCGATCCTGTGTTGGTATGGGGCGCGACGGGCGGATTGGGAGTAATGGCCTTGCAAATCGTTAAGGCCAGAGGTGGAATTCCGATAGCAGTTGTATCGGATGAGAGCAAATACGATATGTGTTACGAGCTGGGCGCACACGGTGTTATTAATAGAAAAGATCCAGAATTTACTCATTGGGGTCGCTTGCCAGATGTTGATGATGGGGAGGCCTTTGGCAAGTGGATGAAGGGTGCTCGCGCTTTCGGAAAGAAATTTTGGGAAGTACTAGGGGATAGAAGGTCACCAAAGATTGTATTTGAGCATCCTGGTGAAGGGACGATTCCTACGTCTGTGTTCCTGTGTGACAACGGTGGAATGGTTGTCATTTGTGCCGGTACAACCGGATATAACGCTGACGTAGACTTGCGTTATCTTTGGATGCGACAGAAACGGTTACAAGGATCACATTTTGCGACTACTGAAGAATGCTCAGGTCTAAATGAGATGGTTATTTCCGGGTTGGTAGACCCTGTTTTATCAGATGTTTATCAATTTGATCAAATAGGAGAGGCGCATCAAGCAATGATGGAGAATAGACATGCTCCGGGGAATATGTCTATTCTTGTAAATGCTTCAGATAGAGAGCAAAGATCAATTTCGTCCGACTTGTAATGATATAAATGACTTTTCTGTGAGCTTTATGCGGTTGCGATGTTCTGAAGCAGGGTGAGATTTAGGCACCGCCAGCGGCCTCCCCGTATTTAGTTTGTGACAGATCTGTTGGTGAGTCATCAGAGGAATCCAAGGCCTTCCCGATTATTGATTCATCCATTCCCAATTGTTCCGCAATTTCTGCAATGGGTATTTCAATGTAATCAGGTAGATTTGGCATATCTGTTGCTTTTTCGAGACCGAAGTGTGACAAAAATTTTTGCGTAGTTTTGAATAGAAGAGGTCTTCCTGGTCCGGTTGCTCGACCAGCAGGTTCTACTAAACCTCGGATGCGTAACGTTGCAAGAGCTGAATCTGATCCTACACCCCTGATTTCATCGATTTGACCTTTGGTTACGGGTTGGCGATAGGCAATAATTGATAAGGTTTCGAGCGCGGACCTTGATAGCTTTCGATGCGCGGCTAAGCCCATAAAGTCTTCAATATGCTCTGATTGCTCAGGTGCTGACACCAGAGTTATTCCGTCCGGACCGCTTTGTACACGGATCCCTCGAGCTGAGTTACGAAGATCTCTTGTGAGTATGTCGATCGAGAGCGCTATGGCTTTTGAGGACGTTTCAAGGGCTTGAGCAAGAGCTCTTATTTCCACGGGTTCGTTGCAAACGAACAGGATAGCCTCGATGGCCTGTATAAGCCTAGGCGCCTTATCGTTTACGATTTCTCCGAGTTCTAGAGCGTGTTGCTTAGCTTCGGCTATGTCTTGTACTGTCATGGTGCAGAACCCAATCTATCATGCACCCCACCTAGTTAGATCCTAAGATACATATACCGTTTCCGTCGAGGGGGTAAGGTAGATCTATGTTGATAGACGTACATACTCATATTTTCCCTCCAAGCTTTGTTAAAGCGAGGAAGACTCTCATGAAAACGGAAAAGCAATTTGCTGAAATTTATGCTGATCCAAATGCCAAGATGGCAACAGCTGAAGACTTGCTTGATTCGATGTCAACTGCAGGAGTGGATATCTCCGTTGCATGTGGATTTTGGTGGTCAGATGCTAGTCTGGCACAAGAACATACGAACTACTTGATTGAGGTTGAAAAAGAATCGCAGGATTCATCATTTTCGAGAATCATTCCATTCGTACCGATCCAAACAAGCGATCCGCCAGACTTTACGTTAGGCGTCGGTGAGCTACGAAAAAATCAACGGACTGATTTAGGCTTGGTTACCGATCTCCGAGGAGTAGTGTTGGTCCACGTCAGTGAGGAGGTGGGCCATCAGTACCCTGGAAAGAGTGGCGGCCTGTCAGTAAGAGAACTATGGCTCTTACTGATAAATAATCCAAACTTGCGAGTCATAGCCGCACACTGGGGTGGGGGACTTCCTTTTTATGGGTTGATGCCGGAAGTCCGAACGTTGATAAAGTCTGGTCGACTTGTTTTTGATTCAGCGGCAAGCAAGTATTTGTATACATCTGATATTTATAAATTGATGCCGACTCTAGTAGGGGACTCTTCTGTTTGCTGGGGATCCGACTTTCCTCTTCGTTCGCAGCTGAATGATCTCCGTGATGTAAAATCAAATCTTT
>CAVODE010000045.1:0-16039 GCA_963694535.1 Dehalococcoidia bacterium
CTGGAATAATCGTCTCGTCATTAACTATATCTTTGATAGCTTTATCTAAATTCGCATTTGTACGAATGCCTTCGAAAGCTCTTTTGATCGGGTTTTCGGTAGGATATTTTTGTAAAAACAGAATTGCGGGCAAAGTTAATGTTCCGGACTTTAAATCAGAGCCCACTGGCTTTCCCATCTCCTCGGCATTACCAGTAAAATCGAGGATATCGTCTATAACTTGAAATGCCATCCCAAGGTTCATCCCATATTCATGCATTGCCACAATCGTTGTTTCAGGAGCATCGCAGACGAGAGCACCTCCCTCTGCCGCTGTTGCGAAGAGTACAGCCGTTTTTCCTTTAATCCGATCCAAATACCGATTAATGTCAGGTGAATATTCGAATGCTGTACTGTCTTGCTTTAGCTCGCCTTGCGCAATTAGCATAATTGCGTTGGCGAATTTCCTGACAACTATAGGTCGATTTGTGCGAGCAATAAAATCAGCTGCATTGGCAAACATGTAGTCACCCAACATTACAGACGCAGCATTCCCAAAAAGTGAATTAGGAGTTGGTTGTCCTCGACGCTCATCGGCTTCATCGATTACATCATCATGGACAAGGGTCGCGGTATGCAATAGTTCGACTGATGCGGCTAGAGGAGCAACAAGTTCAATGTCATAAGAGCCAAGTCGAGCTGAAAGTATAGAGATTGCAGGCCGAAGTAATTTACCAGTACCAGCTAACGCTGCAGATAGCATTTTCTGTAGAAATTCTAATTCAGGTTCTGTAGCAACAGACTCTATGAGTTGAGTTACGCGCGGTAGGTCTGCGGCAGCAGGTCCGTACAAGAGTGACAGATCAGAGTCAGGCTTCATTAAAGATCTCCAGTGAAGTCATCCAGTCTAAAAAGTCTATATGCATTTTGCGTAGTTGAGTCGGCAATCTTTTGTGAAGGCACTTGTTTTAAGGCGCTTATAAATTTTATCGTATCCACAACCAAGGCGGGTTCATTTCTTTTACCCCGATGAGGAACCGGAGTTAAGTACGGTGCATCAGTTTCAACTAACAATTTATTGGTATTTATACGTTGTATAACTTCAGGGGTTTCCTTAACATTGGGAAATGTTGCAATACCTGAGATTGAGATTAAAAAACCAAGTTCAATATATTTTTGAGCGAGTTCAGAGTCACTTGAGAAACAGTGAATCATACCAATTTCTCGGTTAGGGCCGTGATTTCTTGGAACACGGTGAGCCCAGTCCTTGAGAACGTTGTAGGTATCGTGATCAGCATTTCTCGAGTGAATCACTACCGGCAAGTCATATTCAATTGCAAGCTCTAATTGATCTTGGAATACAGAGACTTGCTGATTTACGGGCGACAGATTTCGGTAGTAATCGAGGCCAATTTCCCCGATCGCACTATATGAGCCGCCTGAAAGCTGACTCGATAGTGTTTTCTCAAGTTGCCGGAAATCCTTAGCATCGTGAGGATGAACACCGGCAACACAGACTAGGTCAATTTCTAGTGCCCTAGCTTCTTTTTTCCTGAGTTCTGCATCGACGTCATAACTAATGTCAACGATGCATACTAGCCCCGCGTCCGATGCACGCTGAAGAGTTTGAGTTCTGTCACTTGAAAACTCGTCAGACCACAAATGGGAGTGTGCGTCGGTCACATTAGATAGAAAGACAGTTTCACTGTTAATCTTCATCTGAATGAGAATTCCTAAACCACGTCGTTTACGAAGATATCCTCTACCGAGTCAAGATCTAACTTGGCGAAGAGAGGCCTTGCTGTGGGTAGCGAGGTTCCTGGGTTGATAGCTTGAGGAAGCCAATTAGTGAGCGCACTTTCGGAAGAATTACCAACCATCTCCCAAACTTGCTTACTAGAAAAAGGGAGAATTGGAGTGAGCAAGATTGCGAGATTACTAATTACCTGTAACGCGGTATGCAAGGTTTCTGCGGCGTGTGTGACCCCAATGTCGGCATTCTTTAAAGCAGTCCAAGGGGCCCGATCTTCTAGATATTTGTTAGCTGCGGCTGCAACCTCCATGATCTCGTTCAGCGCCTTCCGAATTTCGATTTGATCGAAGGCTTGTCCTGATCGTACGAAAGCTTCTTCACTGAGCTCCAATAAGGTAGTTGACTCCAAGGCAGGTGACGCTGGGGCTGGAGGTACTTTTCCGCCAAAATTTTTGTGAGTCATCGCAAGTACTCGATTTACAAGATTCCCCCAACGTGCAACTAATTCGTCATTATTCCGACGAACAAATTCAGCCCAGGTGAAATCTGAATCACTCGATTCAGGCATTGATGCTGTCAATACATATCGGATTGCGTCAGGGTGAAAGTGATCGAGCACGTCAGGCACCCAGACAGCGGTGCCACGGCTCTTCGATGCTTTAGTCCCGCCCATCATTAGATATTGATTTGCGGGGACATTCGTTGGTAGATTCAACCCCCCATACCCAAGTAACATTGCGGGCCAAATTATAGAGTGGAACGGGATATTGTCTTTACCGACGAAGTAGTAGCTTTCATTATTATCTCCCTGCCACCAATCTTTCCAGATATCTGGATTTCCGGTCGTATTTTTCTCAGACTGGGACCATTCAATCGAGGCAGAAAGATAACCTATAACGGCTTCAAACCATACGTATATTCGTTTTGTCTCATAATTATCGAGAGGAACGGGAATTCCCCATGTTAAATCTCGAGTGATGGAACGGTCTGGAAGTTCATCTCCAACCATTCCCAAGGATAAGTTTTTAACTTGAGGTTTCCAATTTTTTTTGGCATTTAACCATTCAGTAATATCTTTAGTGAAGGCCGAGAGTTTTAAAAACCAATGCGTTGATGCTTTCTCAACCGGAACAGCGCTAGATAATTTTGATCTTGGATTAATCAAATCCAAAGCATCAAGGGTTGAGCCACAATCGTCACACTGATCACCGCGTGCGTTCTCTGATTCACACATCGGGCATGTTCCTTCTACATACCGATCAGGTAAAAATCTTTGTACTTCCGGATCGAAGAGAAGAGTTTGCTCAGCTTCATAGAGCAATCCTTTATTCATCAATGTCAGAAAAAAATCCTGGGTGACATCCATGTGGTTTCTCGTGTTGGTAGAAGTGAATAAGTCAAATGATATGCCAAGCCTCTGAAACGTGTCCAAGAATGACGTGTGGTAGCGGTTAAAAACATCCTCCGGCGTAACGCCCTCGGCTTCTGCTCTTACGGTAACGGGCGTGCCGTGAGAATCAGATCCCGAGACCATAAGTACTCTGTGCCCACGCATTCGTTGGTAGCGGGAGAAAATATCCGCAGGCAGGTAAGCTCCGGCGATATGCCCCATATGCAGGTGATTGTTTGAATACGGCCACGCGACTGCAGCTAATATCGTTCTTTCTGAAAAATCACTCACAAAATCCGCCGTTTTCTCTCGATATACCTTATATAGTGTATGTCTTTGCTCGCTGCTCCATAGTCTGAGGATAGCGTCAGTGCTACGTATAGGGTTAGTAAAAGCCTGAGACGATTGCTTAGGTTGAATGCGAAAATGTAATCCCCCCCATAAGATCTAATTTGTTATCCTTAAGTGAAGAGGCGGAGTTAGAAAATGGTTACGGGCGAGCCGACACTCAATGAGAGTCAATTAACTTCTTCGAATTACCCTGTGCCAAAAAACCTAGAGCGGGCCTATGGATTTGATGATGTAGCAATTGTGCCAGGCGCAGTTACAACCAACCCTGACATGGTGACTCCTGAATTCACATTAGGGCAGTATACGTTTTCGACGCCAATTATTGCGGCCGCAATGGACGGAGTAACAAGCCCGGACTTTGCTGTGCAAATAGCAAAAAAAGGTGGATTTGCCGTTCTTAATCTTGACGGTCTTTGGACACGCTATACGGATGTAGATGAAGTGTTGGAAGAAATAGCTGCCGCAGACGTGCAGACTTCAACTTCTCTGATCCAAAAGGCGTATGGCGCACCCGTCAAAGAAAATTTAATCGGTCAGCGAATCGAAGAAATTAATTCAGCAGGTGGCATTTCGGCTGTTTCTGTCGCGCCACAGAATGCGAAACGAGTTGCACCTCTTACTAGAGATGCCGGAGTCAATATTCTGACCGTAGCATCGACTGTGACTACTGCGACGCACATATCCAGATCTCTCGAAGGACTTCAACTTGATAAGCTGGTAGAGGTGATGGCTGAGACGCCTGTCCTTGTTGGAAATACAGTTGATAAGCAGGCGACTCTTGAACTGATGAGGACTGGAATCCATGGAGTATTAGTGGGTGTAGGGCCCGGTGCGGCATGCACTTCTAGAGAAGTGTTGGGTGTTGGGATGCCTCAGGTATCAGCGACTTTAGAAACTGCTCACGCGCGAGATATTTATTTTGCTGATACAGGTCGTTACGTGCCGATCATCACTGATGGTGGATTGAGAACTGGTGGTGATGTTTCCAAAGCTATATGTGCTGGAGCTGACGCTGTCATGATCGGATCTCCATTTGCGTCATGTATCGGCGCGCCGGGGCGGGGATATCATTGGGGGATGGCCACACCGAATGCTGATTTGCCACGCGGTGTTCGTGTCCAGGTAAATCAAAACACCACTCTGGATAAGTTACTCTTCGGACCGACGTCTAAGACTGATGGAACGGAGAACTTAGTGGGCGCCTTAAAAACATCTATGGGCACGTGCGGCGCACAGACAATCAAGGATTTTCATTCTACGCGGATGGTTATCGCACCTAGTATTAAAACAGAGGGAAAGATTTACCAAATTTCGCAGACGAGACCGGCTGGAATCTAATATATCGCAGCTGATATCACCCTGTTCCATATCGAATTTCTAGTACTCGACGAATTTTCCTCATATCACGATGTTGTTCTGACATGATCGGATGACTTGTAATTTTTTTTAACGCAGACTTCATTATCTCTTCCACCCAGCTAATTTGGCCATTGCCTACCTCCAGCAAGATTACAGCGCCGTCAGGGGAAAGTATTCCTTTAAGTTGGCGACTTAAAGCGCGATATAACTCGAGTCCGTCGACTCCTCCATCGATGGCAACTAATGGCTCTTGCTGACGTATTTCTTCCGGTAGTTCAAGAACTTCGTCAGAGGGAATATACGGAAGATTGGCTACCAGGATATCTAGGTCGTGAATTCCTAATGTTTTGAGTGGTTCAAGTAAGCTTCCTTGCGAGAAGGTTAACGTTTTTGAGGTTGTGAGCCTATTAGCATTGTCTTTTGCCCAGTGCAGCGCAGTGTCTGAGATATCAATTCCGTGGATCAGCGCATCTGGAAACGTTGTTGAAAGGCATATTGCTAATATGCCCGATCCAGTTCCAATATCAGCAAATCGAGCGCGAGTCTTTCGCCGGTATAGCGTGCGGCCACGCTCTATCGCAATTTCAACCAGGATTTCAGTTTCTGGTCGAGGAACTAAAACACCTGTTCCTACACGAAATGGCAGCCCAAAGAATTCTTTTTCACCAAGAATATATGCAAGTGGTTCGTGGCCCAATCGCCTGTCCAAAAGAATTTGAAAAGCTTTACGAACAATAATAGTTGGTTCCTCGGAGCCAAGCGCCAGTACGGCAGATCGTTTTAATGAAGCGGCAAGCCCGAAAAGCAGTTCGACTTGTAGTAGTCCGTCGTCTAGGTTTGTAGCCTGTTTCCTTAAAATGAGCTGATTAGCTGCGCTACGTAAAAGTTCTCGAGTGGTCAGAGATTTCATGAGGACCAGGCACTTTGATTATTACAAAACTCATATAGAACCAGCGTCGCAGCGCTTGCGACATTAAGTGAGTCGATTTGCCCTCGCATCGGAATTGATAAGAGCTGGTCACATTGATCGAGTTGACTGTCTGTCAGTCCAGACCGTTCAGCGCCCATGGCGACAAGATTTCTTGGTGCATATGTTGCCTGCCGATAGTCCTGTGTTGCGGTGCCAGAGGTACCAAAGATTTTGACGTTAGAGGAATCTGCCCATGCTATTAGGTCTGACCACTCAGTTCGGATAAGAGTCTGTGAAAATATTGTTCCTGTACTGGCTCGAATAGCGACGGGATCATAGGGGTCTGCTGTGTTGCCGACAAAAATAATGCCTGCGACACCAGTCGCCTCACAACTTCGGAGAATTGTTCCGATATTGCCAGCATCTGCAATTGAATCGAGCGCTATCCAAAGATTTTCCCCTGTAACCTCAAGCTCGTCCAGGGTATTCCAAGATTGCTGAACTACCGCGGCAAACCCTTGCGGCCCATCTCGCTTAGACAGTGACCTAAATACCGGTTCAGATACGACTAGTGTTGAATAACTGGAAGCTTCAATACGTTCAAGTATTGGAGCGGAAGTGAGGAGTTCAGGGCAAACTATCAACTCCCGGATAGGTGCGTCTGAATTAATTGCCTCCACTGTCGCCCTAAGCCCCTCAACATACGCTAGCTGACGCTGATCCCTCCGCTTGCGCATTCGTAGCGATCGAATCTCAACTATCCGTGGATTTCTGGTTGATGTAATGACTGAGCTGATATCTAGCATTAGTTAGACTCCGTGCGATGTTCTAGTCTCTGCTGATTTTAGCTCCAATGCAATCTTACGTTATATTTTTGCCAGCAATTAGTCTATAGAAATGTGTGAAACTCGGATGCTTGGTATCCTGTGTTCATGCTCCAACGAATTAAGGAATTAGTAACTCACTATGAGTATCTTGGAAATCAGCTCGCAGATCCGAACGTACTAGCCGACCACAACAAAATACGAGATATTTCTCAGGAGCGATCCGGATTGGAAACTATTGTCGGTAATTACCATCGACTTATGTCGGTGCAAACAGCATTAGACGACGCGCGTTTAATGCTGCGAGATGATGATGAAGATGTTCGAGATTTTGCAAGGAGCGAAATTGAAACACTTGATCCCCAATATATAGAAATCGAATACGAGTTGAAATTGTCACTACTTCCGAAAGATCCATCGGACTCGAAGGACGTCATTATGGAGATACGTGCTGGGGCAGGGGGTGACGAGGCTGGTCTATTTGCTCATGATTTGTATAGAATGTATCAGCGTTATGCTGAACGCCACCGATGGAAAATATCAGTTCTCAATACTTCGGCGAATGATGCTGGTGGTTTCAAAGAGATTACTTTTGAACTGGCAGGCGACGGAGTGTACAGTCGCCTTAAATATGAGTCAGGCGTGCATCGCGTACAGAGAGTTCCTGATACTGAGACTCAAGGCCGTATTCACACGTCAACTGCGACTGTTGCAGTTTTGGCACAGGTAGATGAAGTTGATATGGAAATTAACTGGGATGAAGTCAGAATCGACACATATCGTGCGGGCGGTGCGGGCGGACAGCATGTCAATAAAACTTCTTCAGCGGTACGATTCACCCACGAACCGACCGGAATTGTGGTTACCTGTCAGGATGAGAGATCTCAGTTAAAAAACAGAGCAAAAGCCGAAACTGTCCTTCGTGCGCGCTTATATGAGGTCCAACAAGAAAAAATAGCCAGTGAACAAGCTAGTGCCCGCAGACTTCAAGTGGGATCAGGTGACCGATCCGAAAAGATTCGCACTTACAATTTTCCACAAGATCGCATAACGGATCATCGAATTAGCTTAACGACACATGGAATCCCCAAGATTTTAGATGGTGAAATTGATGTCTTAATCGATGCCGTAGCTTCAGAAGAAGAGGCACGGGCATTGATGGCTGCCGAGGTGTGAACCACAAAGCAAATCAATCGCCATTCTTTTTTATCACATTTCTGGATATTAGTTCTGAGATTTGTGTGGTGTCTAGGCCTAGGTAGTCTTTTAATACTTCCTGCGTGTGCTCTCCAAGGATTGGTGAACGGGTAGGCTCAAGCGCACCCGGCATTCGTAAGGGATGTCTCATGAGTTGCACTGAGCCATTAACTGGATGTTCAACATCAACAATGAAGTTACGTTCCATAAGGTGCGGGTCTGTAAAAAGATCTAACGTATCGAAAACATATGAGGCTGGGACTCCAGCTTCGGCTAATAAAGTCATTGCTTCTTGTTTTGTGTGTTCCAGTGCCCATTCCTGAATGATTTCACGCAGAGCCGACTCATTTTCAACACGGTCTTCAAGTGTACTAAATCTTGGATCCGCAAGAAGTTCAGGCTTTTCGATGACAGTGAATACGGTATCTTGCTGTTTCAGTGTCACTGGAAAAACCATTACGTAGTCGTTTGTACCCTCTCCTTTACAGCGGTACAGGCCGCCGCCTGTGCGCCCGCGTTTGGTACCATAGCGCTGTGCGGGCTCCTTTCCCCAAGTTAGGAGGTCTAAAGTTTTCATGAATATGGCCACTGCTTCTTGCATCGAGATTTCTATCATTTGGCCGAGGCCAGTTCTCTCACTCTCGATATATGCTGCAAGTATGCCTAGAGCCATCTGTATGCCGGTTCCACTGTCACCAATTGTTGGACCAACGATTTGCGGCGGTCCAAGTGGGTCGCCCGTCACTGAAAAACTTCCAGCAGATGCCTGAGCAACCCAGTCGTACGCGTTATACTTCGCATACGGACCTGACAAGCCAAAGCCTTTAATACGACCATAGATTAATTTGTGATTTATTTCGGCCAAAATGTCGGGACCAATATTGAGTGATTCCATTACACCAGGTCCATAATTTTCAACAAATATGTCACACTTTTTTGCAAGATCGAGGAGTAATTGCCGACCAGAAGCATTCTTTAAGTCAATCACTACCGATTTTTTCCCACTGTTATAGTTCATGAAATATTGAGAGTCTCCCGCTAAATTGATCCCGGCATTTCGACCAGGATCTCCGTTTGGGGACTCAATTTTGATAATTTCGGCACCCAGCCAAGCAAGATATTGTGTGCACGAAGTACCTGCTTCATATTGCGTCATATCAAGTACACGAATACCGGTTAATGCGGCCATAGTTATCTCCTGTCTGAATCTCTGAAAGAAATGTACACCTGATTCCGATGTAATGGGGGTCTATCTTTCATGAGTTTTCTTCTCCTGGACTGAAAAGGTAGCTTGATCCTTCATTTTGACACCCATTTCTCGGGCAACAGAATTATAAATTCCGATGGTCATCGTCGAAGTTTCTTGATTGGTGCGAGCTTGATAAAGTTTGCCTCTGAATAACTTGATGTCAGTGTCATCGGGAGCAGCGTGATGGGCCCAATCTGCCAGCTTGCAGGCGAGTCGCCATTGTCCAGATTCACTCAGTATTTGGGCTCTTTCCATCAAGGTTTTAGTCCCACCACTAATCAGATTGATAATTTCATGAGCGATAGATTCTTCACGAGGCGGTTTTAAGTTACTAGCTTGTCCATCGTACCAGCCACCATAAAGTCTCCAGATGTTTCTTATGATGAATTCAGGTTCGTCGTAGACAGGCTGAAGAAAAAATTTTCGACTTAGTTCTTCGGGCGGTTTGACTTTGGCAAGGACTTCATCTAATGAGGCTCCTAAATTCATTAGTTGAAGTGTCTGAGCTTCTAATGACTCTAGATATTGTCGCGTGCAGTCCAGTGCTTCTTCGACGCGATCTTTTCCAATTATTGGAGGCCCGTGACCGGGTAATAGAATACTGGCATTTTTAGTTTGCATCTCTCCAAGTGCCGCCGCCCATTCTCCACAATAGCGCTGAACTTTCTGAGGATTTCCTGCATTTGGGGCGGTCCATATGAAAAGGTCACCCGTGCAGAGAACTTCATACTTTGGGACATGTAGCCATAAGGAATCATCAGTCTCACCACGACTATGAGTAATTGAAGCTTCAATGTTTCCAACTCGTATTTTCTTATAATTATCGACGTATAGATCTGGACGAATATACTCCGCCTCCCACGATATATTTGCCGCCCCTCCCAAGAATTGTCTGGCGTTGATTATTTCATTGAAGCCAGTTGTTTTTGCATATCTATCAAATCTGGAATCGAGCGCTCGGTGGCCAATGATCATTGGCTCTAAGAGATTATTTTCCTTGGCATGGGCTTTATAACGATCTCCACCGAAGCAGTGATCATGGTGCCCGTGGGTGTAGACAATTGTTGAAACAGGGGTATCAGGGAAGATGTCTATGATTTGCTTAAACTTACGTTCTTCATTGTTTTTTGCACCGGGATCAATAACAAGAAGCTCGGTTCCACCATCGATCAAAGTGAGGTTCGCAAACGAGGATGCAAACCAGACACCGTCACGAATTTTTTCAAAAGTACCTAGTGCACGCCACGGATGCGTTCCTGTAGCATCCGCACCATTAGTCCATAAATTTTCCGCATGCTGGATGATTTGGTTCATTGAAGGGATCCTTTGTGGCTAACTTCTTAGTTGATTGTCTGGTCACCCAATGTGCCAACTTGTTGACAGTGAGGTTTGATTATAGTCGTAGGCGTTGTGGTGATAGCCTTCAACTCGTGAATCTCTCCAAATCGAACTACTCGCGGTCGCAAGAGGCACCACCGCTGGTGCAAGATCTAATAGTGTTTTTTGCGCTTTTACGTGTAATTCTGCGCGCTCACTTGGCAACATAGTATCAGCCGCAGCTTCGAGAATCTTATCAAAAACTGGCGATGAAAAACCCCACGGGTTGTCTGAATCACGCTCCTGATTCGAAGTTCTGTAGATTTGAAGTGCCTGATTCGGGCTATGCTGGGCGCCAATTTTCAGTAGTGCTATATCAAAACTAGTCGTAGTTAATGTTTCTCCTAAGCGTTGTGGTGAGATCGGCACTGATTCAATGACAAAGCCAACAGCTTGAAGTTGAGATTTTAGTATCGACATAACGGTCACGTATGGCTCTAGATTTAGGTGAAGCAACCTCAGTGGTTCACCAGTGTAGCCAACGGCGTCGAGGTAATCACGTGTTAAATTTCCGTTGAATGCCAAGGATCCGGTCGAGGCTATTTGGTTTGCGGTCAGTATATCTGCCGAGTACGGACCTGTAATCAGCGTCGCTGGTAAGCCACCGACGTATTTTGCTATAGAATCACCGTCAACAGCATGGATTATAGCTTTACGCATCCTCGAGTCTTTAAGGAAAGCATTTCCAGGCGTTACTGTGCCTGTATTCGCAGTTGGAATTCGCATTCCAAGTATCCAGAGAGAGTCAGCATATCTAGTGTCTTTGACTAGATAGGATTCTTTTTTGCTTGGCTCTTGATTTAACCAAATAGTAGGAGTTTCGGAAGATGATTGGTCCATCCACTGACTAGAATTAAGTTTTTGGAAGGTAATTTGTTCCAATAGGCTGTGTCCTGACGGCGCGGAGCGTGGGTTCCGGACAAGATTGCGAGCATCTGACTTTAGTAAGACAGGTTTGAAAGGCCCACTTCCACTACGCTCACTCAAATCTTGATAGCGATAGGGGCTTCTAATTTCGCCTAATGTCGAACTAAGGTCATCTAGCAGATATGAGTATGTTCCATTGAGCTTGAGTTGAACGGTTCCGTTTGGCGATCTGGCATCTGGGATGTCGTGTATCGAACTAATAATTGTGTTCCAGAAAAAAGACTTTGAGCTGCTTTTAATATTGAAATCTTCAGTGATCATTTTGCTGGAAACTGGAAGCAGCTTCTGTGTATTTGGATCGGTGGAGTGAAAGAAATTATTTGGTTTGACTAGAAAGTTAACCGTATTAGATTCAATCCACTCGAGCTTGATCGCAGCACCTTCTATTAAGTTCGAGGTTCGAGGGTCGACCGTAAGTAACCTTTCATAAACGAGAGATGTTTCAAACGGATCTAGAGCTAAGGGCATATCTGCCTCATTAGACAATTGATTAACAGTTAGTAATTGTGGCTGGGTCAATTTCTTTGAATTCGGTGGCATTTGATTCAATCTGTAATGACCTTTGTTATGCGAAATATCAGGAGCTTTCGGTTTTGGTATTTTTTGTGGACGAGGCAGCAAGTTATCGCATGCGTTGGTTCCAAGCATCAACGCCCCACCAAGTAGATGACTCAGAAAGCGTTTTCGAGAAACAATACTTTTTCGCGTAATTTGAGATGTCTTCATACTTTTGGTCTTACTTGATAGCGGTTAAAATAGATTCATGAACCATATTAACTCTTCGAGCAATTCAAATCATGATGGCGATAACCGTATCGATGCGATAGCCGGACCAGCTGATTTCACCAGACCAAGAAATCCATGGCCACGTCTATTTCTTGCCGCTCTAGTGATCGCATCAATATTTATCCTATTTGGTATGTGTTCTGTAACGTTTTTATCGACACCTGAACCAGTGGTACGTGTTCCAGCTGAAGAGATACAACTTGATTTACCGCATTTAGTTCCAATAGTCTCTTTTGGGGCAGATTTGGATGGATCAACATATGGGATCTGGATTTTAGCTACCACAGATAAAATCTTTGGACTGATTTCATACGGTGAATCGGGCTGCCATATTGATTGGGATAGATTCACCGGCACGTTTCAAGATTCTTGTACTGATAACGTGTATACCCCACAAGGGCTTGCAATCAATGAGAACGCTCAACGGCATATGCATCGTGTAAACGTGACATATGATCCAGCGATTCTAGGTCGTTACGTCGTTGATTTATCAACTATTGAGCTATCAGTATGCCTGAGCGAGACCTTCATAGCCTGTGCCAAGGAAGCTGATGAAATTTTTATTAAAATGCCAAATCGCGCTATTGCAACTGTGCTGAACTAGTAAACCGGGCGTATTACCAGATGCCTAGAGCCATTTTGACGTCGTCAGACGCCATTATCTTGGGATCCCATGGTGGAGTCCATACGAGGTTGACCTCGACATCCTCCACTCCATCCATTTGCATAACTTTGTGGAAGATCATGCCTTGTAACATTGGTCCAACTGGGCATGCTGGCGAAGTCAAGGTCATGTCGACGGTTACGATCCCATCTGCATCCAAGTTAACATCGTAAATTAAACCAAGTTCGACAACACTCATCCGAAGTTCGGGATCCTCCACTCCTTTGAGTTCCTCAAAAATATCTTCTTTTGATGGTGTATTCACATCATTTGCAGGTTGATCTGACATTTATTACTCCTTTCCTCTGAGAGAATTATTCCGTAGTAGTAGTGCTATTTCCATCAAGAGCTTGTTCTAGAGTTTTCCAGCTGAGGGAAGCACATTTTACCCGTGCTGGAAACTTCGCAACGCCCATTAGTGCATCAATATCGTCAAATCCATCAGCCTCAGAAGGGACTCCAGACGTCATCATTTCTTGAAACGATACAACGCCCACTAGTGCCTCTGATATAGACCGGCCCTGAGCGTACTCAGTCATCATACTTGACGCTGCCTGTGAAATTGAGCAACCTGCTCCTGTAAAAGCGATTTGCTCAATTACATCACCCGCAAGGGTTACTTGTAGTTCAATTTCATCACCACATAATGGATTTGCGCCATGTGCTGAACAGGTCGAGTTGGTGAGCTCACCTTTATTTCGAGGCTGTCGATAGTGATCGAGAATAATCTCTTTGTAGAGATCATCAAGCAGAGTAGTACTCATATAAACAAATCTTTCTCTAGCACCAGCTAGCCAAAATACTCAATTACGGCATCCAGTGCCTCAGCGAGCTTATCGACTTCTTTCTCAGTATTATAGAGGTAGAAAGATGCTCGAGCAGTCGCAGGAATGTTGAGGGCCGACATGATTGGTTGCGCGCAGTGGTGTCCGGTTCGAATCGCGATACCATCTGAATCTAGTACTTGTCCAACATCATGAGGATGTATTCTATCAACATTAAACGAGATTACCCCACCACGTTTATTTGAATCAAGCGGCCCAAAAATCTTAACCCGGTCAATTTTTGCGAGCTTATCTAATGCATATTGAGTAATCTCCATCTCGTGGTTACGGATATTTTTCATTCCAACATCAGTGAGATAGTCACAAGCAGCACCAAATCCAATTGCACCAGCAATATTTGGGGTCCCCGCTTCAAACTTTGCTGGGATATCAGCCCAAGTGGAGTTCTCCATGCTAACCGTGAGAATCATATCGCCGCCGCCCATGAAAGGTCTCATAGTAGTCAAGTGTTCCATTTTTGCCCAGAGAAGGCCTATTCCGGTTGGCCCAAGCATTTTATGCGCTGAGCACGCAAAAAAATCAATATCAAGTAATTGAATATCAGTTTCGAGATGAGGTGCCGATTGTGCACCATCAAGAAGAACCAATGCACCAGTCTTTTTTGCAAGCTCTACAATCGCAGATATATCCGTAATATTACCAAGCGCATTTGACATTGCTGTAACTGCAACTAGTTTTGTATTTTCGGTAATTAGATCTGCCGCGTAATCCATATCCAAGGAGCCGTCAGATGACATAGGGATATATTTGAGTTCAATTCCCACTTCGTCTCTCAAAATCTGCCACGGCACTATGTTTGAGTGGTGTTCAATTTCTGTTATAACGATCCGGTCTCCCTTTTTAAGGTGTTGCCGTCCCCATGCATGTGCAACGAGATTGATTGACTCAGTCGTGCCGCTTGTGAAAATACATTCATCGGAACTTGGAGCATTAAAAAAATTCGCAACTTTTTTTCGAGCGCCTTCATGCAGCTCGGTAGCTTCGATCGATAAAGTATGCACGCCTCTATGAATATTGGCATTATGATCCCGGTAAAAGCGAGTAATTTCTGCGATTACCTGGACGGGGGTCTGGCTGGTAGCTGCATTATCCAGATAAACTAACGGCTTGCCATCTGACACTTCACGCTTAAGTATTGGAAAATCGCGCCTAATTTTCTCAATGTCCAATGAATGAGTAATAGATTGATATTTATCGATTGTCATCAGATCCTCCTGAGTTTCGACTAATGTGAACTTGTCCCACCTCATCTTCAGAGACTTCGAAGGATTCAATGGACTTCACCGCAGGTAAGCTCTTGACCTTGCCAGTAATACAGTCAAAGGAAGCGCCATGTCGAGGACACACAATGTTTCCCCTTCTGATTCGTCCATCTCCAAGCACACCATTATCGTGGCTGCATAGATTTTCTACGGCTCCCCATTCTTTCTCCGCTATGTGAGAGATTGCGATAGAGAAAGAATCTAATATAAAGGCGCGAACCTCCCCAATTGGAACTTCATCGCGGCTTATTGTTAATAATATGGAGCTACTTGTATCAGTCATTAGTTGTGACGATGTAGTTAATCTAGCGAAGCAGTCTGAAGCTTGTCATTTACTGTTTTCCTAACTACATCCGCCAACTCTGTATCTTTAAGATTGTCAACAATTGGCGCTATAAATCCGCCAACGAGTGTACGTAGTGCAGCTCGTTTATCAAGTCCTCTTGACATGAGGTAGAACATTCCCTCAGCATCAACCGGTCCAACCGTGGCACCATGCCCGCATCGACTTACATCGTTGGTAAGTATTTCCAAAACAGGATCAGAATCCGCTTTTGCTTTTGGTGCAAGCAGCATATTTCTGTTCTCTTGATTTGCTTGAGAGCCTTTTGCCTCTTCGGTCACTCGTGTTATTCCGTAGTAGACAGATCGAGATTCTCCGGCGAGCGCAGTCTTAATTTCAACATCCGATGAAGAATTTGGTGCGTTGTGTTCTTGTACAGTCATAAAATCAAAATGCTGCGTTTTGTCTCCCACGGCAACACCTTTTACACGTGAATCGGCACCCTTGCCGTTTAGGTGAATATCGTATCGATGCTTAACAATCGCTCCCCCAATACATATAGTCGAGATGTTGAGTGAAGCGTTATCAGCGAGTTCAGCTCGAAGGGTAGTGAATTCCTGGGTATTGAATCCCCAGTTATTTGCGAATGTAATCGCTAATCTAGCATTGTTTTTAACCTGTAATTCTAAAGCAGCAATTACGAGAGCTTCTTCTTCAATCGATGTTGAGTTGATAATGATGTCAAGCTCTGAGTTAGGCTCAGCCACGATTAATATTCGCGGGAATACTGTTGCACTTTGGTTTGATAAATCAATCTCGATCGACAAGGGTTCGGTATACTGCACGCCTTGTTTCGGGTTGATAAAAAAACCATCAGTCCATT
>CAVODE010000046.1:0-15374 GCA_963694535.1 Dehalococcoidia bacterium
GGAGATCAAGCCGCTTTTACTGATATTAATTCGCTCTGGTTCTCAGACCCTGTCGCCGCACGTGCCCAGGTCGGTGGCGGTGCTGCACCTGCTGCTGACACCGAAAATGTCACTGCTGACGCACCTGCTGCTGAAGATGCGGTTGCTGAAGATGCGGTTGCTGAAGATGCGGTTGCTGAAGCACCAGCCGCCACTGAAGAGGTTGCCGCTGAGCCAGAAGTTGTGGTTGTTGGACGAACAATTCAAGATGCTACTCTTACAGGTGTTTCTGCTGCTCGCCCAGCGCAACTGTCCCCTGCATCTGTCGTCATGCTAGGCCTATTTGTCGGTTCCGTATTTCTAATGCTCGTAAAGCCGGGACCCACTCTTATTCATATTGCATGGGCAAAACCGATCTTCGACTTACTCAGAATCGAAAATGAACAGGGGGTCGGACTTACTGTAGCTGCTCTCCTCCCACTAGCAGGTCTATTTCTTCTCCTATTTGCAACGTTGCAAGGAAGACAACTTGGAGACTTTGCAGCAAAAACAGATCGTAAATTTAACCGTTGGAGACAACAGGAAACCGAGTGGCGCAGAAGTGAAGAATCAAGAAAGTATAATCTCGCTGAAATAGTGCACGCAATTGCAAAAGATCGCTTTAATTTCCCTAGTGACGACGATCCAGACTTGCAGTCCTACATCAATTGCCCTGACCCCTCGTTTGGAATCGAACCTCGCGGCACTGGAGAGAAAGTATTCCCCGACATAGTAACTGTCATGCAACCGGGAAATTATCCTGTCGCAATTGCACAAATTGAATCTCGCGAAACTGTTACACGTGAACAGGCTGACTATGTCTGGGCCTTATACCAAAATCAGGATTGCCCGTTATATATATATGTCCCTGCTGGCTTGCTCGCACAAGCCAAGGACTACGCCCGAGCCGCCAATATTAAGAACATTAAATTCCGAACATGGCGCTGGTCACCAAATGGGATGGTAGTCAAAGAACTATAGACCTTCTGCTATTCCACGAATATTGTACATTCGGTTAACTGGTCTGGTTATCTTACTTGACTAATTTAGAACATGTGTTCTATTATCTACACACAATAGAACACATGTCCTCTTTGCAGTCCGTAAGGAAAAAGTAATCAATGCACACATACTCTACCGAGATATATATGACAACGACAGCAGTTGCTGAAACAAATACAACTGAATCCATATGGGTTATTGTTCTGCTAATTGGATTTGTACTGGTCTCTAATATTTTGCTGATCGTACAATGGAAGGATTCAAGGCTCTCCAAAATACCGAATCCAAACTCACGGCTAATAGTGAGATCAGATGCGGGACAAGTGAATTCGCTACTACTAAATCAGCCATCATCATTGTTATTAAATAGTTTAGGCTTACACCACACGAAATTTAACAAAGAACATAATTCTCATCTCTAGAATTTATTATTGCTCCTACAATCGGAGGTGATAGTTATAATTTCTAGTGAATATAGGAGAATACGTACAAAGTGACTGTCGAAGTTTCAGAAATGCAATCTCCAAATCAGTCGAATTTGTTACGTGTTTTAATAGCACGTCGGTGGCCAGGCGCCATTGCAAAAAAAGAAGTTGATCAGTGGGATCCAGATATAGCTGCTTCAGCAGTTCTTACTGATGCACTTAATAATCAAGAAATTGAGCCCGACAAATTCAGAAAACTATACACAAAAGAATTAAAACAAAATAACTCACTCCTGATTTGGCTAGAAAAAATAGCCCAAGGCTCTGGTCTCCATCTACTGATAGATACGAACGATAAATCAAGTGAGTTGTGTGCACAGGTCATCACATATGAGCTTGAGAAATAAGCTCCAAAACCCGCGACCTCGGCTATCATGTTGGTTCAGATAGAAGCCATAGAGCTCTGACATGAAATATCAAACAATACAGACGAAGGAGTGAAATATGCGATTAGGTGTCTCAATAGGCTATTCTGGGCCAAATCTTACCATCCCAATTGATTTTATAAAGAAAGCTGAAAATTTGGGCTATGACTCAGTTTGGACCGCAGAGGCTTATGGTTCGGACGCAATTACACCACTCGCGTATATAGCAGCACATACTGAGCGTATTCGACTCGGCACTGGAATTATTCAAGTGGCCGGTCGGACGGCAGCGATGGCGGCCATGCAAATGCAAACAGTAGATGCGTTAGCTGGCGGAGGACGGGCAATCGCTGGCCTGGGAGTCTCAGGACCACAGATAGTTGAGGGCTGGTACGGAAGGCCATGGGGTAAGCCATACTATATGCTCAAGGACTACATAAGTATTATGAGAAAAATTTCTCTCCGCGAGGAACCTGTTCAGCACGATGGAGTAGAAATATCCTTACCGTACAAGGGAGAAGGTGCGCTTGGAATAGGTAAGCCCCTAAAATCTATTTTACATACAAATCCCCACATGCCCATATGGCTTGGCGCAGGTGGCCCGGATAATCTACGCCTGGCTGGACAAATTTGTGATGGCGTACTCCCACTAGGCTTTGTGCCTAATCGAATGAATGAGTACAAAATTCAAATTGAAGAGGGATTTAGTAGAGCTAACAAAAATGGAGCTGAAAATAAATCATGGGACAATTTTGAGTTTCAACCCGGCGTCACCGTCAACATTACGGAAGATGTTCGAGCGGCCTTTAGAGCAATGAAACCATCAATTGCTCTCTATGTTGGAGGTATGGGACACAAAAACATGAACTTTCACAAACAGCAGATGATAGCCCGAGGCTACGGCGAAACAGCTGAGCGAATTCAAGAGCTGTACCTAGCCGGACGTAAGGCAGAAGCTCTCGAGGAGATACCAGACGAATATTGTGATGAGAGCTCACTTATAGGATCAAAGGCAAGAATAAAAGAACGATACATGGCTTGGGCAGACTCAGGGATCACCGGACTCACTATCAATACTAGAGAAGAAGAAACGCTAGAATTCATGGCTGAAATTGCTGAGGTCACACCATTGAAAGTCTAGTCACGTCTTGACATCGTGAGCTCCGAGTTTTAACCTACTAACCACGTTAGTTTGCGTACAATGTACGCAAACAGAGCGAAGGTAGGATGAAAATGTCAATCGTCACCAAACCGAACCCATATTTTGAAATGTCACAACTACAGTGTGAGACTGATACGGGAATCGACACTCTTCCTCTAGCGTCGGAATCATCTTTTGGATCATGGCAAACCACTATCCCAGAAGAGTATTGGTCGCTCGACTCTCAAGCACTAGTTAAAAGAATTTCGGATGCTAGACAGGAGTTGGGTTCTGAGTTAATAGTTCTCGGCCATCATTACCAACGAGAAGACATTATCCAGTTCGCAGACGAGCGAGGAGACTCATTTGCATTGGCGGAGTACGCGGCGAGGAACGATAAAGCTAAATATATCCTGTTCTGCGGTGTTCATTTCATGGCTGAAGCCGCTGATATTTTATCGACTGACTCCCAGCATGTAATCTTGCCTAACTTGGAAGCCGGATGCTCTATGGCCGATATGGCCCGGGAAGCAGACGTAAAAAATGCTTGGTCGGAATTAGAAGCATTTTATGGATCTACGAATGACATCATTCCCGTCACATATATGAATTCGGCCGCAAGCCTTAAAGCTTTTTGTGGAGAACATGGTGGAGTTGTTTGTACGTCCTCTAATGCGACAAAAGTGCTCACATGGGCATTTCAACAAGGCAAGCGAGTGTTCTTTTTCCCTGATCAACACCTCGGTAGGAACACCGGACATTCGATGAATATACCATTAGATGAAATGGTTCTATGGAATTGGCGCATACCAACAGGATCTCTTGGAGATATTATCCCAAGTGCGCTAGAGAGTTCCAAAATAATTCTTTGGCAGGGACATTGCTCAGTTCATCAACGTTTCACTCCGCAACAAATTAGTGACGCACGTAACAAACATAAAGACGCACAAATTGTTGTCCATCCCGAATGTCGTCATGACGTAGTGCAGAGTGCTGATGCAAATGGTTCCACCGCGTTTATAGCTGAATATGTCGCAAAAGCCGCACCGGGTTCCACAATCGGTATTGGAACAGAAATCAATTTGGTTGCGCGACTTGCAAAAGAAAATCCAGATAAAAATATTTTCTGTCTCGATCCTGTTGTGTGTCCATGTTCAACTATGTATCGAGTACACCCTGCGTATCTAGCTTGGGTAATGGAAGAACTCACAAAGGGAAATATTCACAATCAAATCAGTGTTAATTCTGAGATCAAAACTCACGCACGAACTGCGCTGAATCGAATGCTGGAACTGCGATAAATAGGAATCAATAATTGTTTTGGAGAGTACGACCCCTATGTCTAATACTCCCCCTGAGTACGACTTAATAATTGTTGGGTCAGGTATTGCAGGGCTCTATGCCGCAATAAAAGCTAGAGAAGTGGGCCTCAGCGTCTTGCTCGTTACTAAGTCGAGTATAGAAGAGGCATCTACACGCTATGCACAGGGAGGTATTGCCGCAGCAGTAGGAGCAGGTGATAGTCCTGAAAAACATCTCGCTGACACACTCAACGCTGGCGCAGGTTTGGTCGACGAGGCCGCAGCAAGAATACTCTGTTCGGAAGCTGCTTCAAGAATTGCAGATTTAGCTCGATTTGGAGTGCAATTTGACTCTGTCGATGGACAGGTCAATCTAGGCCATGAAGGAGCACATTCTCAACCGCGAATCTTACACGCAAGAGGAGACGGTACGGGGCTTGAGATAGAAACTTCACTGTCCCACCTGGCTCAAGAGAAATTAGAAATTCGAGAGAACACGATTCCCGAGAAAATACTCCTAGAATCTGATAGCACCGGCAACAAATTCGCCGTTGGAATAGAAAGTCACAACACCGTTACGGGTGTCACCGAATCCATTTATTCGCGCCACGTAATGCTAGCGACCGGAGGAGCAGGTCAAATCTACAAAGTGACGACTAATCCGCAAGTTTCGACCGGTGATGGGGTAGCCCTCGGCTATAACGCTGGCGCGGTCGTAACTGACATGGAATTTGTTCAGTTTCACCCCACCGCTCTGGTACTCCCAGACCGACCAGTTTTTCTAATTTCGGAGGCTTTACGAGGCGATGGAGCTCAGCTTCTTAATAATTCAGGTGAACGATTCATGAGCCGCTATGACAAGTTGCTGGAACTTGCACCCCGAGACATAGTGGCGCGGGCTATTGTCGAGGAATCAATAAATACAGATAAAGATCACGTGTGGCTAGACATCAGAACAAAAACAACCGAAAAGTCAAAAGAATGGCTCTTTGCACGATTTCCTCAAATTAGTTCAGTATGTGTGAGTGCCGGAATAGACATTTCACGGGACCTCATTCCCGTGTCACCAGCGGCTCATTATTTGATGGGGGGACTTGTTACTAATACGTATGGAGAAACGTCAGTACCAGGCCTCTTCGCAATTGGAGAAACAGCTTGTACCGGCGTGCATGGCGCCAATCGACTAGCAAGTAATTCTTTACTTGAAACCGTTATTTTTGCCCACCGTGCAATAGATCAAATTATCAGTCCAAAGGCCACAGACATCAGCATTAAATCTGTTCAGACTCCATACGCGATTCCGACTATTGTATTGAGTCAAGTTGAAACCACATTGACAGCATCAGAAATAAAAAAAGAAATCCAAAATATAATGTGGACGCGCGCTGGTGTTGTTCGCAACAAAGAAGGCTTAGAATTTGCCAGGGTTAAACTTGAACAACTTGCAAAAAATGCAACAAACAAAGGTGAAATTAGTGACTACGAAACTCAGTCGCTACTTACGGTTAGTCGGTTAATGATTGATGCAGCATTAAAACGTACAGAATCTCGAGGATCTCATTTCAGAGAAGATTTCCCCGCAAGCAGTGACAGTTGGAAAACACATATCCATTATCAACAATCGTAAGAATCAGGAAAAATATTATGGCGTCTAATCTTAAGGAACCATCATTTCATGTATGGCAAGAGGTGATCCGATCGGCATTACATGAAGACAGAAGCGAATACGACGTTACTACTCAGTCCACTGTTCTAAAAGAACAAATTGGCACGGGTGTACTTAGATTCAAACAAAATGGCACTCTAGCAGGTGTTAAAGCTGCAGAAACAGCATTCAAATATATGGATCCCACTGCTCGTATGTCGAAAGTTTTACCCGATGGAACACAAGTCGAAAGTGGCAGGACTATAGCTGTCGTCGACGGAACATTACAAGCAATTTTATCAGCAGAGAGGGTAGCCTTAAATTTGTTGCAACGGCTATCTGGCGTAGCAACACTCACCGCAGAAATGGTGTCGCTTCTTCACGAATATCCCAATGTGACAATTGTAGATACCCGTAAAACAACACCGGGGTTAAGGTCACTCGAAAGATATGCGGTGCGGTGCGGTGGTGGCTCAAATCATCGTGACAATCTACAAGACGGGGTTCTTATCAAAGATAATCATATTGCGGCCGCACAAAAACGGGGAGTAGGAATTTCTGAATTAATATCTGATGTGCGACAACAAATTCCACACACTCTGCAAATAGAAATCGAAGCAGACACTCCAGAGCTTGCTGAAGAAGCTGTACTCGGAGGGGCAGATATTGTAATGCTCGATAACATGACACCCGACACCATGAAAGAAATTGTTCGGAACGCTCGCAAATTGCAACAAGCACAGCATGTGATATTTGAGGCGTCCGGTGGAATTACTGACGCTACAATTGAGGCAGTAGCATCTGCAGGAGTTGACCTAATTTCTGTCGGAGCTTTGACACACTCAGCGGCTGCTATTGATATCGGCCTCGATATTTCAATAAATTAGCGACTGAAAGATATATCATGCAACAAGTTTTACTCCTGTCAGGAAGTGAAAATTCTGACATTTCAGAAGTTGCAAATGCATTGTGTGAACGCTTCGATAAAATGCTGCTACTTCGTGTAACTGATATGAATCAATTTATCCAAGCAGGTCGGCAAGAAATTGGTGATACTACTACGCCCGCGATTGAACAAAAAATTCTCCGTATCAAGAATTCCATATCAATCGCCGCTAATGCAATTGATATTCGCTATGGAGTAATTATTATCGACGATCTTGACGACATGTCGATTGAAATTTATAAAACGGAATGCCGGAAATCAAATCTTGCTCCCGTACATGTTATTTTTTTAGATCAACCAAGCGCTACCATCAGTAAGCATGAATTAATAGGACGCGTTCTCGATTATGCCTCAGAATTAAATTCATACGAAAAAGCAGACCAAGTCCAAAAAATCGTTGGCAGCAATCAGTCTCTTTTGACAACTTGACGGGTTCTTGCACCCCACATTATCTCAGGCCACGGCCAGAAACGTCACTCAGGAAATTTGTCAATGTATCGGACGAAAACGCGAAACCAAGACCCTCAATACTTGTGCCAGTCAATTTTGAAGAAATCACGCCAACAACTTCACCGCACTCATTAAACACGGGGCCACCGCTACTCCCCGGACTGATGGCAGCATCGGTTTGCATCTTCTCATTTTCATTATCGTCGAGAAATACCCGAGAGATAACACCGTATGATACCGATGGGGTGTCCCCGAGGCCCTTTGGATATCCAGTTACACCAATTTGCTTGCCGGTATCGGAGTCCGTTAGTTCGACTGTAGTTAATCCGGTTGCCGTTAGAGTCAAATAATTGGAAACCTTTAGTAAAGCCAAATCACGCGATGGTGAGGTGGCTACGATAGTGGCATAGAATTTTTGCTGGTCATTGCTCAGTAATATTCGACCACCACTATCAACGACATGCTCATTAGTTATAAACTCTGAATTACCTATAAAAAAAGCCGTACCAGTGCCGGTCCCATATCCGAGTGAAATCGTGACTTTAAATGTATTGCTACGTACATCTGCAGATGAATCTTCTATCGAACATACGGTCGTCGGCAATTTATTAATTTTTTCAAGTAAGTCATCATCTGCAGCTTTTTGGGCCTCCAAATCTGACTTCAACTGACCTGCAACTTCACCCTGTGCACTAA
The DNA here is from genome assembly GCA_963694535.1 of Dehalococcoidia bacterium. Taxonomy (GTDB): domain Bacteria; phylum Chloroflexota; class Dehalococcoidia; order UBA2979; family UBA2979; genus UBA2979. Next base: position 8,050 of record CAVODE010000046.1, read on the forward strand.
CTTTACCCTCTAGGTTCTTACTCTTCTGCTGCTGCGCAGTTATTTGAATTCCTTGATTCTCCAGGCTAGATTGCAAATCTAGTATTTGCTGAGCCTGTATATTAATTTGCTTGGCCTGCGTATTGATTTGCTCGGACTGACCAGTAATTTCAGAAGATTGAGACACAATTGCATCCATTTGCGCATTAATCTCGCTGGCTTGGGTCGCAATTTTATCAGCCTGAATCGTAACAAGAACAGACTGATCGTTGAGTTCTTTTGCCTGATCCGACAGCATTAAAAAAAGTTGAGTATTCGCATCTTCAAGCTTCTTCAGGTCAGCTTTGTAGAAATCATTATCAACTCTTAATGATTCTTGAGAAGCTTGCAACGAATTAATTTCTTGACTCAGATGTCCGGCATCGCTCTGGACCTGCTCAATATCCGACGAGGACGCGCAACTCATAGCAAAACCGAAAATAGTCAACAGTACCAATAAACCAAATTTACTAAGGCCAAATCTTGATGTCATACAGCTAACGTTCTTCCATCATTTTGATATACCAAAGATATTGAGGCATTTTTAGCCTATCTATTTAGACTACTACGACAATCTCAATTGGAATGTGCAATTTATTGATATAGTGTTAAATTTTATCGTCAAAAAGAATCGTTACTGGTCCATTATTGACTGACTGCACACTCATATGCGCGCCAAATATCCCAGATTCCACCTTAGTAATCTCGCTCTTGCAAAATCGCTCAACCGTGAGACCGAACAGCTGTTTCGCAATCTCCGGACTCGCCGCCTCAAAAAAAGATGGCCGCCTTCCACTGGTGTCTGCAAACAGGGTGAACTGCGGAACCACTAATAGTTCACCCTTGACGTCTAAAATTGATAAGTCAAATTTGCCTTGCTCATTAGAGAAAATTCTGAGTTTGCTTATTTTTTCAACCAGCATGTCCACCCTCACCTCCGTGTCGTCATGGCCGAAGCCGAGATAGACCATGAGACCTTCTTCGATTGACCCAACAATTTGAGAATTAACAGAAACTTCAGCACTAGAAACCCGTTGAAGTACCGCCCTCATAGCTGATTGTTTTATGCGTCCGACGTGTTCGTGACCGAGGGTTTGGAATCGTTCGTGCTCGAGGGTTTGGAATCGTTCGTGCTCGAGGAAGATGAGTCACTAGGTTTAGTCTCTGTTGCAGGTTTGTTCGTCCCTTTGGACTTAGTTTTCTCAGCCTTTCCATCGCTGTCAGAGGCCCTTTCAGATGTTTTATAAAAACCAGAGCCTTTAAAAACTAGTGCGGGCGGAGTCAATAAACGCCTAGCTGTCTTGTTACATTGATTGCACTCTTGGTCGACTGATGACCCAAATGGTAGTTTGAGTTCGTAAGTCAAATCACAATTTTCGCAATGATAGTCATACTTCGGCATATGCTGCTCCTATGTGTCAGTAATCTTAAGGCCCAAACTGCCTAAGCCTCAAGATTACTGGCAAGTAGTGAAGATTCAGGGTGAATAACTAGGATTCGTACTAGCTTTTAGAGGGATTTCGGGTGATAATTCCGGTTCGGCCTATTTATAACGTATTTGCAAAAGCCTTAAAAATTCAGTTACTATTCATGGTCCAGAGGGGATTCTTGTCAATGGCGAGTGTAACAATGAGAGATTTACTTGAAGCTGGTGTTCATTTCGGGCATCAAACTCGACGCTGGAATCCAAAGATGGACCGGTTTTTATATGGAGCGCGTAACGGAATTCACATAATTGACCTAGGCAAAACGGTTAAGGCGTTGGAGGCTGCGCTGGATGCGGTTAGAGAGACCGCAGCTAGTGGCGAACAAATACTTTTTGTAGGCACGAAACGACAAGCAAAAGCAATCGTAGAGACGGAAGCTACCCGCTGTGCTATGCCTTATATCACAACTCGTTGGCTTGGCGGAACTCTTACAAATTTCTCAACTATCCAAGAACGAATTAATAAATTTATTGACCTTTCCGCTGAAATCGAACAAATGAACCTAGAAATTCAGAGCGCTGAAGCGGCGTCTGTTGAACTAGATGAGGAATCAACCCAGACGGTTCAAATTTCAGGCTCATCCATGTCTAAGAGAGAACAACTCGGAAGACAGAAAAAATTTGAGAAAATGGAAAGATTCTACGCTGGAATGCGAAATATGAGTCGTACACCCGGAATGGTCTTTATCGTAGACCCAACGTTGGACGAAATCGCTGTTAAAGAAGCAAATAGATCAGGAATCAAGGTAGTTGCACTATGTGACTCGAACTCTAATCCAGACATGATTGACTTTCCAATACCATCGAATGACGACGCTCTTAGAGCTATCCGCTTAATCGCGTCAAGTGTGACGGATGCAATCATAGAAGGTATCGCTGTTGGTGAGATTGAACAACAGTATGATGAAGACTTGGCTTTCACTGACGGAGAAGCACCCGAAGCAACTGCAGCGGCTAGTTAATCTGTTCTAATAAACTAGATAAGTTTGTAGCTATTTAAGAGGTAGATAAAATGGTAACGACCGCTGACGTAAAAGCCTTGCGTGACGCCACCGGCGCCGGAGTCATGGATGCGAAAAGAGCACTTGAAGAAGCTGGTGGAGACTTTGAGGCAGCTAAATCGGTTATTCAACAACAAGGCCTAGCAAGCGCTGCAAAACGAGCCGGCAGGGAAACTAATCAGGGGATAGTAGTAGCATATACCCATCCAGCAGGAAAAGGCGGGGGGCGAATTGGTGCCCTAGTCGAGTTGAACTGTGAAACTGACTTTGTAGCTCGCACTGATGAATTTCAAGCACTTGCACATGAGATAGCCATGCAAGTAGCTGCAATGAATCCGATTGCAATCACTAGGGAAGAGATTCCATCTGATGTTGAGTCTGATATCGAACCAATGGCGCTTATGGAACAAAATTCAATTCGTGACGGCAGTAAGACAGTTGGTGAATTGGTACAAGATGAGATCGCAAAAACTGGTGAAAATATACGAGTCGCTCGTTTTTCACGATTTGAACTTGGTAGTTCCGAATAAATTTACTAGATATTACTAGCGCGTCTAAATTTCACCCTTACTATAAGATTATGGTTTGTTATTAGACGGAGTTATAACAATGACTGAAGAAATTATCGAAGAAGTAAGTTTCAGCGCCGAAGAAAGAATGGATAGTGCGCTCAATGCGCTAGATAGAGATCTAACCCAAATAAGATCTGGACGAGCTAGTCCTACACTTGTCGAAAACTTAATTATTGAGGCATATGGGACGAATACACCTTTACAGCAAGTAGCAAGTATTTCTGTGCCTGAGGCACAGTTGATAACTATTCAACCGTATGATGCCTCTATTGTTGATGCAGTAATGAGAGCCGTACAAACGTCTCAGCTAGGCATTACTCCGTCTACTGATGGCAAGTTGATACGACTGCCTGTTCCGGCCTTGACTCAGGAGAGACGAAAAGAATTGGTGAAGCAAGTTCAGCAAAAGGCAGAGGAAAGTAGAATTTCTATTCGTGGAGCTAGACGCAGTGCAAATGATGAGTTTAAAAAACTTAACAAGTCTGGCGACATAGGTGATGACGATGAAAGGCGAGGCCTGCAGGGTATAGAAAACCTGACGAAACAGTACATAGGCAATATCGACAAAAAAATTCTGCAAAAAGAGCAAGATTTGATGGAAATTTAAGATAACGAATAACCTAATACTGAGATGTGCCCATAGAACATTTATTAATAAGTACAAACCTAACTAATGAATCAAAATCAACAAAATCAAGTCGCCATCCCAAAACATGTGGCTATTATTATGGATGGGAATGGGAGATGGGCAGAGGAACGAGGATTAGCTCGCAAAGAGGGGCATAAGGCTGGAGCCCAGGCTATTCGACCCGTCATTACCAAGCTTGGTGAAAGAGGCGTCAAATGCCTCAGCTTATTTGGTTTTTCAACCGAAAATTGGGGTAGGCCACGACCTGAAATCGATGCAATATTTCGAATCGGGGGGCAATTTATTGATGAATACTTGGACGAACTGAATAGCACAAATATCAAATTACAGCATCTCGGAAATCTTGATTCATTACCAAACTGGCTCGCCAAAAAAGTCGAAAAAGCGGTGCTAGAAACACGTGAAAATGATTTAATGACTGTGAATCTGGCGTTCAATTATGGTGCAAGGACAGAAATCCTAGACGCAGTAAAAAGCCTTATCGCCGACGGCGTTGATCCTGCAGATATCAAAGAAGAATTATTTGAGAAATATCTTCAGACGGTAGGACTTCCTGACGTCGATTTCTTAATCCGAACCGGTGGAACCGAGCGATTCTCTAATTTTCTTATGTGGCAATCCACGTATGCCGAGATTTATTTTTCGAAACTTTATTGGCCTGATTTTGGAGAACCTGAAATCGATGAAGCTCTCCACGAATTTTCTGTCAGGCAAAGAAAATTTGGACTAGTGCCTGACACAGTAATAAATTAGATACGAAAGCCTGAGTATGCCAATTTCGCGATCTACTTCTATGCGGATTCTTATTGGCATGATACTTTTACTGTTTGCGATTTCGTGCCTCTGGCTTCCTCCTAGACTGTTTATGGTGCTGATTCAACTGCTCTCAGCCGGATTAGCCTATGAATTTAGCAGGGCAAAGTTTCCGAATTCACCAATCATTCTCCGAATGTGCGTTGCGATTTTTAGTACAGCTATCGTCGCAATAATTTATCAAGAAGTTCATGAATCCGTCCTCATTTCACTATTAAGTTTGATGACAATTGTGTCGATTTTATTAGTTATTACCAAGAAAAATACCCGCAAAACTAATCTTATTTGGGTGGTATTTGGTATCTTATACACCTCAATCTTGCCAGCTCACTTACTTCTCCTGAAGAACCTTGACCATCAGTTCGATTTTTTACTCGTGCTATTAATTACCGTAGTCGCCACAGATTCAGGTGCGTACTTTATAGGAAGTAGTATTGGCCGTTATAAGTTATGGGAATCTCTGTCACCTAACAAAACTTGGGAAGGTGCTTTTGGAGGATTGCTACTGGGCTCAACACTTGTATTCTTGACCATACAAATAACCTCAGCCTTCGACTACTCAATTTCCGAGACGGCTATCATCGCTGTCCTCCTAAGCACAAGTACTATATTCGGAGATCTACTTGCCTCTGCTATCAAAAGGAAAATGGGCATAAAAGATTTTTCTAATATATTGTTAGATCATGGCGGAGTTTTAGACAGAGTCGATTCATTGATATTTACTGGAATGACCTTTTTCTGGATTCAACGGTTAATCTCATAACCACAAATCGTAAGGAGGATACTGATTACAAGTTCAACAATTCGAATTGGCCTAGTAGGTTCGACTGGATCAATTGGCGAACAAACTCTTGATGTCGTAAAAGAATTGAATCAGGCCGGATTCATCTGCGAAATAACAGCTCTAGCTACCGGACAAAATATCGAGCGATTAAGAGAGCAAGTTAGTATTTTTCGGCCAAAAGCCGTATTCATTGATTCTTATAAACATTCTCCAGATATCATCAGAGAATTTGAAGATCACCAGATTGAATGGAACTCACTAGAAACCCTCGCGACACGAGAAGATATTGATGTATTAATTGTGGCGTCGACTGGCTTGGTAAGTCTAAAACCTGTAATTGAAGCCCTCAAGATGGGCAAAAAGGTTGCGCTCGCTAACAAAGAGTCATTGGTGGTTGGTGGCCAGGCCGTCCGAGATGCTCTGGCCATAGGGCAGGACCTCGGGGCCGAGCTGCTACCCATAGATTCTGAGCACTCAGCCGTTTGGCAATGCCTCTGGGGAGAAGATGATGATGCTGTCAAAGAATTAATACTCACTGCCTCTGGAGGAGCATTCAGAGACTACAAGCCCACAGAACTTGCGGGTGTTACAGCTCAGGAGGCTCTAAAGCATCCGACCTGGATGATGGGCCAAAAGGTCACTATCGACAGTGCTACGCTTTTCAATAAAGGACTTGAGGCCGTAGAAGCGAGATGGTTATTTAATATTCCGCTTGAAAAAATAAAAATCCTTCAACATAAAGAAAGCATCGTGCACAGTATGGTTGCATTCCAAGATGGATCTATTAAGGCACAGCTTGGAGAGCCTGATATGCGCTTACCGATTCAAATTGCCATTACTCATCCAAAAAGAGCCGCCAATGAGCCAAGCGTTCCTTTAGATCTTGCTAAGCATGGATCACTAAATTTTTCAGAGGTTAACCATGAAATGTATCCAGCACTTCAGGTCGCCCTCGAGGCCGGGCGACGTGAGGATACGGCGATGGCAGCGGTCGCGGGTGCTGACGAGGCAGCAGTAGCATTATTCTTGTCTGGGAAAATACCGTTTACTGATATACCCAAACTCCTCAGGTATACCCTTGATAACCATCCTGGAACACCACAACCTACGCTCGATGATAGTCTTAAAGCTGAAGAGTGGGGGCGCAATTTTGTGGCCATAAGCCACGCTAATCAATCATATGCCCACTAGAGGAAAGAGCTTTGGTTATAAACGAAACTGAAAATTCTAAATCTCACTCACAAAGCCGTCTAATTCGAAAGTTAATCTTAACCTCTGCTGCCATCGCAGCAAGCTATTGGTTATTTCAAAGTGGAAATCAAATTGTTCGCTCAGCAACTATTTTCCTAGCTATTCTTTCGGGCTTAGTTTTTGCACACGAATTAGCCCATTTTCTAACTGCCAGATTATTCAAAATAAAAGTTGAAGAATTTGCAATTGGAATGCCACCACGTCTTTTTACTATAAATAAGTCAGGTATTAATTATTCGATCAATATGCTTCCTTTAGGTGGTTATGTAAAAATGGAAGGCGAGGAGACCAACAGCTCACCCAACTCGTTCGCTGCTAAGCCAGCCTGGCAACGCTTAATCGTACTATCTTCAGGAGGCCTCACAAATCTCGTGTTGCCGATCATACTTTTTGCAATAGCTTTGATTGTTCCGCATGAAGTGCCTATCGGACGGGCAGTAGTAGCAGATACTGTCCTAAATGGGCCTGCAGATCTTGCAGGAGTTATGGCTGGAGATGTGATTCAATCAATCAATAACCGGGACGCTGCTAATCTACCAGAGGCAGTCAGACTCGTTCGTATTTATAGTGGGAGCAATATTAACTTAACCGTAAAACGTGAAGGAGAGGTTCTCACCATTCCGGTTAAAGCTCGACGTGTTATACCAGCAGGGCAAGGACCAACTGGTATAACAATCATGTATCAAACTGGTTCAATTAATCTCGAAGATGGAAGGCCCTTCACGAAAGAAGTTTCAGCTAATCCAATTAG
>CAVODE010000047.1:0-15148 GCA_963694535.1 Dehalococcoidia bacterium
GCACGATTGTTCTGGTGCACGGGGCAGGATTCGAACCTGCGTAGCCGTAAGGCGGCGGGTTTACAACCCGCTGGATTTAACCACTCTCCCACCCGTGCTAGCTATGACGTCTTAAATCAAACCCCTCTACTTAAATATTTTTTGCTGTCACTATCAGATAATGGCCCGATTCATTAAAACTAAATCAACAACAACCAAACAATCAAAATCTAATAACAACTGTAAAACAAAGTCGTACAACTGTTAGGACAGACTTACAAGTGTATGATCCGGAGCGTATTAGGGTCAATACAAGCTAGCGCAAAAGCGGAGTCCAGATAGTTCCGTCCGCAGTGTCATCCAGTGCAATATTTAGATTCAACAATGCGTCTCTAATCGAATCCGCTAGCGCAAAATCTCTGTTTTGCCTAGCGGACCCTCGGTATTGAACTAAAGCATCAATAATCTGATCTACCGAATTTACACTTATATCGAGATCGAACTTACCAACTAGGTCCTGCAACTGAACCACACTCACGTCCAGGCTATTATTTTTTGCACTTTCTAATGAAAATCCAAGGACTTTTCTTGACAATTCCTCTAAAAGCAGTTGAGCCTCTGACACATCGAACCCTTGGTCATATTTACGGTTAATTTCCTTAACCAAATCAAACAAAACTGCTACTGCTTGAGGGGTTGAAACATCATCATCCATTGCAGTCGTAAATCTTTCAATTACCAAGCGGCAATCGATACCTGATTTTTCAGCGCCGCGATTGCCCAGGTCAATCGCATTTCGTAACCGCTCAACACCTAGTACTGCGGCATGCATAGCATCATCTGTAAGATTTCGACCTGATCGGTAATGAGAAGACAATACAAATAATCGGATCGCATCACTTGACCATTGCTCCAAAGCCTCTTGCACTGTTACTACATTGCCTACTGACTTGGACATTTTCTCACCATCACGCTGAACCATCCCATTATGCATCCAGATCTGAGCAAACACATCAAGCGTATTAGCAGCGCCCTCGGCCTGAGCTATTTCGTTCTCATGATGAGGAAAAATTAAGTCTAAGCCTCCCCCATGAATTTCAAACTTTTCTCCAAGGTAACGACGTGCCATCGCCGAACACTCAATATGCCAGCCAGGTCTCCCCGCTCCCCAAGGCGAGGCCCAACTCGGCTCCCCAGGTTTAGCAGCTTTCCAGAGTGCGAAATCTAATGGATCCTCTTTCGTACTATCTACCTCGGATCGTGAAACACTTATCAAATCATCGATTCGTCTATGACTTAATTTGCCATAATCCGAATTTAAACGGACTCGATAGTACACGTCGCCATCACCAGTCGAATACGCCAATCCATGATCAATAATTTCTTGAATCATTTCAATAATGGATTCTATTTCTTGAGTTACTCTAGGTCTGACATCAGGAACCAATAAACCTAAGGCCTTCTGTTCCTCTTCCCATTCCTGTATATTGCGATTAGCAAGCTCTAGCGGTTCTATCGAGAGTTCTCGGGCTCGATCAATCAATTTATCGTCAACATCTGTGTAATTCGAAACGAAATTTACCTCATAATCACACCATCGTAAATACCTAATTAAAACGTCATATACCATGAGTGACATAGCATGACCCACGTGCGCACTGTCATAGGGGGTCACTCCACAAACATATATCCCAATCGCATTTTTACCAGGCATCAACTTCACTGAAGATTTCGAACCGGTAAGAGTATTAGAAATTTTCATGTTTAAGTGGTTGATATCGGCATTCACTTAAAAAGTGATGTGACTCTAAACCAGTCCCTTCGCTCTTATTATTCTTCATTTTTAGCTAAAAATTCTTCGATAGCGTTAATCCGATCTTCGACTGCTTCCAGTCTCTCCCACTCAGGATCAGGAAGTCTTTCAACAGTTTCATTACTGATTCCAACGACCGAAGTAATATGTCCAGGTACACCTACTACGGTAGCTCCATCTGGCACCGATGTGATAACAACTGATCCGGCGCCTATTCTGACATTATTACCAATTTTAACGGCGCCAATAATTTTCGCACCTGCACCCACTGTTACGGCTTCCCCTAATGTTGGATGTCGTTTTTCATGTCTAGTGGAAGTGCCGCCTAGCGTAACTCCCTGATACAAATGACAACCTTGTCCCACTACTGCAGTTTCGCCAATTACGACCCCCATGCCGTGATCGATAAAAACACCCCTATCTATTTGAGCTGCTGGATGAATTTCTACTCCGGTAAGCAATCGTGACAACTGAGAAAAAATCCGAGCGATAAGAAAAAAATTAGCCAGATGTAAAAAATGAGCAATCCTATGAAACCAAATAGCGTGAATACCCGAATAGGTTAGAGCCACCTCTAGCGAAGAACGTGCGGCCGGGTCAATTTGCCGGGCCAATGCCACATCCTCCTTCATTAATCTTGCAAACTTAAGAAACATTTCAAACCTAATCTCGCACTAGAACCCCTATGGAATGAAGTCTATTCGACAGTCTCCATCAAACTCACGACCGCCATCACAGCTATTGCCTCGCCGGAACCTAACGATCCTACTTGCTCATTTGTTGTTGCCTTAACATTAACCTGATTCTTCTGAATTCCCAAGGCTGTTGCCATAGATTCACACATAAGACCCAAATAATCTCCTAAACGCGGAGTCTCCGCGATCACCGTCGCATCTATGTTCACGATCGAAAAACCATCAGCAGCCACAAGTCGTTGTACCCGCCTGAGTAACTCTCGGCTGTCAATTCCTTCAGTCGCAGGATCGTCCGACGGGAAATGGCTACCTATATCTCCCGCACCAGCTGCGCCTAAGATCGCATCTATCACTGCGTGAATCAATGCATCACCATCAGAATGACCTAGCAAGCGCCGAGCTTCCTGAATATCAATCCCACCTAAACGAAGAGACAACTCAGCGTCAGCCTCAAACTTGTGTAAGTCATAGCCAATACCAGTTCTCATTTATGTATCCCTACTGAATGTTTTCAACATCTCACTTACCAGATCTAGATCTGATGGAAAAGTAATCTTAATGTTATCAATCGCGCCCTCAACTACGGCTACTCTGTCACCCAGTGACTCGACCATCGCTGAATCATCAGTGAAATTTCCTTCACATAGCTTATGTGCTTTTATTAAAGTTGAATAAGAAAAGCATTGAGGTGTTTGAATAAGTCGCAATTGTGCTCGATCAAGCGTCATATCAACAAAAGGAATACTAGTGTCGTCCGACCATCTTATAGATTTGACCGTGTCACTAATTGTAATTCCAGGTACCGCAGAGCCATATTTCACAGCGGCTGAAAAAACTTTCAAAGCCATTCCAACTGATACAAGAGGTCGTGCGCCATCATGAATTAATACCCACTGAGTCTGGTCAGATATCATCTCAAGTCCAGATTTCACCGAATCTTGCCTCAATAAGCCTGGCGACGCAAACTTGAATAAGGGTGCGCGAATAGTATCAATTCGATCGCCCAATACCTGCCTTATTTTTTCTTGCTGCTCAATTCTCGCAACAATAACTACTTCCGACAGATTAACCTTCTCAATAAAATCTTTATCTAACACCCAATCAAACGCATAATTGATAACAGGTACACCATTCACTTCAGCCCATATTTTATCAATTCCTGTCATTCGAGTGGATTGACCACCCGCGAGTAGAATTACAGCTGATTGTTCATAGCTAGACTCGCGATCAAACATAGCAACAAAAATTTCCGTTAACCAAAAACGACACCCACAACTATATTCTTAGTCTGCCTTGTCTCGCTCTCGTCTACTACTCTGGTTCAGCAATATATTGCGTCGTCATCCCGACTGCAGCAATTTCAGCCTCACTCGGAGCCTCGGAAGAATCTTCACTAAACGCCTCGACTTGTTCAAATTCGAATAAAAATGGAAGCATTAGGGACTCTGGAATAGCCATCTCCGGAATTTTTTCCGGGCGTACCACAACCACTTCAGCTTGAGCTGGAATGAGTTTCCCAATGATCACATTTTCCTTCAATCCATATAGGTAGTCGACTTTTCCTGCAACCGCTGCCTCAGTCAAGACTTTAGTGGTTTCTTGGAAAGAGGCTGCTGCTAAGAAAGATTCGGTTGCCAGTGATGCTCGCGTTACCCCAAGTAAAATTACATTACCCTCTGGAGGAGTTTTTCCTTCAGCCACTAATTCTCTCGAACGTGCTTCAAACCGGATGCGATCTACTCTATCTTCGTCTAAGTAATCTGAATCACCTGACTCTACGACTTCAACTCGTCTCAACATTTGCCTGACAATTATCTCAATGTGACGATCGTTGATGAAGACTCCTTGCGTTCTATATACGCGTTGAATCTCCTTAGTTATATAGCTTTGACACTCAGATTCACCTCTCATTCGAAGGATTTGCTGAAGATTTAAAGATCCCTCCATCAATTGATCACCGTAGCTTACAGCTGAAAATTGATGGAGCCCTCTGTACAAACCAGCTCGTGCCGCCCCTTGATAAGTTGATCCAAATACTATGTAGGTCGCCTTAGCACCCTCAACAAGATTAATTACTCCCGTGAAAGGAGATGAAAAACCTGGCAATTCCAAACGCGCTCTTGTTGTAGCTGGAATTTTTGTACCAGCTGGAACCGCTAGAAGAGCGCCTTGAGTTATGTCATCACCATCTTCTACCATTAAGTTCCAACCCTTTGGAACTTCCAAAAAAGCAAGCCGATTAGGATCAATTTCTCCAATAGTCTTTTGTGGAGAAAGATCTTCTTCAATTTCACGCCGTGTTGGCGGTGCAAATCGGTGAACCACTTCAGTAGGTAACTTACTGACTTTGGATCGGGTTATAGTCGCAACATCACCCTTAATCTCAACGTCACCATCAAATGGCATAATAATAGGAGCTGTGACAAGTGAATTACGCGGATTTTCACTTTCAGAAACCTCAACATGTGCCAAAGAATCATGCTTTTTAAGTTTAATTGAACCTTTGGTCTTTGCTGTCCATGAATATCCAAGCGGTAAGGGTTGCTCCCACACTTCCTGTTCAGGAATGGAGTGCAAAAGACTCACAGATCTTCCTTGAGAGGTCGTATATACCCAGCCATCATGCTCAGCCATAGGTGCTTCACCCTTAGGTGAACGAGCCTCAACTAACTCTTCCACTCTCGGTAACCCAAGCGTGATGTCTAGTCCAACAGCGCCACCGCCATGAAAAGTTCTCAAAGTAAGCTGAGTTCCCGGCTCACCAATGGACTGCGCTGCTATGATGCCGACTGCCGTGCCAGAGTCGACTAAACGCTTAGTGGTCATGGAATGGCCATAGCAATACTGACAGATACCTCTAGGTAATTTGCAAGTTGCAGGGGAACATACCGTGACCACCTGAACTTGACTATCTTCAATGGTTCTAGCTATTTCCTCTGTAATCTCAGCCTTAGCGCCCAATAAAACTTCACCCGTATCAGGGTCAATCACAGGTGAGGCGGTCCATCGACCCGCGATTCTCTCTGACAGGCCTCCAAGAATTTGATCATCATCCGACTCATATCTACTGATATCAAGTCCATTAATAGGTTGTTCCTCTGGAACACACCAACCTTCGTATACAACCACATCCTGTGCAACGTCAATCATTCTCCGAGTCAAGTAACCTGCGTCAGCAGTACGTAATGCCGTATCTGTAAGTCCTTTACGTGCCCCATGAGTGGATATGAAATACTCTCTCGCGGAAAGTCCATCACGCAACGATGAATATACTGGCGTACGAATTACTTGACCTTTTGGATCAGTCACTCGGCCCATAAATCCGGCCATCTGCCTTAAATTCGCGGGACTGCCCTTGGCACCAGAGTTCATCATGACAGCCAATGGGCCGGACGGAGGCAAATGATTAGCCAATGACTGTTGCACTTCTCGCTCAACAATTTCCCATGTATCAATAGTGCCGCGATAAAGATCCGCATCACCAACTTCACCTACTCCCCATTGATCTTCTAGTTCCGAGATTTTCTTCTCAGCTCCAGCAATAATTTTCTTTCGATCCTCGGGAGGGAGAATGTCACTCGTAGCTAAGGTAAGCCCAGACTTCGTAGCATAATCAAAGCCAGTAGTTTTCAAGTCGTCAACCAATTTCACAGCTATATCTTCACCATAATCTTGGTAAACAGTCGAAACAAGATCATTAAGTGCGTTTTTGCTCATAGTTTCATTTACAAAGGGAACCTCGGCAGGAATATTCAGGTTAAAAATAGCCCGACCAACGGTCGTTATTATTTTTTCTTCAGTTGATGGCTTTCCTCCCATTAAGCCATTAATTGCTCTGAGCTCAATAGGCGTATGTACATGTACATTGTTAGTCTCATGCCAAAGTTGAACATCAAGCAATGAGTTAAAGGCCTTTAACTGAACTTTGTTATCAGCAGAGGCATCCTCAATTAAGACGGATTTATCATCTCGAGGCTTGGTTTTCATGTCCGGCTCAAACAGAGCCGTTATCTCATCATCAGTGAGTAACGCTGGGCGGTCTCCAGGTGGGTTCAATCTCTGGTCATGAGTTAGGTAGTAGCAGCCAACTACTATATCTAAAGTCGGGCTCACTACAGGCTGACCATCTGAAGGCTTCAGTATATTCTTCGTCGACAACATTAACTGTCGGGCCTCAGCAACGGACTCGTAAGATAGAGGAACGTGAACCGCCATTTGATCGCCATCGAAATCAGCATTAAATGCTCCACAGACAGATGGATGAAGCTGAATCGCCGCACCATCAACCAAGACAGGCTCAAAAGCCTGAATTCCTAATCTATGAAGAGTCGGCGCCCTATTCAGAAGCACAGGGCGATCTTTCACAACATTTGCTAGTGCATCCCACACTACGCCGTCTGCCTGCTCAACTGCACGTTTTGCGCTCTTGATATTATGTGCCTGACCGTGCTTCACAAGTTCGAACATTACAAACGGCTTAAAGAGCTCCAGTGCCATTTTTTTCGGAAGGCCGCATTGATGCAATTTAAGCTTAGGTCCGACGATAATCACTGAACGACCCGAATAATCCACTCGTTTCCCTAAAAGATTCTGTCGAAATCTACCCTGTTTTCCCTTCAATAGGTCAGATAGTGACTTCAATTTATGGTTACCGGCCGAAGATACTGCGCGTCCTCTTCTACCGTTGTCTATAAGTGAATCAACTGACTCCTGTAGCATCCGCTTTTCATTACGGATAATTATCTCTGGGGCCCCAAGATTCAAAAGTCGTTTTAACCGATTGTTACGATTGATCACACGTCGGTAAAGATCATTCAGATCACTAGTAGCAAATCGTCCACCCTCTAACTGAACCATTGGTCGCAGGTCAGGTGGCAAAACTGGCAATGTCTCGATAATCATCCACTCAGGCCTATTGCCAGATCGTCTAAGAGCATCGACCACTCTTAATCTTTTTACTGCCTTCTTTCGTCTTAAATCACTTTGATCGTTCACTATTTGACTCTTAAGTCTGGCAGAAAGCTCATCAAGATCAGTTTTCTTTAATAGTTCTGAAATAGCCTCAGCGCCCATTGCCACCGAAAATACTCCAGGAAATTCAAGAGAAAACCGATCGGAATCCGCTGGCGATAGTGTCTGGAATTTGTCCTCGTTGATTGGATCACGAACAGCGCCAATGAAGTCTAACTGTTCTTTATAACGATCACGGATGGTATCCGTCACCTTGCCTTGCTCAGAAGTTAGGTCAGCAATTGGTTCTCGGAAACGACGTTCTACCTCACGAAGTCGCTTAGCAAAGCCAGCAGTTACTTTCTTGTGTTGTCTTAAATAGTTAGCTTCCTCACGACCCAAAGCTGCGGCCTTGCCATCCTCAAGTAAGCTTAATAAAACTTCGTCGACAATAATGCCGCGCTTTGCAAAAATTCTGTTTCCGAATTTAGCCGATTGCTTAAGCTTCAAATCCTGACCAATAAGCTTTTTAAAGTCCTTTAGATAGTTTCCAGCAACTTCCTCAACTGCAGAAATTTTTATTTGATACTCTGATTCAACCTCAGTTACCTCAGTCACCTGCTCAGTCTCAATGGCATTAACTTCTGTGTCTTTTTCAGTCTGCATCTCTGCAAGATTAAGAGCCACACCGCCGGATAAGGTATTTACTTCGGATTCAATCATCTTATCTAGGCGAGCCTGTTCTAGCAGCCGAGTCTCTTCGTCAACAGCAGTAACAGCGTAGGAATCGAAATAAACCACTGACTCAAGAATCTTCGGCGTTATGTCCAATAACAAGGCCAGTCGCGAGGGGATACCTTTTGTAAACCAGATATGAGTCACTGGCGCAGCGAGGGCTATGTGCCCCATCCTCTCTCGCCGAACCTTAGATCGTGTGACTTCCACACCACACTTATCACAGACAATTCCCTTATATCGCTGACTCTTAAATTTACCACAGGGACATTCAAAATCCTTCTGTGGACCGAAAATTCTTTCACAAAATAGCCCATCACGTTCGGGCTTCAAAGTTCGATAGTTAATCGTCTCGGCCCTTGTTATTTCGCCGTGAGACCAATCTTTCACTCGTGTCGGAGACGCAAGTGAAAGGCGGATCGAACTAAATTCGTTTACTTCAGACATAAAATATGCTCCTAATTCTTCATTTGGAAAATAGAAATATTCCTAGGCCCCGATTTCACGTCGAGAAAGATTTATACCTAATCGCGATACCGCTTCTTCAGCTTCTTCATTAGGTTCTTCGTTCGTCGGAGAATCTGAACCTAAGATATCTACTTGAATTCCAAGAGCTTGAAGCTCTTTCATTAATACTCGGAAAGACTCAGGCACTCCCGGTTCAACCGAGTCCTCGCCCTTAACAATTGCTTCGTAAGTTTTTACGCGACCAACCGTATCATCAGACTTAACGGTTAATATCTCCTGCAAGACATGAGCCGCACCGTACGCTTCTAAAGCCCATACCTCCATCTCGCCAAATCTTTGACCACCAAACTGAGCCTTGCCGCCCAACGGTTGCTGAGTAATCAATGAATAAGGTCCGGTCGACCGAGCATGGATTTTGTCATCGACCAGGTGGATGAGTTTGAGCATGTACATGTAACCCACTGTCACGGGTGAATCAAAAGTTTCTCCCGTTCGACCGTCAAATAATGTTTGCTTTCCCCACAGGGGAGATGCAACATTAATTCTCTCGGAAACAATAGTAGCCAAAGCTTCTAGTTCCTCGTATTCTTTCTTCCTAATATTAGATAGATCCAGCTCAGCAATATCTGTATGATCTTTGAAAGCCTCAAGCCACAAAGCTAAAGCTGCTCGACTCGCTGATCGACTCTCGCTGCCTCTAAGTACTTCTCCGGGATCAAAACCCGCATCCTTCAAATATGACTCAAGTCTATCAATGTCAACTCGTTCACCTATCTCGAGATCTCCTCCAATTTGAGAATTTGTCGTCTCAACTGCTCCAGCCTCCAAAGCTAGGTAGGCACGCGCAAGCATATCCTCAATCTCCTCATGACTCGCACCATCAAAGACGGGTGATATCGCTCTGAAACCCAAGGTAGAGGCGGCCCAACCGAGATGAGTCTCGAGTACTTGACCTAGGTTCAAACGAGAAGGCATTCCTAGCGGATTCAGAACTATCTCAACCGCACGTCCATCTGTGAGGAACGGCATATCCTCAGTTGGCACGATCTTCGAGACCACACCTTTATTACCATGTCGCCCAGCCATTTTGTCGCCAGCAGTAATATGTCTCTTTTGAGCAATCCACACTCTAACCGACGCGTTTACTTCCGGCTGTAATTCAAAACCACTTTCATCCCGCGAGCGCTTCGAAGATTTAACTTCATCCTTGGGGCGCTCTACTATTCGAACATCAATGACTTTACCGGCCTCACCATGTGGGACTCGAAGCGAAGTATCTCGAACCTCACGTGCCTTCTCGCCAAAGATAGCACGCAAAAGTTTCTCTTCAGGTGTTAGTTCAGTTTCACCCTTCGGTGTAATTTTCCCAACTAAAATATCTCCTTCACGTACCGATGCACCAACCCTGACCACACCCTGTTCATCAAGATGCGATAAGGCCATCTCACTCACATTAGGAATATCTCGCGTTATCTCCTCAGGGCCAATCTTGGTGTCACGTGCTTCAACTTCATGCTTTTCAATATGAATAGATGTAAATTTATCTTCCCTAACCACGGACTCCGACAATACAACGGCATCCTCATAGTTATATCCGTCCCACGGCATAATAGCGACCAATACTGATTGACCCAGAGCTAATTTACCGTCATCTGTACTTGAAGAATCTACGAGTGCTTGACCTTTTTCAAAACGTTCACCCGGAAGCACCCGAGTGCGCTGATTAATACAAGTGCCCTGATTTGATCGCACGAATTTCAGTAAAGGAAAGCGTTCAGATTCCCCGCTGTCATAGCGTACTTGCAAGAAATCTGCAGTCGCTGAAAGAACTTCTCCATTCTCTGACGCACATATTACCTGGGCCGAGTCTGCTGCTGCTTCTTTCTCAATACCCGTACCCACTAGAGGCGCTTCAGGACGAATTAAGGGAACAGCCTGACGTTGCATATTTGCACCCATCAGTGCTCTGTGAGTTAAATCATGGTCCAAAAAAGGAATCATCGCGGCCGCGATCGAAACAATTTGCTGAGCGGATACGTCTATGTAATCAACCTCTTCTGGACTTACCGTCTCATGCTCTCCACCAAACCTGACAGATACACGATCATCGATAATGTTACCCCATTGATCAATGTTAGTTCTTGCTTCTGCGATACGCTTGTCGCGCTCTTTTTCTGCTGTGAAAATTTCACGCTCTAGTGACACAAAAGGCCGAACCGATATGTTTGAATCCTTAGCATCTGATAATGCCTTAGCCAAATCGGCATCGATGAATGTCTCTTTTTTACCTATAGTCTTACCTGCCACGTTAACTACGTCAGTCGCCAGAATTCTATTAGTTAGATTTCGTCGTTGGCTTCTCGGAATATCCGTAACTACTCGATAATAAGGACTCTGAATAAATCCGAAATCATTAATCTCGCCATACATTGCCAGAGCACCAATTAACCCAATATTCGGACCTTCGGGAGTCTCGATTGGGCAAATTCTTCCGTAGTGACTGTAGTGAACATCACGTACATCGAATTTGGCTCGATCCCGTGACAAACCTCCTGGTCCAAGTGCCGATAATTTGCGCTTATGAGCAATTTCTGAAAGAGGATTAACCTGATCCATAAACTGTGATAGCTGTGCGCCGCCGAAAAATTCCTTCATTGCCGCTTCCACTGGTCGACTATTTACGAACTGGACAGGCGACATTTCTTGCAACTTCTCGGTATCCGCAATCATCAGTCGATCACGCACAACTCGTTCCATTCTACGCAAACCAATACGGAACTGATTAGCGACCAATTCACCAACTGGTCTAACGCGTCGGTTGGCCAAGTTGTCAATATCGTCAACGTAACCATCACCATGATTAAGTTTCCACATCAATTCGACTATACGAAGAATGTCGAAACGTGTTAACTCACGCTGATTCGCACTTGACTCAATATCTAATCGCTCATTCAACTTATGACGGCCCACTCGACCCAAATCATATCCCCGTCGTTCAAAAAACATAGCTTGAATCTGAACTTTTGCAGCATCAACCGCAGGTGGATCACCAGGCCGCATCACCTTATAAAAGTCAACTAAGCCGGAATACTGATCAGTTGCACTATCTTTCGAAAGGGTTAAATCAAGGTAATTGGTTGAAGAACCACCATCAAATCCATCCAGCAATCTATGAATTCGCTCGTCAGTTCCTAATGTCAACTCAAGTCGATTATGAAAATTTGCCGATGCCTCTTGCAGAGCACGGTCTGCCTCCGACATTTCAAGCTGAGCATCTGCTCGCAACTCTCCAATATTTTCCTTATCGCTCTTCCCACGTAGATCTTTGTTACGCTGCTGAGCAGTCGCAAGTCGCTGTTGGGCCCGTTCAAAATTTTCCTCATAGTGTTTTATTCGAGCCTTGTCCTCCGAAGAAAACGACAAAAGTTCTTCCGAATCAATAGCTCTTAGTAAAACAGTGACTGGGACTCGTTTTTTTCGATCTACCTTTACACCTATACCATTCCGAATAGAAGTTTCAAATTCGAGCCATGCGCCTCGATTAGGAATGACTTTCGCAGCCGCTAAAGGCTGATCAGATGCGGCCTCATCTTCAGCCGAAAAATAAACCCCAGGTGACCGAACAAGCTGAGAAATCACCACACGCTCGGCGCCGTTAATCAAAAATGTGCCGTGGGGAGTCATCATAGGAACAAAACCGAGCCATACAGGCTGCTCTGCGCCTCCGCCATCCGCAAACTCTAGAACTGCCTTCGCACCAAGTCTCCGTTGATAGGTGAGGTCGTTTGCGCGGCACTCAGCTTCAGTGCGTTCAGCATCATCAAAAAAAGGTTCAGTGATTGAAAATTTAACCCTCTGGCCGGCATCCTGTATAGGATTCATTTCATCAAGTAGCTCTTGCAATCCTGATACTTCAGTCGCGTCGAAATCTACTGGAACAGGGACAGCTCGTGTGAAGTCTGTTCCAAGGAATCGCGCATATGACTTACGAGGCATTTCAATAAGCCCCGGCAAAGGCTCAGCAGCACGCTTTGATCCAAATATTTTTTCTTGCTTCGGTAAGGCCCTTCTTGTTCTTACAATTCTCCGTGATCGGATGTCCTGATTTTCACCTGCTGTATTGCTGGTGGAAGTTTTAGAGTCTGAGGTCAAGTTGGTACCTTTCTGCTTTAGCTCAAAATTATTAATCGTGAACTCTAGTTCCAGTCACACGTCACGCCAGCAAACTATCTTCAAATCTAGAGAAACCTGTACGACCCTGCGAGAGAGAGTTCCAGAGCCGACCAGCAGTCGACTAAATTAACTTAGTTTCATCTAATATGAGTGAAATATTTGCCTGTCAGTTGTCATGCCCCACGCAACGATTCAACTGATAATTATAGAACGGTATGGAGACTAGCACAACCACCTAATCTAAGGCAGGGTAACAAAGTAAATCATACGGAAGTGCACCTTTTACGATAGTTGGCACTATGTCACCTGCTCTAAATACGCCTTTGACAAAGGCCATGCCGTCAACTTCGGGTGCGTCTCTAAACGACCTACCAATAGAGATTAAATCTCCGTCAGCATTTTCACCAGGTTCTTCACTTTCAATTAGTACCTCTATTCTTTCACCCACCAAATCTTTGGTTCTTGACGAGGAAATATCCTGTGCTAACGTCATAAGTCGACTAAACCTGTCAGCGACTACTGCTGAATCAACAGATCCTTCGTGTTCAAAAGCGGGAGTCCCGCCCTGCGGTGAATAGCTAAACGCGCCGATATGGTCAAACTTCCACTCTTTTATAAAATCTAATAGCTCTAAAAACTCAGATTCAGTTTCGCCAGGAAATCCCACTATGAACGTGGTGCGTAGGGCAATTTCTGGCATCGCATTTGTTAAAAGCTCAAGACTCTGATTTGCTTTTCGCAAAGAAGGTCTCTTCATTCTTCTTAAGGTGGCATCACTACCATGTTGCAATGGCATATCAACGTACGGAACAATATTCGGCAAGATCGACATAGTTTCAGCAAGCTTAGGGGTGACTTTACCTGGGTACGCATACATTAATCGAATCCACGGTACCTCTGGAACCGCTTCAGATAAGGCCTCTAGTAAATGCGCTAGTCCATCCTTGTCTTTGTTGTCTTCGCCAAAGGCAGTAGTATCCTGAGCAATCAATACTAATTCCTTCGCACCTGCATACGCATGCATCCTAGCTTCTGCAAGTAGTCTTTGCTGGTCATCCGACTTCATTTGACCTTTTATTTTAGGAATAATACAAAACGTGCATGGGCGATCACACCCATCAGATATTTTCAAGTAGGCCGATACAGAAGCGCCAGGCATCGTGGCCTCAGGAATGTCATACGACTCCTCCGACGGGCCAAGCTCCATTGCGATTGAATCCCACTCCTCAGCACCAAAGGTGTGATCAACGCCAGGAATCTCTTTTCTTACTCGTTCACTGGCGATTTGCGTGAGACAGCCCGCAACCCACAACTGTTGATTTTTTCCTCGATTACTGTCTAAATCTCGGATTGCATCTAGCGATTCTTGAGACGCCTCATCAATAAAGCCACAAGTATTTACGAGTAGCAGGTCCGCGTCTTGTTTATCAAAACTTGGAATATGACCAGAAGAGCGTAGTGCTGACTCCATACGCCATGAGTCAACGGTGTTCTTTGCACAACCCAAGGTTTTTAAATGATACTTCATAGACCCACAGCATAATCGAGTCTGTCTTTACTGGTAGATTACGTACGCCGGCGGAAAACTCAACCTCATCAATTCAGTCGGTTCAAGTAACGGGTCATCCCAATCAAAGAATAGTTTTATCGCTGGCCATTCGGAAGATGGTCCAAGAGAAAATTGTGAAAAGTCTGCTAGCTTCGCTGCGGGAGTACCCCAACCATCGGCGTCAATAATTAAATCTACCTCGGGAATATCGGCAAAAGCTTCGTCCGGAAGCATGATGCTGAGAAACTGATGCACCACCAAAGCTTTTCTCGGCAGATCATGGGTAATCACTAGGTCCGATAATATTCGCTGAACTGCATCGATCTCCGCGACCGTTAATCGCCCAATATAGTCACCACCGGGAGGAATTCCAGAGTACTTAGTAGCCCATTCTGGATCCAAAGCGAGATGGACATTCGGTCTACGGAGTAATGGTAAGAAGCGGTTTATATGCTCCGAGACGTCCCCCCAACCCACCTGTAAATCAATAAAAAGAAGAAGGCCTTCTCGCTCACAAAAATTAGCATATTCCAGTACATTCTCTAATTCTACATGCCGCACGTAATCACCCAGCTCACCTGGCTCGCTCTGAGCAATATCGGCGATGTAGTGAAGGGCTCCGACTGCAGACCTATCAGGACCATTTAACTCATCATACTGTCGCAAATAGCCATCTAGCACATCAGAGATTTCGTCAAGGGAAAGGCAACCTAATATTCCCATCTGACAGATGTTGTGAGCTCCATAAAATCCTACTACTGTTGATTCTTCAAATACCGAAAGATA
>CAVODE010000048.1:0-15142 GCA_963694535.1 Dehalococcoidia bacterium
CAATACATTGCCCGTTGTCACTAAAAAAAAACTTTTTTTTGCTGACCAAATAAAACGTGACGTCTAACGTCGAATTATTTTAAGGAGCGGAAATTGACCGACTATAACAAGCCAATTCCTGATCCCGACCCGTACACCTCTGGTCCATTCTGGGAGGGTGCGAAGGAAGGGAAATTAATGCTGCCTCGTTGCAACGATTGCAACCGTGTGCACTGGTATCCGAGAATCTTATGCCCATTCTGTTACTCGCGGAGCATATCGTGGTTTGAGGCATCGGGTGAGGGAACACTCTATAGCTTTGCGGTTCAGCAGAGAGCATTTGCTCCAGGCTGGAAAGAAGAAGGTCCTTATGTCACCTGCTTCATTGACTTAAATGAAGGTGATCGTATGTTCGGCGTCCTTCTAGATGTTGATGTCTCAAAGCCCGAAGACATCTTTGCAAAAATCGGTTCGAAAGTATCAATTGAGTTTGTTAAGGCAAGCGATGAGGTACATGTACCGTATTGGAAATTAGCAAGCTAAAAGCTTCGAAAACACTGAATCATGATTTTCAGAAAGGAAGTCTAGATGACAAATCCATCAATGGCTGCCGCGATAGTAGGAGCTGCAGAGTCTGACGAGATCGGCTTTGCACTCTCTGAAAAAGGCACCACAAATACAATGCTTCATATCGAAGCAATTAGCAATGTATGTAAACAAGTCGGAATTTCTCCAAGTGAAATAGAGGGAGTTTTTTCTGCAGGCTTCACCCCACAAATTGCTGAGTATCTACATATTCGACCGAAATACATCGATGGGACCGCAGTAGGTGGTTCATCGTTTGAGCTCCACGTACACCATGCTTTGGCAGCCATTGCCGCTGGAGTTATTGACGTTGCCCTAGTGTCACATGGTGAATCGGGCAGATCGGCAAGAAAGAATCAAGGTCGAGGAACTGGCGGAGGTGGTGGCGGCGATCCTTGGGCACCAGGAGCTGCCTTCAGCGGTGGCCCATATGGTGGCTGGGGAGCGCCTTTCAACTATGCGCATGCCATGACACGCCACTTGCATCAGTGGGGTTCAACTAAGGAAGATTTCGCTCAAATTGCAGTCTCTGCCAGAGATTGGGCCACTCTCAACCCTCGTGCGGTTATGCATTCAAAAGAAACCGATCCAAATGGTGGTCCCATTACTGTTCAGGATGTGTTGGACTCTCGTCTCATATCGTGGCCATTAAATTTATTGGATGTGTGCTTGGTTACTGACCACGGAGGTGCTGTATTAATCGTCTCGGCAGAGAAAGCTCACTCGTTCAAGACTTCGCCAGTTTGGATAGCCGGCGCAGGTGAAAGCATGGGCCATTGGGATATGCTGGAGATGGATGATCTTACTCTTACCTCTGCGGTAAATAGTGGAAAGACCGCGTATCAGATGGCTGGTATGGGTCCTGGCGAGATGGAATTAGGGATGATCTACGATTCATTCACAGTCACCGTTGGGATTACTGTTGAGGCCTTAGGACTCGCTCCACGGGGCGGCTTTATGGAGCTATTTGAGGGTGGTAAGTCAGGTCCTGGAGGATCTGGAATGCCAATCAACACAAACGGTGGAGGACTTTCTTTCAGTCACTCTGGCATGTACGGAATGATGCTACTAGTAGAGGCTTACAGACAGCTTTCAGGAACTGCCGAAGATGGCGTTAATGGTATTGCTGGCAAGCAAACGAGTGCCCAAACAGCAATCGTTAATGGTACAGGTGGTTCGCTAAGCACTACAGGTACTTTGGTTTTAGTGGCTGATCAATAGTCGGTAAACTAAATTTGTAAAAAGAAGGGATGTTGTTTGAACAACATCCCTTCTTTTTTTGTTATTATTGTGGTCGGTCGTGAATAGCACGAGTTTGGATTACATATGAGCCAACTGGATGCCAGTCAACTGCAGCACTTCAATGAATACGGCTATCTCGTGCTCAAAGACACTATTGAGCCAAAAGAAATCCTTGATCCCATAATGGCAGAATATGAAAGCGTACTAAATTTACTGGCGACCAAGCTAAAAGCTGAAGGAAAAATAGACTCTTTGCACGCAACGCTTCCTTTCGGAGATCGTGTCACTAGGATTTATCAAGAAAGTAACGCGGTCCATAATCAGTATTTTGATTTTTCACTTCCACAGAAAGGGATAACAAAAGACACTCCGTTTTGGGCAGGACCAGCAGTCTTCGACGCATTAACCAATCCAAATTTGCTTGATGTTGTGGAATCTGTCATTGGCCCAGAAGTCTACTCAAACCCCGTCCAACACGTTCGCGTGAAAGTCCCTGAAGACAAAGCTCCACGTGATTCTGATGGTAATGTAATCTACGGGGCGACCCCATGGCATCAAGATTTAGGGGTCGTCACTGAAGAAGCTGATACAACCGACCTACTCACAGTCTGGTTCCCGCTCATGGATACTGACGTCGAAAACGGCTGTTTGCAAGTAATTCCAGGTTCACATCGCAATGAAGTACTCACCCACTGTCCCGGCGCCCAAGGAATTCAAATTCCTGAGTCGCTGCTAGATTCAGACAAAGCGAGAGCGATCCCCTTGAAGCGAGGAAGTGTCCTGCTCCTACATCGAAAAACAATCCATAATGCTCTTCCAAACCGAAGTAATCGGATCCGCTGGTCGTTCGATCTTCGATATCAACCTATCGGACAGCCAACAGGTCGCGAGACTTTTCCGGGATTTATTGCTCGCAGTGCACAAAAGCCGTCCGAAGAACTCCATGACTCTCGTGCTTGGTTTCAGATGTGGGAAACGGCAAGAGATTCACTTGCACGCGACCAAGATCCTTCCTACAACCGTTGGGACGCAAACCACGCTCTTTGTGCGTGATAACTTACTGAGCAACCCACCAACTTATTGCTTGTCAACCTCGGTCGACGCTCGTAACGCCACGAGTGCTAACCTCTTGTGATGCTTATTGATCTACATACGCACACACAACCACTTTCATATGACTCTTTTCTACCACCTGACGAATTAATTGAGAGAAGTAAGCAGGCTGGGCTAGACGGTATTGTCTTGTCTGAGCATGATGCTGCATGGAGCCCCGATGCGGTCAAAGCACTTTCTAAACGACATGACTTTCTTGTACTCCCAGGGATGGAAATTAACACTGAGGAAGGTCACATGCTTGTTTATGGCATGCACAAATATGTCTTCGGCATGCATCGCGTGCACGAGCTAGCCGGGCATGTTGAAAACGTAAACGGTCTGATGATTCAAGCACATCCTTATCGGAGACAACATCCATGGAATTGGGAGAGTGAAAAAGAATGGATTCACTCGCTCGAACGATCTGAGGCCAACAATGCTCTGAATTTCGTGCGAGGGCTAGAAATACTGAACGGACGAGGCAAGCTTAATGAAAATCAATTCTCTAAGATTCTTGCTGATCACATGGGCATGCCTGGCACCGCTGGAACCGACTCTCACATAACTGATGACATCGGTAAGTGTGTCACTTACTTTGATCAGGACATCCAAAGCGAAGAAGACTTGATAGACGCGCTAAAAAATGGACTCTATTGGCCAATAGACATGACAAAAGGTGACATTACTCCAGATACTCGTTACTGGGACGTCCCTAGCGATTTGAGACAGATTTTCGAAGATCTCAACGGTCGCAAGCGACATTCTGAAAAATCGATCGAAGAACAAGAAATACTACGGATTCAAGCTGCTGCCAATAGTGTAGAGATAATCAAGTCACTTAAAAAGGCGTAAATATTTAAGCCTAATAACTGGTCTCACAAGCGTCCTTGACCGCGATGCACTCTTTAACTTACGATTCGTTGCACAAGTAGCTGCAGGGGGTGCAAATGGCTGAATCAATAATTACGGACGAGTTAAAATCCTTAATCGGTGTCAATGGTCCAGAGAGTGAAGCAGAAGTAACAACCACAGGGTGTCGACTGTTCGCACGAGCTGTCGGACACACCGACCTAATCTTCTATGATGAAGAAGTGGCTAAAGCTCGTGGATATAAATCGATTGTGGCACCTCCCGGCTTTCTAGGAACAACCGTTTATAAGCCAGCAGATGCGGAGCGTGCAAGCGCCCCTCCCGGTGGACTGAATATCCCATATAAGCGAATACTTAATGGGGGGACCACTTATGAATATTATGATTCGATCGTTGCTGGAGATGTACTCACCTCCAGTAGCCATATTACCGAATTTCAAGAACGCGAGGGTTCGGTTGGACCGATGCTAATCACATGGCGTGAAACAACTTTCCGAAGAAAATCAGACGGGAAAGTTGTAGCAAAAGGGTCCTCGAATATGATCAATTACTAGTAAAATAAGAAGAACACTTCACACACGTTAGGAGCCAATAAAATGAGTGAACAGGTATTTTGGGACGATATCAATGAGGGTGACTCTCTTCCGATTATCAGTCCAGATTGTAGTACGCAGCAACTAGTTGTATGGGCGGGAGCCTCCGGTGACTTTTATCAGATTCACTACGATATCCCCTTTGCGCAAAACACTGGGTTGGATAACATCATTGTCCATGGTGCCTTAAAGCAGGCATTTCTCGGAAGATTACTGCACGACTGGGCGGCACCAGATGGTCGAATCGAAGAATTTGGATGCTCCTACAGAGGAATGGACTACCCTGCAGAAGACATGTCTGTGAGTGGAACTGTGACGGCAAAATATGTTGACGGTGACCGGCATTTGGTAGATGTTGAAGTCTGGACAGAGAATCCAAATGGAAGAAAAACCACTCCAGGAACGGCGAGAGTTGCTTTGCCAACTAGATAGATTCTTGCGTGTGGATAATTAAGCGATCTTAGCGGAACGTGAACGAAGGAAAGGTGAGTTATGGGAGTACTAGACGGAAAAGTAGCTGTGGTAACAGGATCAGGCCGTGGCATCGGTCGGGGCATAGCAATGAAGTTTGCCGCTCAAGGCGCCTCGGTCATAATCAATGATCCGGGAGTTAATGTTGATGGAAGCGGTCACGATGCCGGCCCCGCTGATCAGGTTGTGGATGAGATTAAGGCCCTGGGGGGACAAGCTGCCGCTAATTACGATTCAGTCGCAGAGATGGCTGGTGGTGAAAACATGGTCAAACAAGCAGTCGATGCTTTTGGCAAGATTGATATTCTTGTCAATACCGCCGGTATTTTAAGAGATCGAATGATCTTCAATATGAGCCAAGAAGAGTGGGACGATGTAATAGCAGTTCACTTAAAAGGACATTTTTCCACCATAAAGCCAGCGTCAATCCTTATGCGCCAGCAACGGTACGGACGAATCATCAACTTCTCCTCAAGCAGTGGAACCATCGGAAATACCGGACAGTTCAACTACGGTGCGGCTAAATCGGGTATCGCTGGTCTCGGTCGCGTGGTCGCGAAGGACTTGGGACGCTATGGGGTGACTTGTAACATTATCGCTCCCGGCGCCGGCACTCGTATGACTGCAACTGTCCCTGACAGTGCACGGGAACTTCGAGCAGGCTCTGGAATTCAAGGCGCAGCTTCCAATGCACCTGTGCAAGAAAGCGCGTATGCAGGTCTTCGCGATCCAGAATTTGTTGCGCCTATGGTTACCTACCTGTGCTCTGATGACGCGTGGGACATTAACGGTTGGGTTTTCAATGTGTCGGGCGGATCGATTTCAGTATCTAGATATCCAGTTGCCGAACGAAGTATCTTTAAGCCAGGCCACTGGACACTCCCGGAACTAGATGATGCTGTACAAAATGTCCTAATGAAAGATATTGATAATCCAGCTCCTCCTCGTGACGATATTGAGGTTCCAGGTCGAGACATCGCAGCACGAGTTCTCAGTTAAAGCAAAATTTACAACGAAAGGATATCCAGAATGGGATCATCACTAGAAGGACGAAGCATCGTAGTTACCGGTTCAGGACGAGGTATCGGTGCAGAAATTGCGAAACTAATTGGCGTACAGGGTGGGAATGTCATAGTTAACGACCCGGGAGTAAACGTTGATGGTAGTGGCACGGATAACGCGCCTGCTGAAGAAGTGGCTCAAGAAATCAGAGCTGCCGGAGGGAATGCGATCGCCAATTTTGACACTGTAGCGACCGCAGACGGCGGCGAGAATATGATTACACAATGCGTCGAAGAATTTGGACGCATCGATGGAATCGTTCACGTAGCTGGAATCTTACGTGATCGCATGATTTTTAATATGACGGAAGAAGAATGGGACGATGTCGTGGCTGTCCATCTCACTGGTCTATTCAACGTTGTCAAGCCAGCCTCGATTTTGTTCAGACAACAGCGATTTGGACGCATCATTGGCTTCTCCTCTGGATCCGGAATGAACGGCAACACTGGACAGGCAAACTACGGTGCTGCTAAAGCAGGAATAACTGGTGGTATCAGGTGCGCCGCGCGTGACTTAGGTCGTTACGGCGTTACCTCCAATGCGATTTGTCCCGGTGCGGCTACCCGGATGACAGCTACCGTTCCTGATGCAGCAAGAGACCTTCGGTCCAGCCAAGGAATTCAAGGACAAGAGCGAGCTGAAAGCATCGTCAATCAACTTCGTGCCGGGTCTTATGTCGCACCTATGGTCGGTTATCTTTTGACGGATCAGGCGTGGAATGTTAACGGAAAATGTTTCAACGTCTCTGGCGGGCAAGTCTCACTTTCCTCAGATGAAGTACCATACCGCTCAATCAACAAAGCCGGCATGTGGGAACTTGATGAGTTGCAAGCACTTGTTCCGTCAAACCTAATGTCCGGACTACGGAACCCTGCTCCACCACCAGCAGATCTTAGTATCCCTGGGAGATTAGTAGGGTAATCACTGAAAGCTTGATTGTTTCTTTAAAAGCAATTATTTAGAATAACCGAGTGTACTTAAATGCACTTGGTTATTCTTTTTTACAGTAGCAATCGTTCCATACGGTAATAAGACCTGCCCGCACGAACTACTTCTCCGACTCTCGTAAATCCGCCAGCAGCAAATGACCTCTGTGCTCTTTCGTTCCATGTAAGTGTATGTAAATATACCTTCACCAGTGAAAGTTGGCCTCCCATCACCTCAACCATTAAATCAATAACCTCTCGCCCATGACCTTTACCCCAAAAATCCTTGTTCCCGATCGTGATTCCAAGTTCGGCCTCCTGGCGCAGAGGGTCGTATCCGTAGTACATAACATTTCCTATGTGTTCGGAGGTCTGTTTGGATAATATTGCGTATGTTTTCCTATAAATCGTAGTCTCACGCAAATCACGCTGAATATTATCTCTAAATGTCTGAAATCTTCCAATATACGGAGTGGCCCCATCAAAGGCTGCAAGCTCTTTGTCACACTTCCATGAATAGTCATTCGGTGCGTCGTCGATATGCTTCTCACGTAATTGCACGAGACATCCGTCTGCAACGACAGTTAGCTCGTCAGTCGATCCGAATCTAGAGTCCAAATTACTCATCTAACTAGTCCGTTTCCATTCGGTATCTAGGGTCAATCTCGGCAAGTGCCCTATTCAGTACCTCTCTTTGATTTTGGTAAGTCAAAAGCTTTGCCGCCTCATCTACCTGAAACCAATTAACCTGATCAAATTCAGTGTCATGCCCAGAAAACTTCCCTCCTAGATGTCTCATTAGGAAAAAATGAACCGTCTTATGTTTCAAAGGGAGGGGGATCTGTTTTACTGTATACTTAATATTCATCAAAGGTCGATCTATCTCAACAGTGAGGCCCGTTTCCTCACGCACCTCACGCAAAGCTGCATCACTTACCGATTCTCCAGCTTCTAATTTACCCTTTGGAAGAGCATACAAATCAGTGGAACCGGGTACTCTAAAGCGATGACATAGAACAACTTCTATCTGTCCAGCAAATTCTCTTATTACCACTCCTCCGGCAGCAATTTCTGTTAAATCCAGGTCCATTTATTTTTCATCCAAACTACCCATCGTCAGGGCTCATTGACTCGAGAAGTTCTCCGGAGCTAATCTGCAGCGAGTCAAGCGCCGCTTCCAAATCATCCGCAAGTTCAGGTTCGCGTCCGTCTCGAGCAATCCTCTCGAGAATACGTTCTGCATCAAGCGAGCCTATCTCTACTAACGCTTTGATCGCCGCCTGGCGCACGCTTATTTCCGGGTCTTCCTCAAGTAACATTGTCAGTGGCTCCAGTGCGCCATCCGTGACTAAACCGCCCGCGGCTTCCGCAACTGCTTCTCTGACATCAGGATCTTCATCGTCAAAATGGTAAATCAATAAATCGAGCCATGTTGGAGATGCACTTCTACCCATCGCTCTCAAGGCGGCTAACTGCATCCGATTCCCGCCCGTCTCATATTGATCTGTAATTAATTCCGAAATCAAGTCGCCACTCAGTGCACCGAGTGACTCGAGGGCAGCTGATCTTACGTCTGTTTCCTCCTCAATATTATCAACCAGTTCTCGAAGCACCGTAATAAGCACTTCTCCATCCTCGGTGGACAAGACCCCTAGCTCGGCCGCAACGACCCAAGGTGCTAAAGCAATCGTCAACTCACTTCGAACAACATGCGAGATTTCCTCTTTGAGACGAGTCAAAAAAAGGTGCATAATCTCAGGTCTATCCTCGTCCTTCAATCCTCTTATCGAAAAGATTCGTGTCGGAATATCATCAACACGAATAGTCGACAGAAAAATAGCTTGATAATCCAACGTTCGATCAGTCGAGTTCATCTGTGTCATCTTTTCGATGATTTCACGAGTCCGGTCAGATGGTATCTCGTCCCACAATAAAACCAA
Organism: Dehalococcoidia bacterium; assembly: GCA_963694535.1. Taxonomy (GTDB): domain Bacteria; phylum Chloroflexota; class Dehalococcoidia; order UBA2979; family UBA2979; genus UBA2979. The sequence continues at coordinate 8,764 of CAVODE010000048.1, forward strand.
TGCCTTTAGTGTCTCCATTGTGGGACGAGAGAGACTCTCAAGTGCTGGATGAGACAAAGAATCTTGTGAGTCGATACTATTCAAGGCATCAGTCACAGAATAGGCCTGCTCTAATTCATCGATCACTGCTTCCAAACCAAAAACACCATCTATATCTTCTGGTACTATCTCCGGATCTATCATTACGGACTGTCCTCACTGAGTTCACTCACCAGTATTTTCAACTATCTGACCACGGTATTTATATCTCTGTTAATCAAACTTATTAGTGCTTCTTTGGCGCTCTTTTGTCTGGAAATTATTAAATCAAGCTCTTCGCAAATCGGGAGCTCTACTCCGGCATCTTTCCCCAATACAAGGACTGCGGTAAGAGAATGAAGTCCCTCAACCGTCTGCCCAATTTCATTCAATGCCTCGGACACATCTAAACCATTTCCGATCTTCTCTCCGAATAAACGATTCCTTGAAAGAGGGCTATACGCCGTAGCGATCAAATCTCCAGCCCCAGCCAAACCTTGAAATGTCAGTGGCTTAGCACCAAACGCTTGTCCTAGTCGTGTCATTTCCGCTAGCCCACGCACTAGTAAGGCTGCCTTTGCGTTGTTTCCAACGCTCAAGCTATCAGCAATACCAGCAGCAATGGCTATCACGTTTTTCATCGCCCCACCAAACTCTGCACCTATCAGATCGTCTTCAAGATAGACACGAAATGCTTCGGAATGAAAGGCTCTGAGCAGCAGCTCCTTTTTGGCCGATTTTGTTGCAATTACCGTGGCACCCGGTAATCCCTCCGTGAGCTCTCTAGATAAATTCGGCCCAGTCAAAACAGCGACCTCATTATCTGGCAATATTTCGTTGACTAGTTCCGACATGCGCTTAGGTTGACCCTCAGAAAACCCTTTAGATGCTGACAGAATCAATGTGTTTGGTGAAATAAATGCTCGGATCGAATCTAGGTTTTTGATCATTGTTGCCGAAGGCACTGCGACACACAAAAGTGGTACATCTAATGTACTAGCAGAGGCAGTCATGACTTTTAGTGAATCCGGAAAGGTGACTTCTGGCAGATTTAGATGACTCCTATTTTCTTGTAATTTACCAACCTCGTGATCGGATCGTCCTAATAGGGTGACGTCAACTCCATTACGAGCTAACAGAATTGCTAAAGTCGTACCCCAAGAGGTTGTGCCTAAAATTGCAGCTCGTTGAATCGACTCAGTCATCACGCAGCCTCACTCAGATCGCTTTTCACCACCTTTACCAAATTTAGGCTCATCACCTGAAAGAAGGCGACGGAAATTAGGTAGATGTTTGAATTCTATTACTCCGAATAATACTAGCGACAATATCCAAAACGGAGTTTCCAGTTCTTTAAGATATGGGTCTCGTGTAAAACTCTCTGAAAGTGACATAATCGCTATATATGCACAGCCTGCTAAGACACCCATCATAGACATTAGGGAGACATATCGAGTCAAAACCAATATTAATAGCGAGGCTAACAAAACTATTGCCGCTGCAGCCGGCGACAAAGCCACAAAAATACCAAAAGCAGTTGCGACACCCTTTCCGCCTCTAAATCCTGTGGTCGCTGGCCACACATGACCAATAACTGTCGCTGTACCGGCCAAAGCTATCACTGCTCCCGAGTCGCTTACCTGACTCAGAATAAGTATAGGAAATGCCCCTTTCGCCACGTCAAGAATAAGAACTAGTATTGCCCACCGTGCGCCTAATGTTCTGAGTACATTTGTCGCACCGGTTGCACCTGATCCGTACTCACGCACGTCCCGTAGGCCAGCTATTTTTCCGATAATTAATCCTACAGGAATCGCCCCACATAAATATCCTAGAATTATTCCTATAATTATGCCCATCGGAAATCCAATCACATGATCCTATTCTTGTTTAGTTTCAAATCTGTCTTCTGAACGTTTACGAAATACCAGACGTATCGCCGTCCCGGTATAGTCAAAATTTTCACGAATCTGATTCTCCAAATACCTCTGGTATGAGAAGTGTACAAGTTCAGGATCATTAACAAAGAATACAAAGGTAGGAGGCTCTATCTCGGCTTGAGTGGCGTACATAACTTTCAATCGCTTTGTTCCAACCATAGGAGGTGAATGCGTCGTCATAGCCTGTCGAACAACTCTGTTAAGTTCGCCGGTGGTTATACGTCTACGTCGCACATGATAGGCGGTAATCACCAGTTCTAATAGTTCTTGAATTCCCTCGCCAGTTTTTGCAGAAATAAACATCACCGGAGCCCACGGTAAAAAGCGATACTTATAATCAATAGATTTCACGAGCTCTGATCTGCTCGATCTATCTTCCGCAAGATCCCACTTATTAACCCCAATGACTAAGCCCTTGAAGTTCTCGTTGACGTAGCCTGCAATATGAGTGTCTTGGGAGGTGAGTAATTCCTTATAATCCAAAAGTAGTATCACTACATCCGCACGTGCCATAGCTGATTCAGCTCGCTGAACCGAGTGTCGTTCCACGCCTCTGTCTACCCTGCCACGTTTGCGAATTCCGGCAGTGTCGACTAAAAGTACCGATGTTCCCTCAAAGTCGAACCTAGTATCAATCGCATCACGCGTAGTACCGGGTATATCCGACACAATCACTCGATTTTCGCCAAGTATCGCGTTTGTGAGAGATGACTTTCCAACGTTTGGGCGACCCACAATCGATGCTCGAATGAGCTCGGTCTTGTCTGGGAAGTCAGTATCCGCGCTCGCATCTTGACTAGAGAGGTTCACATCATTGACTATTATGTCCAATAACGTACCTATTCCTCTACCATGCAGCGCAGATATCCCAACTGGATCACCGAGGCCCAGTGAATAAAATTCTGCCGCTAATACTTGTTGATCTGACGCCTCAGCCTTATTCATAACGAGGATTATGGGTTTGTCTCTTGCCCTAAGTCGTTCTGCAATAATTGCATCGGCGGGATTTAATCCAGATCTCCCATCAACCACGAACAGTATTACATCAGCTTCCGCCAGGACCAGATCGACTCCGCCGTGTATCAGTTCAGCAAAAGGATCGTCAGTGTAACCTTCCACTAAACCACCGGTATCAACTAGACGTAATACTTGCCCGCGCCACTCAAATGCTCGATAAATGCGATCTCGTGTCGTTCCTGCTAAATCCTCCACCAGTGCAGTATTAGATCTGGTCAAACGATTAAACAAAGCGGACTTGCCCACATTAGGTCGACCAACAATAGCTACTACTGCGTGCTCTAAATTGCTTGACTGATCAAGTTCAGCTTGTTTTTTCTCGTTCATTCAGTCACCACCAAATCAATTACAACCGTACTAGTCTTTTCCACAATTAATCCTTTCGGCAACGTAACGACAACCGTGACGGTATGACTTCCTGCAGTCAGTTCAAGCAGGTCCACTGTGGCTTTGATTCCTTGAAGTGATAAACCTGAGATCTGTTCAATTGGCCCGATGATGTCAACTAGAACGCGAGTGGGCTCCGATACGTCCAGCTGTTCTCCTAAATTCTCCAAGGTCACTTCTAAGTCAAGCGTAGTTGTCACCAATATCGGGACAATATCGATTGTCACTGTCACAAAGCTTTTTTTACCTGGAGTTCCTCCGAAAATACTGATTCCAGAAGGTAACGTAAGCGCAACTCGTGTACTGAAATTCTCAAATTCACCATTTATATCAATGTCTTCCGTATATATCTTATTCACTTCATTAATAAATCTTTGAGGTCCTGAGATCTCTGCCACCGCGGGGTATGCACGAACATCAGAAATTCGGTAACCGCTCTTCGGAATTCCCGCAATCAAAATATTCACAGGAACCTGACGAGTACTGAGGCTTCTCCCAATCTCTACACTCACCTCACTAGATGGAGGAGATATTGAAATACCTCCAATTTCTGATCCATTCATATCGAATGCATGAAAGGATAAGAATCGTGAAGAAGTTGCTTGCATATCACTGACGTCCAACCAAACTGCAACGGAATCGATCAGGTCAATACGTGATTTTGGGCCTGATACGCTGACCTGAGAAGATGAAAACTCTATAGTGCCGAGCTCGAATCCACTCACAAGCGATCCCGTCAATCGACTTCCTGGAACAACTGACTTCGTTATCCTTGATTCCAAGATGACCACAATTTGCGGTGGGTCCACTTCAACCAGTCGAACCGAAGTCTTATTACCAAAACTAATATGAGGAGTGATGTCTATGATGTGTTCGCCTTCGTGATAATCGCTAAGATCTAGACTCGCTTGAAAATCAGCGGCCGTTAATGTTTCCCATCTGTCCGACGTAGCCGCCACATAAATCTTCAAACCAGAAAGTACATTAACAACGGCTAAATCCGAGGCAACATTAACTGGTATGACGGACACGAGTCCGGGAACGCCATCGACGCGCCTTGAGTTTTCCGAATCAGTAACGAATATCCACAAGGAAAGACTCAAAAGAAAAGAAATAATCAATAGGTTCGGCGAAGACTTTGCCGCGCTGAAGACCCTATTCCACAGCCTCTTTACAAGCGCCAACGCCTCTTCACGGGTTATCTCTTCATCAAGGTCGAATCTTTCGCGCATTAGAGAGCCTCGTTCAGATCTGGTTTGATAGATCGTGGTTCCGGAGGTTCAGTCTCTTGTAAATCCACCTCAAATAGTGTTTCCAGCTGAACTCGAAGCTGTCGCTCATTCACCGGACTCACCAACCGACCATTCGCTGCTAATGAGACTTCTCCGCGCTCCTCTGACGTGATTAATACGACTGCATCAGTCGTCTCAGTAAGACCAAGTCCTGCTCGATGTCGGGTGCCAAATCGACTAGCCATCACTCTGCTAGATAGAGGTAAGGTGCAACCTGCTGCGAGGATTCGGCCACGTTGAATAACCACTGCTCCATCATGCATGGGCGTGCCTGGGAAAAAGAGTGTTTCCAATAATTCGCCACCAACCCGCGCATTCACGGCTATCCCTACTTCAATTACATCCGCCAAACCTGTGTCACGTTCAAGTACGACTAAGGCTCCCACATTATCTCGAGCAAGCTTGATAATTGAACTAATAATTAGTTCTAATACATGGGGTTCAATTCTCCTGTTACTCGCTAATCCCCATATACCAGTTCGGCCGAGTTTTTCCAAAGCCCTTCGAATATCACTTTGGAAAATAATTACAACCGCCAAGACCAGACCCGTCAAAGCATTCCGTAGCAACCAATTCAAAACTACTAGATCGAAAATCCGTGCGAGTAGAAACGCGACCACTAAAAGAACTGCGGCACCTCGAAGTACCGACATTGCAGCCGTGCCGCGAAGTAACAGCAGTAGCCAGTAAAGTGCGCCCCCCACAATCACAATGTCAACCATCGACGAGATATCGAAGTTCGCCACTAAGTCAACAAGTTCATCTGAGAAATCAAACACCTAAAATACTCCTAGTTACCATCCCCATTCAGTAATCCTAAACCAAAGACATCAGTGATGGAATCTATAGCCAAAAAGAACTAATCAACTTGCATTAAGCATGTACTTCAAAGCTGCTTGAGTCGTAAATAATCTATTTTCGGCTTGATCGAAAATGATTGAGTTCGGTCCCTCAAAAATATCGCGTGTAATCTCTTCACCATGATGTGCCGGTAAGTCATGCATTACCAGAGCATCCTGTGGGGCCGCAGACATGAGTTTCGAGTTGACCTGGTAACTAGAGAAAGCCTCCGATCTCAATGCCATCTCGTCTTCTTGGCCCATTGAAGCCCATACATCTGTATAAACTGCAGCAACATCACGTACAGCCTCGTAGGGGTCGTTCAGTTGCAAAACCGTCCCGCCCCCAGGTAGTGAATTAGCTAGTTTAATATCGTTCGGGTCAAGTTCATATCCAGCGGGTGAGGCAATCTTAATGTGCATTCCGCTCATCACTGAGGCATACCCAAGCGACCGAGCGACGTTATAACCGTCACCCACAAAGGCAATATTAATTCCACGCAAAGATCCGAATTTTTCTTTTAACGTAAAAAGATCAGCAAGGGCCTGACACGGATGTTCTAAGTCAGACAAAGCATTGAGAATTGGAATATCACTAGCGTCGCACGCTGACAAAATAGTCTGATGAGAAAAGACACGTAAGGCTATCGCGTCAGCCATTCTTGATACCACTCTTGCCACATCTTCAATGGGCTCTCTTTCTCCGATCTGAACGTCGTGGGCACCAAATGCGACAACATGCCCTCCCAGAAGTTGTACTCCAATCTCTAATGAGGCCTTCGTTCTAAGCGAAGGTTTTTCAAAAATAGTTGTTAGTACTTTTCCGGATAAAGATTGGTCCGGGCCGTTTCTTTTTAAGAATTCTGCAGAGTCGAGCAATTCCGAT
>CAVODE010000049.1:0-15132 GCA_963694535.1 Dehalococcoidia bacterium
TAGCCAACTACCACGAAAACGAGCCCCTAATCCTCCAGCAAAAATGCCAATCGGAAAAATAATGAGAAGTGCAGCTAATCCAAGTTGTCCGGTAACCCACAAACGTGGTGAAATTACCTCCCAGGTAGTAAAACCTCGCCTTATGTAGCTTTCCCCAAAATCGCCCCGACTTGCATCACCTAACCAACGAATATATTGAACATATATTGGGTCATTCAATCCTTCTGCTTCTCTAATTTGTGCCAATACTTCAGGATCACGAACCTGTCCAGCTATAACAGAAATTGGGTCTCCTGGTCCCCAGCGTGTTAGACAAAAAGTAGAAAAAGTAATAACCAGTAGGAGAAGCGGAAGAACTGAGATCCGTCGAATCGTATACTGCAACATTCAGGCACCCTACATGAAATGTACTTCAGTCTCTCAACTTAATATGCTGAAGCCTTGGTAATGTCATCGGCGGTTCAAACCAATACTCAATGTTCTCACTTACCACCACATGGTTGCTTCCAAACCAAAGAGGTATCCAAGGAGCGGCCTCAATTAATAACGACTCAGCCTCTTGATACTGAGTGATTCTCTTTGATATTGAAAAATTCGTTCGAGCGCTCTCAAGCAATTCGTTGATTGGCGGAGAAGAAAACAGTGTATTATTCTCCCGACTTTCTCCGTGAAGCTTGATATCGAGTATATTTTCTGGGTCCGGATAGTCCATAGACCACCCTATACCCCACATTTGAGCCGAATTTGAATCTATTAAATCTAAAAAACTGGCCCAGTCCGCCTGCCTGACTTCTATCTCAAGTCCCAATACTTGGCGCCACTGTTCAATAAAGGCTTGAGTATCCAGCCCCGCAGATGCGCCACCTCCAGTCTCCGTATATACAATAGGCGGCATATTTGAACTGGTGTATTTACTCTTTGAAAATTCTGCTCGTGCGGCCTCCGGATCATACGGGAGTGTTTTGTCCACTTCCGTATAGCCAAACACTCCCGGGGGAAGGATCCCTGTTGCAGGTAAAGTCATTCCATTAAAAGTCACCTCGGCGATCGTTTGTCGATCTATTGCCATTGCCATCGCCCGACGGACATGGACATCGTCAAATGGTGCCTGTGTCACATTAAAGGCTATATATGATAATGACATTGAAGCTGTGGCTTGGTAATACTTATACAAGCTTGAAGACGGGTCTCGTGCGCGATCTATATCGTTAATGCTGATATAAGCAACGTCGAGCTCATCATTCTCAAATCGTGTGAGTGCACTGCCCCCAGCTAATGTATAAATCGCTCTGTGAACAGATGGCAGCCCAAGATAATGATGTTCACTGGCCTCGAGAACTATTGATTCGCCAAGATTCCATTCAGCAAGTTTATAGGGGCCTGTTGCATTCGGAGACCTAACCCAATTCCGATTAGATTCAATCTGTGATCGATCCACAATAAATGCCGATGGGTAAGTCAATTTCGCTAGGAAATAAGGTTTCGGACTATCAATAGTGATTTGAATCGTACGAGTATCAAGGGCTACAACGCCTGCCAATTCTGACTTTAATCCATAGTAATACTCTCTAACGCCAACAATGTCCTTAAGGTATTCCAGTGTGACTGTCGATCGTAATTCGGGCGACGCAGCACGCTGAATTGACCAAACGACATCTTCTGCCGTTACCCCGCGACCATCATGAAATTTAGCGTCTTCTCTCAGAGAAAAAATATATACCAGTCCGTCCGAACTGATTTCGATACTCTCCGCCAAGTCAGGCACAATCTCTAGTTCAGCATTCATAGTTACAAGGCCACTATAGATCTCCACTATATAAGCACCGGAAACAGCATCCGTAGTGAGGTGCGGGTCAAGCGTCACAGGCTCGCCGCCTGGTAAGCGTAGTTCGCGGCCTGCTGGATCGATTTTTTCAATGGAACTTACATTTTGGTTGACAGCAGCGGTCGTAGTTTGCTGTTCATTTCCTTGAAATAGAAGAATCGCGCTTAAGCCACCTATAGCTAGCACAAGTATTCCGACAATACCTAACAAAATTCCGGATATTTGACGTGAAGACATCGGGCCCTTCCAGCGTGACGCAAAGGAAAACTAATACATTTTATGTTTCAATACTATTTTAGCTCAATAAAATACACAAACGACAGTCTGATCTTATTCAAGCTGACTTGTAGCTATGTGCACTTCGTCTAATTGCTCTCTAGACACATTTGAAGGTGCCCCCATTAACAAGTCAGAGGCAGATTTTGTCTTTGGAAACGCAATTACCTCTCGTATGTCCTTCTCACCTGCAAATAAAGCCACCGTTCGATCTATCCCGGGAGCAAATCCACCATGTGGTGGCGTGCCAAATTCAAATGCATCCAACATATGGCCAAATTTTATTCTAGCCTCCTCCAGCGTCAATCCCAAAGTCAAAAGCACTTGCTCCTGCAGATCTCTCGAGTGAATTCGAATAGAACCTGAGCTCAGTTCCCAGCCATTCGCCACCAAATCATAAGCACGTGATCGGACCGCACCTGGGTCGGATTGCAAAAGTGGGATGTCATCTTCAAACGGAGCTGTGAATAAATGGTGCATTGCACTCCATCTCTCATCAGTTTCGTTCCACTCGAACATAGGGAATTCTGTAACGAATACAAAGCACAACTCCTTGTCAGACGCCAAGTTTCGTTCAGTTGCAACATGACGTCTTAAAACGTCCAGTACTCGAGATGTCAGCTTATCCTCGCCTACTGCGAGCAGCAGCAAGTCACCTCTATTTACACCTGCATCGCTAGCCAACGCAATTAATTCTTCGATAGAGAAAAATCTCGATACGGGGGACCGAATTTCGTCAGAAGTTATGTCTGCAATAGAACCTTGCCCATCAAAATTCATCCAAACAAGTCCACCAGCACCAGCTTCCCGCGCCATCTCAGTCATTCGATCTAGAGCTTTTCGTGAAGTATCAGCTCCACCTGGCACAACAAAGCCACGCAGCCTTTGTCCACTGTTGGCCGCTTCACTGAAAACTTTGAAGTCACTAGAAATCGCATGTTTAGTTAAATCTTGCAGATGTAATTCATAGCGCAAATCAGGCTTATCTGTTCCATAAAGTTCCATCGATTCAGCATATGTGATTCGTGGAAATTCGCGATTCATAGTGCGTTCGCCCGCGGCCAAATCACCCAGCTGACAAAACAGCGACTCGGTAAGCGTCATAACGTCTTCCTCAGTTACAAAAGACATTTCGAAATCCAACTGAGTAAATTCTGGTTGTCTGTCTGCGCGAAGATCTTCATCACGGTAACATCGTGCGATTTGGTAATATCGCTCAAATCCCGCCACCATGAGTAACTGCTTCCACTGTTGAGGGCTTTGTGGGAGTGCGTAAAAATGACCCGGATGAACCCGGCTTGGAACCAAGTAATCCCGTGCACCTTCCGGCGTTGCTAGCCCCAGCACTGGTGTCTCCACCTCGATGAAGTCATGGTCATCCATAAAGGAACGAATTGATTTAACTATCTGGTGACGTAGCTTAAGATTGTTTTGCATTCGCTCTCGACGAAGATCAAGATATCGGTATCGTAATCTCGTGGCCTCATCAACATTACTGTCTTGATTTAATGGGAATGGCGGAGTGAGCGATTCATTAAGAACGGTAATTTTAGTCGCTTTGATTTCGATTTTACCTGTCGATATATCTTCATTGACCGCACCTGCCTTGCGCTCAACTACCGTTCCACCGATCTGCAAAACATATTCAACTCGCAAATCGCTCGCAATTTGATGCAATGCTGAATCATCATCGGGATTAAACACTATTTGCACTAGGCCTGAGGAGTCTCGCAAATCAATAAAAATAAGGTTTCCGTGATCGCGACGCCGGTGTACCCACCCAGTAATCAACACATCCACATCTGCGTGAGTTTCGTTGAGTTCACCACATCTATGTGTTTGGTACGATGTTAATTCCATTATTGTGGACCTATCTTTCGGAAATTTCGCCTCGGGTATCGATAATCGCATAGCGGTTTACCATCATGGAATCGCTCTTCCTGCCAGATCCCCAGTTAGCATCCCTTGACTCACCGCTGGCCTACCGTTGACTAACACATATGCAATTCCAGTTGGCCCCATCAAGGGATCTTCGAAGCTGGCCAAGTCATGAACTTTATCATCATCCAAAACGACAATATCTGCGAAAGCTCCTTCCTGCAAGACGCCTCGATCCGTCAAACCAAAACGTTGTGCCGGAAGCGCAGTCAACCTATGTGTTAACTCTTCTATGGGAACCTTGTGCCGTCGCCTAAGTGGCCCAATTACTCGTGCAAACGAACCGTAGGCCCTGGGGTGAGGCAATCCTTCCCCTTCCAAAAGAGGTATGCCATCGCTACCCAACATGTAGTCGTCACGAGCCAACAACTCAATAACGTCTGATTCGACTTGCCGCGTCACCGAAACAGACGCCGGTGGTATGGCTCGAAAACCACATGCCAGTTGCTCCTCAAGCATAATTTCTATAATCATTTCTTCAATCGACAAATTACGGTCACTCGCCACATCACTGAATGCAAAGCCAGTTAAGGCATCATTCTTTTCTGAAACCATTCGTGTGAACGCGGCATTACTCAAGGCGCCTGGAAAGAGCGTGCTCAATGAATCAACTAAATCTTCTCGATTTTCGCTTTTTTGAAGTCTTTGTAAGAGAGCATCAATACCGCCCTCATGAAATTCTCCTCGCAAAAAATATCCTGGAATCGTTGCGTTAGCAGCATACGGATAGCACTCAAGTGTTACATCCGCCCCAGCTAACTTCGCTTCATCAATGGGTGCCATCAATTCTTTCACTTGCCCAGCAGAAGTTGGTCGAGTCATGAAATGGGAAATATGTACTTTAACTTCAGCAATACGTGCGATGGCCAAAGCCTCTTCTATACCTGACCCGTATCTCGCTCTTTCATTGTTATGATTTCGTACGTGCGTTACATAGACTTTATTCGAAGCCTTCACAGGCTTACAAAGCCCTAGCAATTCATCGGTGTCGCTATACGATTGCGGGTAATACGAAAGTCCAGTCGATAAACCCACCGCTCCCTCATCCAAACCCTTACTAACTATATTTTGAGCTTTCGATAAATCGTCGCCTCGCAGTGGCGCGTCCGTAAAACCAAGGACGTTTAGGCGAACCGGCCCGTGCGGGACAAGTACAGCGACGTTCGGGCCTGTCTTTCCATCGTAGTGACCACGTAGGGCTGAAATACTCGACATATCTAGATCCAACGGGGGATCACCAAGTATCCCCGCAAGATATCTTGCGTGATTCTTGTAGTCTGCTGAGTCGAGAGGTGCCCAACCCATTCCATCTTGAGTAAGAATCTCCGAAGTTACGCCCTGTCGGATGCTGTGAATTCCTTGTGGTTCTTTTAATAACACACCATCGGCATGTGAGTGGGTATCAATAAACCCTGGCAATACACTTAGTCCTGTAGCGTCAATTTCTTGATGAGCACTTGTGTCACGTAGATCGCCGATACTAGCTATTCGTTCATCAATAATTCCAATGTCGCCCAGAAATTTCTCTTGTCCCGAGCCATTTACGATAGTGCCGCCAGAAATCTTAATATCGAACATGTGACCATCCTAATATCTTTACCGACTTGATGGGTAACTGGCTGATACTCATGAAAGTCTGAATCCAACCTCGCTGTCACGAGCTGCGATAATCGTCTTTTTACCACTTAACCATTCAAGTACCGAGTTTCCTACTAGTTCACGCCGCCAGCTTTGTAAGATTCTCAAGTCCGGTTCTTCCGAAACTGCAGTTGAGGAAAGAAACCAATGAACTAGTTCATCAATCTCGGATCTAGTCGCAATAAATCTCGACGCGATCCCAGCGGTCTTGGCCTCTTTCTGGATAATCGCATTAAGCACTGAGGATAATGACGTGGAATTAATTTTTCTTGTGCCCCTCTTGTCAGCAGGCTTGATTGGGTCGGCTCTTCCTAAGGCAATTTCTTCAATCAATGTATCGCCAAAATTTCGAATCTGACCCGATGTCAGGCCACGTATTGGCGCCATTTCCTCAATAGTCTCAGGCATTTCTCTAGAGATTTCTATGAGAGTTCTGTCGCTCAGTATACGGATTCGTGGCACATTATTCTCGCGTGCTTTAGTCTCCCGCCAAGCTGCCAGATTCCTGAGAACACCCATCTCATTCGGGCGAAGTGATTTCGCTTTATCCACCTTTAAATAAGACAAATCAACAGGTGGCCGAGACGACCATAATTCAGCGAATGAATCACATTCAAGTAATACGTATTCAAGTCTCCCAGTTTGACGAAGTTTCGACTCTAAATGATTCCAACACTCGAGTAAATACTCAACATCGTTGGCCGCATATAAAAGCTGTTTCTCACTTAGTGGTCGCCGCACCCAATCAGAAAACTGTGAAGCCTTATTCAGAAGAACTCCAGTGATTTGTTCGACCAGATTGCCGTACCCTACCTGATCTTGAAAGCCGGCAAAGGCAGCAGCAATCTGAGTGTCAATAAAGTTTTTAGCTCGAACGCCAAACTGGTCTCCGAGTATCTGCAAATCGGCCTGTGAGGCATGAATTACTGTACAGATATTTGCATTCGCCACTAGTGCCACTAATTCGGTCACATCCACTTGGAGTGGGTCAATTAGTGCAATCTGTGGCTCGGTCATCTGTCCCCATGCAATCTGAACCAATGCCAGCTTTGGAGAGTAAAAACCCTCCGTGACGAATTCCAAATCTAGGGCAAATATGCCACTGTCTCGAACCTCTTGAACTATTCGAGCCAGATCGACTTGGTCGACAATTAGCGGGAGGCTTTTGGACTGTAATTTTGGCACAAACAAAGGTTACTACAAGTTTCTTTCGTCGGTGCTGGTCTTAAAGTATGGTCAAGGCAAAACTGTCTCGTGAAGCACACATTCCCACTATTTTCATCAAACAATCGTTACACTATTTGTGAGAATACAAAACAAATTGAGTAACTCATATTTACAGGGGGTATCCAGATGAAAGCTGCTATATATCATGGTGCACATGAACAGTTAACCATAGAGGATGTTGAGCTCGATGAGCCACAGGGCTACGAATTAGTTGTGCGAACGGCAGCGTCAGGCGTATGCCACTCAGATTTGCATTTTGTTGATGGTTTTTACTTCATGCCAGGTCCCGCAATTCTCGGTCATGAGGCTGCGGGGGTCGTGGAAGCTGTCGGGCCGCTCGTCACGGAGGTAGTTCCCGGTGATCACGTAATTGCATGCCTCTCTATCTATTGTGGAAAGTGCAATCGATGCCTAGTTGGAGAAACTCACCTTTGTGCTAATAAACCAGTTCGTGACCCGGATGTCAATCCTGGAGTTCTATGGCAAGGTAAGGGTGTTCGCCAATTCGCAGGATTAGGATCTTATGCCGAGAAAATGCTTTTACACGAGAATGCAGTCGTAAAAATTGATAAGGATATGCCGTTCCAGCAAGCAGCACTGATCGGTTGCGGTGTCACTACTGGTGTTGGAGCCGTGCTTAAGACAGCAAAAGTACAGGCTGGGTCAACTGTAGTGGTATTTGGAGCCGGTGGAGTCGGATTATCGGCTATTCAAGGCGCACGAATCGCTGGAGCACGCACCATTATTGCCGTTGATCGAATCGAACATAAGTTGGCCACAGCTCGTGAGCTGGGTGCAACACATAGTGTAGATGCGTCAACTGAAGATGCTGTCCAAAAAGTACTCGAATTAACCGGCGGTGGCGCTGACTATGCGTTCGAGTGCGTCGGGTTGAAGGTTCTCGCAGAGCAATGTTGGGCCGCTATCCGACCAGGAGGCACCGCAACGATAGTTGGAATGATTCCGCAAGGTGAAATGGTTGAAATTCCAGGACCTGAGTTCCTGCGAGAAAAGAAAATACAGGGCTCAAGCATGGGCTCCAACCACTTTAAAGTTGACATGCCTGTGTACATTGACTTCTATAAAAGAGGCCTTTTACAGATAGACGAAATGATCACAGAGACTGCACCTCTTTCAGACGTGAATGACCGTCTTCGGGCAATGCGGGATGGTGAAGTCGCTAGGAGTGTTCTCCTATTTGACTAAATAACAGCTTTCTGTAGAAGCAAGCGAATAATAAAAAAAACCCTTATTTAACAGGGTTTTTTTTTATAAATTAACTAAAAAGCTCAGTTCACGCTATACTTTCGAGCATCTATTAAATTATTATTTATTAAAAAACAATTGGACCAGAAGGAGTAATATGGCATACCCAGAATACGATAACTTGTTAATCGATCGCGTAGGAAAAGACGATCAAATAGCTCGAATAACGTTAAATAGGCCCGAAAAAATGAACTCCCTTTCTCAGGAGCTATTATTTGAGTTCCGAGATGCTCTAGAAAATTTAGAGCCTGATGATACGGCTCGAGTGATTATTGTTCGTGGAGCAGGTAGGACTTTTTCTGCTGGCTACGATCTTACCCCCGCAAAGGGCACGGGTGCGGATGCTGTTGCAAGAGAGTTTAAAACCGTAGATGACCAAGGGCGGCGACTCTGGCAGGGTGTTCGTGCTGGAATGCAAAGAATTACTAATATCCACATGTATTTTTGGAACCTACAAAAAGTAACTATTGCTCAGGTACATGGCTATGCCATTGCTGGTGGGTGTGAATTATCAATGATGGCGGATCTAGTTGTTTGTGCTGATGATGCACGCTTTGGACATCCTGGATTACGTTTTGCCGGGACGCGAACCTCAATGATTCTTCCACTGCTTATTCCAATGAGAAAAGCAAAGGAGCTCTTTTACACGGGTGACAATATCTCAGGCACTGAAGCGGCTGAGTTAGGTATGGCAAACAAAGCAGTTCCTTTCGATCAGCTCGAGGAGCAAACTCTAGCCTTAGCTGAACGTGTTGCAAACTTACCTGCCGATCACCTAGCACAGCTAAAGATTCACATGAATCGATTTCACGAGAATATGGGAATATATTCAAGCGTCCATTCGAGCACGGACCTCGATGCTGCTGGTACCTTCACCACGCAATCTTACGGATGGAGTGACAAGTTCAAAGAAGGTGGACTGAAAGAAGCTCTAGCTTGGAGAGATGGCCCATACCAAGACTACTCTGCAACTCCAAAAAACTGAAGAATATGACGCCTTAGTTCTTGAAAAAAGGAGAGCAATTTGACTGAGTTAAGTTCCATAGACACTGGGACCGAAGAGCTGCTCGCAGAGCTTAAAGAAGGCATCCTTACTTTAACTCTTAATCGGCCAGATCGGCTTAACGCAATAAATGATCCGATGCTTAAAGCTCTTTCAGAACAGCTGCAACAGGCTAATCGCAACCCGAAAGTCCGGGTAGTCATTCTGACTGGCGCTGGTCGAGGTTTTTGCTCTGGGCTTGATTTAACTCAGCAAGTTGAACGAAAGGATGAGAGTGAAAGCGATTCATCTAATCAATCGCAATTTAACCTATTTGATCTTACACAGTCGCCGCCTCTCGCTCTCTACCGGATGGATAAACCGGTTATATGTGCAGTGAATGGCGCCGCTGCCGGATATGGAATGGATCTTTCGTTGCTCTGCCACGTTCGAATAGCAAGTGAAAGCGCGAAATTTGCGTTCATTACAGTCCGACGAAATCTTCTCCCAGAGTCCGGAGCTACGTGGCTACTTCCCCGCCTAGTAGGACAGGGTAAAGCCGCAGAACTACTCTTACGAGGAAAAACACTCAGCGCGGAAGAATGTCTTGAGCATGGACTTGTTAATAAAGTGGTACCGGACGAAGCATTACTACACACGGCAGAACAGTGGGCCGCAGAAATAGCGGCTCATGCACCTGCTTCAGTTCAAGCAACTACCAGAATGCTCCGTTTGGGCCAAGATGACACCTTTGAATCAAGCGCCGATCACTTATTGATGTATCTACGGAGCCTGATGAAAATGGATGATTTTCAAGAAGGGCTATCTGCGTTCTTCGAAAGAAGAGATCCGGACTTCAAAGGTAACTAATCCAAGTCGCGCACCATAAACAAATTTATTGCTAGGTCGTTCCTCGAAGTCGTGGGTCAAGAAGATCTCTCATCGCGTCACCCCAAAAGTTAAAGCCCATCACAGTTAATCCAATCGTCAAACCAGGTGCCCACAGCATCCAAATTTGGCGTCTAAAGTATTCCCGAGCCTCGCCCGCAAACATTTGACCCCAAGATGGTTCACCTGCTGGACCAAATCCAAGAAATGAGAGTCCTGCTTCAGCAAGAATCGCATTCGGCAGTGCCAGAGTACTACTCACAATAATCAGTGGAAGAATGTTCGGCAGCACGTGCTTAGCCATGACCCGTGCAGAATTTGCTCCATATGATTCAGCAGCTTCCACAAATGGTCTGCTTCTCACTTCTAGCGCAGCCGCTCGATAAATACGTGTCACTCCCCACATTCTTGTAAAGGACAGAGTCACAACAATCGCAACTATCTCACTCACTCCTGCCTGCCGTGCTATCTGCGCTGCAATAATAAGTAAAACAAGGTCAGGAAGAGCAAGTCCCGCTGTCACCATCATACTCATGAAAGAATCAAATGTCTTACCCAAATAAGCCCACATGATACCCATGACTGTCCCCGCAACACCGCTCAATATCACAGTTCCCATACCCACAAAAAGTGATAGGCGCGCGCCGTAAATAAGTCTCGAAGCTATATCTCTACCTACATAGTCGGTTCCCACCAAATGGGTCCAAGAGGGTGAAAGAAAGCGATCTCCTAACGATTGCTGATATGGATCGAAAGGAACCAGCCACGTTGAAAAAGTTGCTATGACTAAGAAAATTACGACTATCACGCCACCAAAAAAACCAAGAGGCCTTCGCCTGGCGAATCTTAACATTCCTGTAAGTTTTTGCACGGCCCACGGTCGATCATCTTCAGGGATGAGCTCAAAAAACTCTTCTTCAGTCGATGATGCTGTCTCTTGTTCTGACATATTCACCCTCCCCTAACCATATCGAATTCGCGGATCGATCCAAGCGTAGGAAAGGTCCACAAGAAAATTTGTTATTGAAATTATTAACGCAAATACTAATACCACGCTCTGGATAACTGGAATGTCGAAATCGCCAACTGCGTCAACTATGTACTTCCCCATACCTGGTAGCGTAAAGAATCTTTCAAAAATTACGTTTCCAGCAATCAAAATAGGGACAACCAGACCAAACAGTGTCACAACTGGAATCATTGCGTTCCGCATAGCATGTCGGACAATAACCATTCGTTCCACAACTCCCTTTGATCGGGCTGTTCTAATATAATCCTGTCGCAATACTTCGAGCATCGTGGCACGCATATATCGAACAAAGACACTTCCAGGAGTTAGAGCAATCAGCACGACCGGAAGCCACATCACGCTGAAATGTTGCATTGGATCAACCCACAGATGCTGGAATTCAATATCAGGAGCCCATCTCCACCATTTAGACGCATACTCAACTAGTAACGTTGCAATCCAAAAATTCGGGAACGCGCTGAGTGCAATCGCATAACCACGCACCGTATAGTCCACCGAAGTATCCTGTTTAACAGCCGTCAGAGCCCCTAGTGGCACCGCGATAACCGCGGACAATACGAGCGCAACTAAACCAAGTTCTATTGATACGGGAAGTCTCCACTTAAGTTCATCCCATACTGGTCGCTCGCTAATTACTGAGGAACCGAGATCTCCTTGAAGCAAGTTTCCCGCCCAAAATAGATAACGCTCCAAAATTGGTTTGTCGAGGCCTGCTCGGGCCAAAGTTTGACGTACCATTTCAGGATCACTAAGTTGTTCTTCTGGTACTAGAAAATATGATATTGATTCAGTCCAGTCCGCTGGATCAAGTGATCTATCCGATATAAAAAATGGGCCTATTACATGAAGTAATAGGAAAATAAGTACTGTCACCATCCAAATTGAGATGAGGGTCAAAATAGCGCGCCGGATAATATAGGCCGTCATTGGCAAAAACTCCTAAGACAAAATCTCTCACGAATATTTCAAGCCGAAAACGTAACGGAAGGACTGATATCAATTGATATCAGTCCTTCGTTAACAAAACACAGTTTTAACTTAGCCGAGTAGCTGCTTCCGAAGTGGCTCATCAATCCACACCTTAGAGAAACGCTGTTGTTCTTCGTACTCAAGGTGGTCACGTGGACTACCCCAGTTCTTAGTGAACGGCCAGCTTAGCGCATACGGTGCAACCGCATATGGCCAACCTGATGGAATACAAGGCATCCGCTCGACATTATCAACCTGCCACTGACGAATCATCGCAAGCTGAGTTTCCTGATCCGTTTCACCACGAATAGCTAGGATTGCAGCATCTGAGGCACTAGTACCTTCAATCGCGTCAACCTCAACAGGATTCTTGTACTCATTCTTGTGCTGGTTACCACCAGGTGTATAAGCGACATGCTGTCTCGTGCCTTGAGAGTACAAGTCAGCAAACATTGTCTGTGATACGAATGGGAGACCACCCGCACCACCCTGCTTAGCAGCCCAAATAATACCGTCAAAGTCACCACTACCATAGTAATAGTGTGGTAGATAGTCAGTCTTATAGTCTGGATGCTCAGCTTGTATCTTAAAGTGACCGTCCTGTTCAAAGAAACCTTGGTAAGCCTCTCCTACTCTCGGGAACGTTGAACCATACTCAGTAGTTGAAATCCACTTCATTGGTAATTCGTATCCCTGCTCCATCCCTGCTGCTGACATAAGCTTCGCAGCCTCTTCAGGGTTCCGGTAATACAACTTACTCTGTGCAGCAGTGTACTGCTGGCCATAATCCATAAACTCTTTAGCTGCCGGGTCGACCCAGTAGTCGTTATATCCAGATGATATACCCATACCGTGAATTCTTGCCTTGGTTGGCCATCCCTTATCGCGGAATGTTGTCAAGTCATAGAACGTATCATTAATGAGCTCACGATCGATAAGCATCGATAGTGCTTGCCTCGCCCTCTGGTCTCGCCATATAGAACCTGGTTTGAGACCAAACGCGATTCCCCAGTTACCTTTTTCAACTGGATTCTGCCAAACGTCAAGCTCAGGAATCTCTTCCTTAGTCGAAATTATGTCTTCCTGACGAGTCTGGCTCCACCACAGCTGGCCGGCCTTGAACTGCGCCTGCCTCTGTGCGTACTCATCAATAACTGGATTATCAAAGCCATCCATAAATGGCTTATTCGAACCCCATGCGTTTGGGTTTGCTCGCCAACGCATAGCGACTGACCGATCCCAGCTGTCAAGCATCCATGGTCCTGTACCACGAATTTCATCTCGAGGATTGTATTTCTCAGCTATAGCTTCCTGAGGCTGAATCATAAACCAACGGGAATAGGCCATCGCCGCAAGAATGTCTCCAAAGCTGAAAGCCATACTGATTTTAACCGTGTGATCATCGACTGCCACCATATCAATAATTGGAGCGTCATCACTTCTGGAATTTGCAAGATCAGCAGCTGAGTTTGAAGTAGACTCGAATTTCTTCCACGATTGAACTACGTCCTCAGCAACAAATGGTCGGCTGTTTGTGGGTGGACGTGGATCCCACTTTGCATCTTTCCGAAGGTTCAAAATCAGGGTAGTGTTATCTGCAAATTCCCAAGACTCGGCGAGTCCACCCTGTACGTTACCTTTTGCAGTTTGATCGTTCAAACCTGGCTCGAACTCTAGAAGGGTTTGGTAAGCATAGCGAGAATAATAGGCTGCTTTATAAGAAGTGGCCTGTAGTGGGTCAACCTGCTCTGGCTCCGCTTGAGTAATCCCTTTAAAGATTCCTCCACGTGTTGCTTGAGCTGAAGTATCGACTCTCGTTGTCAAAATACCTGTCTCAGTAGCAGCAGCTTGTTGTGCTACAAGTGCTTGTGTTGCTGCGGCAGTCGCAGCGCTACTTCCGGAAGATGTTGCCGCGACTTCAGCTTCATCTCCTCCACCGCAACCAATAAGTGCGGCTCCACCTAATCCCATCATGCCTAGTGCACTTCCGCGCACAACTGCTCGTCGAGATATCGGGCGTCTTGACCAATAATTTCCGGACATCGAAAACCTCCTTCACAAGTCACCATATTTTAGATGACTGTTGTTGATAGGCCGAAGTATGGGTGATAACAAAACGTTTGTCAACTCTACCTATTACGACGTTCTAGTAGCCTAATTAAAACAATTCGAGTTCAGGCTATACTGACTGTCATGAATCAACTCTCATTTAAGACAGAAGACATAAAATTTGCGCATCTCGCCACTATTTATAGCCTTGGTTTACCTGGAAATTCCGCTGAAGAAATCGCCCGAATGAAAGAAATACGAGATTTACTAAAAAACGATATTCATAAAGCCACATCAACAATTCCCTTATCAAACGCTGATATTATAAAGCTTGGTGCCGCCCTGAATGGTGTCATCAACGAGCTCAAGCAGTTTGCTATAGGTGATGGTCGCTCGATGGTCCCTGAATTCAGTCAAACGGTACAAGCATTATTCCCAGAGACGAAAACAAACCCAAGTTTCGCGATGGATTTAATTGAATCACCAGTAAAATTAAAACAGCGCCTTTCTATTAACATTAACGACGCCTATCAGGCAATCGAACAAGCTCAACAGAATCCACAAAAAGCAGAGCCTCGTTGGAAATTTTGGAAGAAAAGATCAACTTAAGTGGTCATAGTCTGAGGGACTACTGCTGCTGAATCAATAAACCGAACCACATGTTCAATAACTAACTCGCTGCCGTATGGCGCGTGGCGATGATAAAGGGCCAACAAACTAGCAACCAGACTAAGAGCCCTTTGCAGATCTATCTACCTCACATTACAGGTTCATCAACGAAATACGGAGAAAAGACTCGTAATGTAGCCCTTAATGATGTGTTTAGATAATTGGTTACTAAATTTTAATCAACTCTCATCGAGAATAGCCTACGACTTTCTAGCATATCAAGAGAAATAGAAGTCCATTATCAGCGAATATTTATCAATATATGGCCGAATTATCATCTCAACTCAGGCCTAAAGGCCTTAAACACGCTGCGGTCAGCAAGCTGGAAGCGACAAAAATTAATCTAGGCAGGTACTTTTGATCGAGCAGCATCTT
>CAVODE010000050.1:0-14673 GCA_963694535.1 Dehalococcoidia bacterium
TTCATGACAGCTTATTCTTACCTCTTGCATTTATATTTGCAGGAATAGGGTTGCTTATTTTGTTGATAAAAGCAGCTATCCTTTTCGCTCACAAGTTGGCTAAGTAAACTTCGGAAACTACGAGAATCGCTTCACTAGGAAGTACGCAAGAAATAATAATGTTTACATATTTTAGATATTTTCGTTTTTGGTAGGCTTTCGTGCTTCAGCAACGATAGTCATGAGGTTTACCAGGATAGTCAATAACCAGAATGGGGCAAATATGTATATGCCCCATCCGAGCTCAGCATCTCCATTAATCATCGCGTCAACTAGATCTGGTACAACGAGTAAATAACCGAGTGTTGGGAGAGCAAGTAAAGCAGCTCCAATCTTACCTTTAAAGTAATATGCCGCAGCAATCAGAGCACCAACTGGGAGGACGATGACGAGGAAACTTACTCCTTCGACCGCGAAAGCAATGTAGATATGAAAGATGACAATCACTGCATTAGCAATTGCCGCGTTTCGAATGTCTGAAAGAAAATTAACTATAGTTATACTTTTACTCCTCGTTCGCGCCTCGATTGTAGCCGTTTTTATACATTTTTTCTATACGACCAAATCACCACTATGCGAGGGTTGTATAGCCCTCAATTGATAGCAAATTATTACAAAGTTGGGTGATTAAGATTGCGCCGTGTTGTTCGTTATCAGATACTTAGCGGGTCAACTGTACCGTCATTAAGTGCACTCGATGCAAGATAGTTAATGAAGTTAAGCAGACTGAATTGCAAAATGTATTTCATTTATTTGAGACAGAGTAAAAAAATAGCGTTGCCTTAAAAAAAGAGAAGAAAAACTCGATTGACGGTTTCCTGCTCGTGCTTGGTTCCATAGTTATTGGAATCGTGGTTATGACTTACATCTCTTGACGTACTTAACGTGATTAGGAAAATTCGCAATGCAAAATGAAGAGTTAGACAAACCTAAACAACTTTATGAAATGACAGACGAAGAATTGAGAGAGCATGTCGGCGAGTACTTGGAGAACTCCGAGAAACTCATTGCGAGAGACATGTCGGCATCTATTGAGGAAGTACAGAGTCAGCTAAATGGGCGTCCAGCTGAGGCACGAATCTCGTGGTTTAGACAGGAACTCAGCAAGAAATGGAAATCTGACCGCGGCAAGCCGATTACATTTAGCAAAGTTGAACTCACTGAAATGGAAGAAATTAATGCTCTTTTAGATGCTCAAAAATTGCAACTCTATGCTGAGGACTACCGACAGACAAAGCACGGCATGACTCTTGGCATGAGTCGCATGAGTCTTGATGCGGTGGGACGATTGTCTCATTTACTAGAGACGGAGACAATTCCGCGCCTACAGCAGGCCTGGGATTGGGGTGGAGATTCTGGACAGAGGGAACAAGTCCTGTCCCAACTACGAGAGGTGCTTCGTAACGTTTATGATGTGCGCCAGCTGCGCACCTGGGACCACTCTAAGTAGATTACTCGACAACTACTAAACGTGAATTTCTTACTATATAAGGTTTTAAGTGGCGGAAACCGCGATTCTATAGTCAAGTATGACCCCACAACCCCATTTTGATAAGTTACTGACTAGATCAGTACACAATAGTGATATGCTGCCAACCGGAGTGCGAACATACACCAGTAGTAGGGGGAGTCTATGTCATTCATGATTCGATTTGATCAAGGAACTGTGACCGTGGAACAGTACCATGCGATTAATCAAGGCCTAGAAGACGCAGGGCAAGGGAATCCAGTCGGTCGTGAGTATCACGTCGGCTATATCGAGAATGATGGCACGCTTAGTGTGGTCGACATCTGGGATTCGATGGAAAATTTCGAAAATTTCGGTGAAACATTGATCCCTGTTTTAGAAGCAGTTGGAGCCGACGCCGGAGAACCTACCATCCTCTCTGTGGACAACATCATCGTCGGCCAATAGCTATTAGTTCAGTGTGAAACCTTCCCCCAGTTTTAGATGGCATACACCACGTACTTCTCGAGACGCCTTCACCTGCAGGGCTATCAATTGAAGTATAAAATTCAAGAAGTCGGGTGATTATAGATTTACGGACAAATTGCTGACAAAGTAATAGCCACCCGAAGGTGGCTATTACCCAGAATTAAGACTTAGAAAAGGAGAATTACATAAAGTATGTTTTTATCGCTTCACGAAAGTCCTCGTCTGATATAACAGGCTTAACTGTCATCTCACACACTTCTGCCCACGCCAACTGAAAAGCTGCGCATTTCGAGAAATCATCTGTCTCTAAGATCATTGTTCCAGTGCCATCCGCGATCGAGTGCCAACGTCCCACTAGGCCAATTCCGTGGTCAGCTGTCAAACTCATCAACTGCTCCTGCGTAAAGCTTCCGAAAGCCCGTAGTGCATCACCCTTAGATGCTTGAAAAACCTTGTAGTCAACTTGAAATTGCATTTTTCTCCTTTTGCTTCACGATCAAACTTAGCAGACATTCCACTCAGTTTACTCAGTCACTCCGTCACCTATTAAAAAGACATTGCCTACTTCAACATTCTCGCCAGCTATTTGATGGTCCAACACTATTCTTTCCGCAGCGGCAGCAGCACGCCTATCTAAATCTTCTTGGACATTCGCTCGCGTCTTCTGGTGCTCTTCCCAACGCTCATTCCACGGAGCAATATCTTTAATTTCTCGTTTGGTCCGTTGTCGACAGGTATCGCTACAAAACATACGCCTAGCAGGTCTGCCATCTTTCCGAGCCCTCTGACCACGCTTAAATGGCAACTCCTGATCACACAATTCAAAGCCCTCACACGGGTAATACATTAAATCAGGCGATTCATTAAATTGCTCAGCAATGCAAAGCCACGCATAGCCCAGTAGATTGCGAGGTTCAGCTATTTGTGTAAATCGGTGTGTAGTATCAAAAGAAAACTCTGTTTTTTTTTTGATGATGCCATTTCTATCTCGTTTGAAATTCCAAAGACTTTCGTACTTAATGCCGACATGTAAACCCAGCTGGTGATCAATTGCAGATGCAATAGCTGAAATAATAAATGAGTAATGTGCGCTGAATACAATCGAATTTACGTCAACTTCGCGCTGCGCCTGTTGTCCCACAAATTTCATAAGTAATACGTCGTGCACACCACTCATCATTACTCCGTGATCAATATCTTTAGTCGGTGCAACAGTGGCCGCAGGTGATAAATAACGCAACGGATTCGGAGTAGCGACTCTAAGTCTGTCAGCCTCAGCTATTGAAATTTTATCTGGTCGAATGTTTTTAATACTGATGAGATCCAAAGTATTTGTTACCCAGGCAATGAGTGCTAGTTCATCAAGAAACTGCTCAGGAACATTATTCGCAACTTCACCCCGCTCATATAAATAGCCATACTTGGAGATAAATTGCGCTCGATGATATTCCTCGCGCCCGACTGTCTCTCGAATATCATTAAATAGATTAGCCATCGTGCGCTGAATAGCAGGAGATTCAGCTACAGGGTTGTATTGTGCACCGTTGCCGCGTTGCCATTTCCAGTATGAATTAATTCTAGTAATTTCCACAGTAATTCCCTAAACCACTAGCAGACCGCAAGCTACTTGCCGCTCCTGTCGTTTCTTTTCTTCCTGTTCAGGCGTTATCTTCTCCCTAGTCATGCCTAGAGGTATGGGTCAAAGGTTAATCGGCTTCTCTTTAACGATGGGGGCTGTTCGGAGATATTTTGCTAAAATCACGGCCCACCAGTTACGGGCTGGCAATTAAAAACAGGTATATTTCTTTCTGTTCTCTTTTGATAAGCATCATAAGGAGGGTAAAAGGAACAAATTAAAGGCCACAATTCAGTCTTTTTATCATCACTCACCTGTTCTGCAACTAAGTTTAATTTTTTTTCTTTTGAGTGAACTGAAATCTCTGGATTCGCTTTGATGTTCCAATACCATGACGGATTAACATCTGAGCCACCCAATGAGGCAACTAAGATTACCCCTTCTTCATAAGGGACATGCACTAAGGGGATATATCTAATTTTTCCTGATTTAGCGCCCTTAGTTCTTACAACGCAAAAATCCACGCCTTTCATTTGATTCATGAGCCTGCCGCTAGTAATACGAAAAACAGATGCATGAAAAGGCACGAATATTCTGAGTAATAACAAGTCGCGTAATCGTGTCATGTTTTAAGACTAGTGGTACGAGTCAAAGATTGCTCAGTTACTCTTTAACGATGAGGGCTGGTGGTCGACATAATTAGCTACAATCAGGACATGACTAAAGAAGAGAGCAGCAATATAAAGCTAAGATGGGGGCATATTAATATCAATGTCAGCAATCTTGACTCTTCTATTGAATTTTATGAACAGCTAGGGTTCGAAGTTTACAAACCGTCAATCCCATATATAGGGCTAACGGTAGAGCCAAAATCAAACTCAATGGATGAGGGTAGCCGCACAGCTTTGGGATTGCCTGAACAAACCTCAGGCCGAGCATGCATCATGCAATTAGACAAATATTATCCTAAATTAGATTTGACGCAGTTCGATGACATGACTCAATCAATACCATTGAGCAACGCTGATTTAGGACTAGTACGGATATGTCTCGCCTCTGTAAATTTGGAGGCTGACTATAAAAATCTCAAAAAAACCGGCGTAGAGTTCATCAGTCCACCACAGACTGCAAAGGATGGCAGGGCAGAAATTGCAATCTGTAGCGACCCTGACGGCACGCTAGTCGAATTAATACAGGTGCATTTAGAAAAATAAGACTTTGCTTGCAGTCACTCTAGTTTAAGCTGGCTGATATGGCAGAGACGAGTGATGAAGCACAATTCGCAGGGTGCCACTTGCATCTTTTCTGTAGCCCCAGCTCTTGTCCACAATCGTGATATCACCATCTTTATCTAAAAAAGTGACACTACCCATCCACATGGCAACCTGGCCATCCATGAAACTTGCAGCTGTTTCCGAAGTTACATCACGCCAACTACGCAGACCAAACCCAAGGTCCTGTGGAAAGTCCGGGTTATGCCCAACAAAATAAGATAAGGCTCCTTCGCGAGTTGTACGGAAGGTGTGCTCTCCACCGGCCATAGTTGGTTTGAAAAGCACAGGGCCAAACTCATAATCATAGACAGCATCAAGCGCTCGATTAGCGATCTCAGTGGCTGCCTCGATTCCTTCAGTATCGAAAGCAATCGAGATCGCGATCAACGCGTCACCCCAGTCTATTCGTGCGGTAGCAAGTTCCGTCTCTGTGATTTCGGACACAGAATCCTCCTCATATATAACCTGAGGAACAAACTATCACGAACCTTCGTTACTGAAAGTATCGAACTTTAGTCTGAGTTTCCAGAAGAAGATTGGACAGATGATTGCAAGCTATTGCGCAGATATCGCCGCCAATGCAGCATCACTGATCTCTCCAAATTCACTCACAGGAACTACTTCCATCTCTCCAAGTGCAACGAGAGGCATACATAACGTCATTATTGCTGCGGCGTTGTCAGCTTCGATAATCATATATCCCTTGTGAGCTGGTGCATCCATCCACGAGCCATGAACAGTGACCTGATCGTTGCCTTCCACTACTGCTTTCATGCCCTCAACTTGTCCCGCAGGGTCATCCGAATTAAGTGGGCAAGTCTCCCAATTATGTCGATGTGTGACGTGAAATAACATCCATTCCTCCTTCTATACCTAATATACCCAAGCTAACTAACTCTTAGCTCAGAACCTGTAATTTGTTGACTATATCGCTTATGAACGACTTTTGAAAGCGCTCTGCGAGTGTGCGGTACTGAGAATATTCAGTTAGTAATTCGACTCTATAGCGTGCCATACCGTTTACAGCTTCAAGCCTCGCTATTCCTAAAGCAACCTCTCCCTGGAGAGTCGAAGCAGATTCTTCTGGTTTTTTCTCAGTCATGCCTCTAATACTAGGGGTATGGGGTCAGGTTTTGAGTTTGAAGTTAAACAACCAGTAAAAGACCGCCATACCGCTCACGAATCCAATTATTCTGGCAGCGTCATAGGCTCCCGTGACAACAAGTGCAACATAGAAAACCACAAATAATGTCACTAACATTACAGCAATAAAACAATTGTCTGGATCGATAGCCTAATCGACAATCTTGCGCACAGTCATCAATGAAATGAGACACAGGTTCAGATTTAATGTGATGGTTTTAGTAATCACATGAGGTTCAATTCAGCGTATCCGTTTTCCGTAACTTCATTGCAACGCTGCCGATAAGAATGTTGACTACCACTATAACGGGCTAATATTCTGTTTTGCCGACCATCCAAGTTACTATTTACACCGGTCATCCAGGAGTCGACTTCATTGGATAGAAGCCCTTCTCCTTGCTTCAATACGTAAGCGTGCCAACTAGCTACTGCTTCAGGTGTTGCTTCTGCTCGAGTCAAATTCCGCTCGTTCATATATCTTATTAATTCTGATATCCACTCAACATTGTATTCAATACTCCTAGGATTATTTCCCAAGAGCGCATGCGGTCCCAAAATCATAAACAGATTAGGGAAATTATTAATTTGAAGCCCTAGAAAAGTTGATAGCTCTTCACTCCACTGCTCTTTCAACTTACGATTATCAACGCCTGCAATGTCTATCTTGTCGTAGCTACCAAGTATTGCATCGAATCCAGTCGCATATATGATGAAATCAAATTCGAATTCTCTATCAGTGGTTCTTATCCCCTCCATAGTAATTCTTTCAATCGGAGTCTCGACAATATCTATCAGTTCAATATTTTCTCGGTTATATGATTCATAATAGTTGGTTTCGAGAGGGACTCGTCTCGTCCCAAATCCATGATCCTTGGGAATTAATTTCTCTGCCACTTCAGGATTATCCACACGATGTCGAATCTTGTCTGCTACGAAATCTGACATCGCTTTGTTCGCGTTAGAATCAGTTAACACATCTTTGAAGTTTCCCTGCCATATACCGAAGCCTTTACTAGCATATAAATGTTCCCAAAATTCATATCGCTCTTTTTCTGAAACTTCAAAAGTACCCCGTGGGTCAACAGTATGAAGAAATCCTGCCTGCGTTTTTTCACAAATCTCAAACATCTCTTTATATTGAGATCTGATGATTCCCATCTCAGCCGGCTCAATCTTTGAGTTATGCAGGGGTGCACACCAGTTCGGTCGACGCTGGAATACCGTGAGATGGCCAACATCTTTGCATATTTCTTGAATCGTCTGTACTCCAGTTGCTCCAGTTCCGATGACTGCCACCTTTTTGCCAGCGAAATCAACAGGGTTATGAGGCCATCGAGATGTGTGAAAAGACTGCCCTTTGAAAGACTCGACTCCTTCAATTTTAGGCAAAGTGGGTTGGGAAAGTAGACCTATGCCTGTAACAAGAAATCTGCTTGTGTAACTACTTCCATCCTGCAACTGTATTTTCCAACTCCGAGTATCATCCGTATAAGAAGCCGATTTAACATCACTTGAAAATTGGATGTCATTGATCAAGTCAAATTTATCCGCCACATGTCGAAGATATCCCAAAATCTCAGGCTGCGAAGCAAAATGTTCGGACCAATCCCACTCGTCAAGAAGTTCTTGTGAAAAGGAATAGGCGTACGAATAACTCTCTGAATCAAAACGAGCACCCGGGTAACGATTCCAATACCAGGTGCCCCCTACTCCGGTCCCCGCCTCAAAGACGCGAACTTTCATACCTAACTCTCGTAGTTTATACAATTGATAGAGTCCAGAAATACCGGCTCCTATGATAATTGCATCATAATCAAGCTCAATCTCCGACAGAGGTTGATTTGAGGTCACGTTTGATTTTGTCATTATATTTCCCAGACTCTGGTTATTTTTTAAATATATCAGTGATTGTTATAAAATATCGCTGTGCCTATCGATTTTCATTTTTTGACAGCGAATCGGGAAATTAACAGTTAAGTAGGCACCAGAAACTCTATCTAGGTCTGTGCAGCAATATGGACGATATTGACTAGATTGGGTAGGCAACATAGTCAATCTAGTAAGTAAACAGGCACTCGGCTACAAAACTTGTATAGCAAATTTCCAAAATACCTGATGAGGCAGTTGATGCTGCAGTATTTCCAAACGACAATACTGCAGTCATAGGGACACCAAATGATCTAATCAATAAGATACAAGAAATGATTGAAGTCACTGTTGGATTTGGAACAGCATATAAAGTAAGGAAAAGATATGAAAATCACAGATATCACGGTCAATAGAATACGCTCTCCCCAGGAAGAAAATGCACGAGCCTTCGTGGGTACACCTGGCAGATTGCTTCTTCAAATTCACACGGATGAAGGAATCACTGGGATTTCAGAATCTAGCCGAAATCTAAAAATAGTCAAAGCATACGTCGATGAGCTAATAAAACCTCTGCTCGTAGGTACAGATCCCTGCCGACCTAAAAAAATTTGGGAGCTACTTACTCTGGGTGAGGGACAGCACGCAACGAGATTTCCGTCTCAAATAGTGGGGTCTATAGATGTGGCTATCTGGGACATAATGGGGAAAGCCGCAAACATGCCAATCTACAAATTGCTGGGAGGTGCTCGCCGCACAAGGATACCCCTGTACTGGAGTAGAGGTAACGGATGGAGTAAATCGCCCGAACAAATGCTAGAAGAAATTCAAGAAGGATATGACAAAGGCTTTCGCGCATTTAAAATACGAATGGATTGGCGCGATTATAGGCAAGATGCGGATCCAAAAAAAGATTTTGCCCTCTTCAAAAAGTGTCGTGAATGGTTGCCAGATGATTGCCCTCTCAGTTTTGATGCGAACTGTGGTTACTCGGTACCTACTGCGATAGAACAAGGGCGCAAATTTGAAGAAATGGGAATCGCTCACTTCGAAGAACCGTTACCACAGTACGATCTGCCAGGCCTGAGGCAGGTGGTCGACGCGCTCGATTGTGCAGTATCTAGCGGCGAACAAGAGACATCTTCGTGGAGGTTTAGAGATTTGATGATATTAGGAAACCCAGACATCCTACAACCAGATATTACAAATGTGGGTGGATTATCTGAAATGATTCGAGTCTATGAGATGGCAGCTGTCCACAATAAGATTGTGATGCCCCACAGCCCAAGTGTTGGAGCAAACTCTATGGCAAGCCTCCACCTTTACTCGACTGTTACAAATGCGGTTCGTCCCCACGAATTTTCTGAGGAATTCACTGTGCCTACGGAAGAGTTGGCAAAACTTTACAAAGAACCCGTACTCCCAGAGAACGGAACTATTTCAGTCCCTGACCGACCAGGTCTAGGTCTCGAACTTAACCCAGATACATTAAAAGAATTCATAGTGGAATAGTTAAATTCAAGCTGGATACGGTACAACTCTCCATCTGAAGGACATATGCTCTATAAAAAGTGACGGGTGTGTTATTGCTGTCAGCCATTCAGATTAGAGGGGTACGGGGTGAAAGGTTGCTCGGCTACTCTTTAACGATGGGGGCTGGTCGCAGATAAAATGATTAAATCATGACGATAGATGATTTCCGGTGTAAGTCCTGTGGAAAGCTACTGGCGGAAGTGGCTGGTGCTGGGACCGTTATTAAGTGCACTCGATGCAAGCTAGTCAATGAAGTTAAGTAGACTCCAGAAACTCCATCTAGGTCTGTGCAGCAATATGGACGATATTGACTAGATTGACTATGTTGCCTACCCAATCTAGTCAAAAAGCTGGCACTTCATCTCGTCGAGAGTATTGTGGCGAGGGTTGCAGAGCCAAAGCTAAGCGCAGAAGAGACGCAAAATAGAGCTGTTTTTGTATAGGCAAACTGGCCTAATTTTTCAGATATTAGGACCAAATTAGGACCAAAATCACTGTTTCAGTACACAAGACATAGACGGTGAAACTGCTTTCCCTTGCTATATAAGGGGTTTAGATGGTGGACCCGATGGGGCTCGAACCCATGACCTCCACACTGCCAGTGAAAACTAGACGTATTCTGGTGTCCCTTTTGTTATCCGCTTTCCCATCTATATAAGGGATTCCAGTGACCACACGTTAACTGGTGTTGTCTAGCGTTGTCTGGTGTTGTTGCGCCACGTTTGCGCCAGAGAGCTTGTTGTAACGGTAGGGTTAAAAAGCGTATTGCCAGTTTCCCTTGCTATACAAGGGTAAACGAGAGATATTCATTCGCCGCAGGTTGTGAGGTCTCTCTCTTTATTGGCCAGATAGAGTCATTCTGGACGCTCGAATTAGAGGCCTCAGGTGGTATTTTGGTCGTCCTATACCCTATTTTTATCGGATATAAAATAGCATATATAGCTGATATATTGATAATAAAATTAGTTAGGAACTTTAAATGATATATTTATTCGCTATAGTATAGTTTTTATATCTGATTTAATAACAGCATGATCAATTATAAGAATATAGTGGGATGGAGGTAGGAGAAATGACATCTATGTTGAGCGTGGTTCTGGCGAACTAATAACTTAGGACGGTTATGACTGACAAAGTAAATACCGATTGGAACTGGTCTCGATCAAAAGGCAATCGGTACCGCCCCACGCAAGAAACTCCGAATTTATTCATTTCTTTCGCAAATCTCTTTGCCTCTGTAAAAATACGCCGCGTATTTGAAGACCCTCCAGACGCCCGAATAGGGGCTTGGATTGATCGATATGGGCGATTGTACCCAAATGCTGGCTTCGATCAGAGGGGGCAGAGTGTCGACCAGATAGTTGAGCTTGCTGGAGTGATGGCGTGGTGCTACCGGGCGATAAATAAATTTAAAGAACTAGGATGCGACCACAAGAAGATATCTGTTTTTGAAGCTGATCGGATTCGGCTAGAGTTAGAGAATCCGCTGCTGTTTGTGGCTCCATTGAAAGAATGGACTCCGGTGCTAAAAAACTCGGTCGAATATATCAGGCCACAGCATTCCTTCCCCGCCGCTCGATATGCCATAGAGCAGGGACTAATTCGAGAAGATGCGATGTGGCTGACTGACTACTCACACGCGCTAAGAGCGGTTAGAGACACCGCGCAGATGTATATCACTAATGAGATTGAGGTGCGCTTTGGGGAGGCTTGCAAAGTTCCTCGTGATAAATACGGACGCCGAGTTGAGGACACTGATTACGCTGATGTGTATCACTCTATGAAAACAGTGATCGAACCGAAATCTTTGATCGGGTTTATGTGGATTGGCCTGCTCCAATACTTACAAGACCCGAATGGATTCGAGTTCTACCAGTGTGAGGGATTCAATCATTGCGGCCAATATCTTAACAAGAAACCAACTAGCCCCAAGCGACGAATATTCTGCACTGATGCCTGTCGCGCACGGCGAAAGAGAGCCCTAAGAAGTGCGTGATTTCTAAGTTATGTGGGATATTAACGAGATGAGTTGCAAGGGAATTCGCTTACGGATTATGCGCTTATGAAAGGTATGCCAATGGCTGATGTTAGTAAGTTCTTGGGTCATAAAAGTGTGGGCATAACTGATAAGTATTACGGACATATAACTGACAAAGGACAGGATGCTGCGGTGGTGGCTGCGGGTGCACTTCCCCCTGAGCTACTACAACCAACGAGAAATAAGAGAGGAACGAATAGCAATAATGACTTCTTCATGCCAAGAGTGTAACCATTTCTCCCAGAGATTTGCCTACGGTAAGACCTACGGAATTAGCGAGAGCAGCATGTGCTTGTTACGGGTTTCCATATGATTTGTGTGATGTCCCCTGCAAATTTTGTTTCGGAATCTCTTTTCCATGAATCTGACAAGTGAATCCCATATTTCCCATAAACAGGAATTCCATTCTCTAGTTCAATTGGAATTTGTGTAACCACAATTTCATCAATTAATTCTGCTTGCAGACACTCGCCATTGAGAATTCCGCCCCCAAGAAGCCAAATATTCTTGCCCGATTTGTTCTTCAAATCACGGATAAAATCAATGGCATTGTGAGTTCTTCGAGAGATAATATGCCGTTCAAATTCTGTGAATTGCTCCTCTTCAAATTGGCTGATGATGTCCCAAGTTCTTCTTCCAATAAGGACACAATCTATAGTTTGCATAAACTTTTCCATCCCATAGTCTTCTAACTCTGAAGCCTCAGGTAGCCATTCAAGACCATCGTCTAGGGTTGCTATGAAACCGTCCAAACTTGTTGCGATATGAAGAATCACTCGTCGTTCTTCTGGCATGTTCATTTCATGTCCTTTCCATTCCAAACAGATAGTAAACGTTTCTCCATAGATTTCGCATAAGAAAGGTCCCCCAACAGACGGGCTAGGGGTGGCAACGCCTGACCTCCATCCCCTACGATGTCCCCATGCCAAGTGAACGAATACAACGAGTTATTGATGGGTACTGAATATGAAATTTCTTGAAATACCAGGCAAGAGTTGGTTGAGATGGACTCATTGGTCAGGCCGTGCGAGTCGTTCTGAATATTGGTATAGCCTCCTTTGGGTAA
Source organism: Dehalococcoidia bacterium (assembly GCA_963694535.1). Taxonomy (GTDB): domain Bacteria; phylum Chloroflexota; class Dehalococcoidia; order UBA2979; family UBA2979; genus UBA2979. Next base: position 12,472 of record CAVODE010000050.1, read on the forward strand.
TTCTTGTATTGACAGTCGGCTGTGTACCCTACTTCCTCGGCATAGACGACGAATTTTTGACAGTTGACATCCTCACCGTAGTCATGGGAGTCCTGATGATTCCAGTAATCATTAGACGGCTCCATGACCTTAATCGCCGTGGCTGGTGGATATTCATTATTTTCATTCCGATTGTGGGTCAGTTCCTCTTGCCTTTGTATTTCATAAAAAGAGGTACCGTGGGGCCAAATAAATACGGCGAGGACCCTACTTCTGATATTGAAACTAAGCAGCAAAATGCGCCAGACGAGTCATCGAGACGATCCCGCTATAGCCGCAGACGAGAAGATTAACTAGTGGCAACGCCTGACCTCCATCCCCTACGATGTCCCTATGCCAAGTGAACGAGTACAACGAGTTATTGACGGGTACCTCTTGATGAGATTGAGGCTGCAGTCAAAGAAGAGCGTTGGAACGATGTTATTCATTTGTCTCAAACAGTCCTCGAACTTGATGACACAAACGAAGATGCACAAACATTTGCCAATTTGGCAGCATCCAGAGTTAGCGCATCCATAGATCACTTGGACAACGAGGGAAGTATTGTCGCCGACACATCACCTCCAACTGAGGCCAAATCGGAAAGGCTCTATGAAGATTTGAGTGACACTACCCTGATCGGGAAGCTGGACTACACGATCGTTTTACTCAGAGAACAAGGTTTAAGAAGTAACAATAAAGATGTTATGACACGTTGGCTCGACCTATTTTGGCTGGATGCTGAGTCTGAGTTGAGAGACTTAGGTGCATGGGAAAGTTTTCCAGTCTTGAAGGAAGATGTAACCAGTATTCTTACTAGCGTCGCGGGTGTACGTGCTCTACAACAGCTGACTAGACCTCCTTACAGTTCATTAGATCCAAAAGAGATTCTTCAACGGAATCAGAAAGAACCTGAAAGTGATTATTGGCGAAAACGGCAGGGACTTGCCCCACTAGTCGTCAAACAACCTTCAGTCGTCAAACAACCAGGTGAACCTGAAAGTGATTATTGGCGAAAACGGCAGGGACTTGCCCCACTGCGGAATCAAGCTTCAGGAACTAGTAGTTCATCGGACTCGCCTCCCCAACAGGAGGAATCAGGAGGCAGCGGAGTAGAGATGCTACTTCGGTTTATTGGAGGAATACTCGGCGCTGTAGTAGGAGTAATTCTCATGCAGCTGATTTTTGGCGTCGATGTGTCAGGTGGCGGTGGTCTGGTTATGCGTCTCTTTGGAGGAGCGATTGGTATAGCTGCGGGCAGCTGGCTATTCGGTAAGTTTAAATCCTAATCCCGTATCGCTACTACACGTACTAAATAAGGCCGTATTTACATCATACGAGACACAATTTCTCCAGTACATTTTTTGAAATAAGTTGCCCCGCCGAAGGGTGGACCAATCGACGGAGCAGTTCATCATAGGCTAAATACTCCACAGACTTTTTTTTAAAAAATTTTGTATGCACTTTCATATCCGACCACCCCTCCCACATACGGGGACGGGCCCCCTCCCTCGCGACCTGGCACCCCTCCGTGACTCCACAGCATTATCTAGAATCACCCCCCATCGATAAGGGAGAGATGCGCAAACTTCGGCCCTGGGGCCAGTTATGTGTATAGGTAAATCAGGTATTTTTGGGTGACTTTGTGGCGGATTTGTGGCGGATTGAACCGTTCTAAGTAAGTTACTCAACAACTAGTAAACGTGAATCCCTTGCTATACATAAGGAAACTATGGTGGACCCGATGGGGCTCGAACCCATGACCTCCACACTGCCAGTGTGGCGCTCTCCCAGCTGAGCTACGGGCCCGCCCGCAGTACATATAATTTTAGCGCAACGAAACCACTTGATCGAGTCTGAGTCAAAAATAAAGTCTCTCGACCAACAATATAGAAAATCTCCAATAGTCGGTTAAACTCATTCTCAGAGCCATGAATAGATACGATAAAAATAAAAGGGGAAAAATATGATGCCACTAGAAGGAATTAAAGTAGTCGATCTCTCACGGCTCGCGCCTGGGCCGTATGCGTCTATGCTATTGGCTGATCTTGGTGCTGATGTTCTTTTGGTTGAAGCTCCCACAGGAACTGTACAGGGCTCAGCCGGAAGCCCAGGCTCGAAAGATGCTCAAGAACGACGACGTGCATATAATCCTTTATCACGAAATAAAAGATCGATAACCGT
>CAVODE010000051.1:0-14452 GCA_963694535.1 Dehalococcoidia bacterium
GGTAATGTGGGAACACGGTTATAGTGGTTTTGTGCACGATGAGCTTAAGCAGTCACGGATGAAAAAAATAGTAAATTAAGGATTAACTTAGTTGACATCTATACCCAGTTTTGCATTCGATTTACCCGTAACAAGACGCACTTTGTCCAATGGTCTGCGTGTTCTACTCCATCATGATAATTCGTCTCCGGTCGTATGTGTGTCAGTTTATTACCACGTCGGTATGAGATCTGAACCCAGAGGAAGAACTGGTTTTGCTCATCTTTTCGAACATCTTATGTTTCAAGGTTCAGGACAAATGGGGAAGATGGAATTAGTAGGCCAAGTGCAGTCAGTCGGTGGAACACTCAATGGCTCAACTCGTTTTGACTTCACCAATTATTGGGAAGTAGTACCGTCCCATGCGCTGGATCTAGCCTTATGGATGGAAGCTGATCGAATGCGTGGTCTTGATATAAGCGAAGTTGAGCTAGAAAACCAGCGAGACGTTGTGAAAAATGAGATTCGAGTAAATGTCCTCAACCGCCCGTATGGAACTTTTCCATGGCTAGATGTGCAGGAACACGCATTTGATAATTGGCAAAACTCACATAACGGGTATGGCGACATGGTCGATTTGGATTCGGCGACGCTAGAAGACGCTCAGGATTTTTTTAATCGTTATTATTCTCCAAAAAATGCTGTTTTGTGTGTCGCTGGAGACTTTGATGAGGTAACAGCTTTGCAATCGATTGAGTCCTACTTTTCTGATATTCCCGCTATGAACCCGCCAGAAAGACCAGATATAGCTGAAGAACCGCAACTATCTGAGAGAGTGTATTCTAAGGTTGACCCTTTGGCATCTCGCCCCGCTTTAGCGCTTGCTTATAGAACACCTGAGAGAGGGTCATCAGATTATTACGCCCTTGGCTTACTAAACGGTATTTTGACGGTGGGGGATGATTCGCTGCTGCGAAAAGAGCTTGTCCGTAAAAAAGGATTTACGAGCTCTGTTTCAGGATCGATGAATTTTCTTGGCCATATGCACAATGCTGAGACCCCGCTACTCCTAACTCTTTCTCTAATCCACGATGAAAAAATTGATCCTGATTTGATAATTCATGAGATTGACGAAATAATTTTATCGCTTCATACCTCATCAATAGATCCCGACCTGTTAGTTCGAGCTAAGACTAAAGTGAGATCGGGACTTTATGGACTGCTGTCGGGATCTGGTTACCCTAGGTTTGGGGTATCGGATCTTTTATGTTCGTTTGAGTTGCTTGAAGGAGACGCCTCGTTAGCAAGCAGTATTCCTCAGAGGTTTGATGAGATTGAGATTGATGATCTTAATCGTGTCGCTAAGGAGTATTTGACTCCTTCAAATCGCACGGTGATAAAACTTGAGGCAGGTGCCAAATAATGAGCAATATCGGTTTACCTCCCAAGCCTACCTTAGGCCCTATTAGACCCTTCACACCTAGTGGTAGAGAGCAATTTTCTCTTGATAATGGTATGCGGGTGTCGATGTTCGAGCTTGGAAGTGCTCCACTGGTTTATTTACGCCTGGTGATACAGACGCAACCAAACACTGATGCGAATTTATCTTGGATTGAAAAGTATGTAGCTGAATACATGGGAGAGGGCACAACTGATCTGGACGCCGATTTATTTGCTGAAGCTTTTTCGGCCATCGGTGGCCAGTTGCATATCTTTGCGGACGACACCTCTACGAATTTTTCGGCCACGGTACCCTCCGAGTTTATGGTCAAAGCGCTGAGTTTGATTTCAATGGCTGTGTTGCGGCCTGAGTTTCCTGAAAGCGAGGCTGAACGACTTCAGACTAACTTGTTAAGAGAGCTCGATCTGTCCAAAGACCAACCACAAGTTAATGCGGCGGAAGGCTTTCGAAAAGCTTTATACGGATCGAATCATCCGTTTGGGAGATTGTTGCCTCGACGAGATAATTTACTCAACTTTACTCCGGAGATTGCGGCAAGCTATTCGAAAAAACACCATATCCCCAATAATGCTCACTTATATGTAAGTGGGCGATTTGACCGTAATTTAGTTCAAGGAGCGGTTGAGGAGAATTTTGCTGGCTGGATACAGGGATATTCTTCAAGCAATAATTTGTCAGCAGCGAGTCCGTCCTGTCGGACAATTCTATTTGATCGACCGGGAGCGGAGCAGTCGACCATTTATTGGGGTTTGCCCATATCACATCCTGGGACCGCGAGCTGGATTGGTCTCGAAGTGCTAAATGCTCTCCTAGGAGGATCCTTTCACTCACGGATAACTCTCAATATCCGTGAAGACAAAGGCTATACCTATTCTCCACGTTCGATGATGACCGCAAGAGCCGACGATGGGATTTGGTTGCAGGTGGCGGACGTGACTACTGATGTAACTGCGCTCGCGCTAAGTGAGATTTTTAAGGAGATTGTTTCCGTCCGAGAAGTTGCGCCGACTAGTGATGAGCTTGAGGCAATTAAACAATACATGATCGGTTCTTTTGTCAGAGAAATGTCTGAGTCTGGCTCGCGAATGGGCCATTTCATTTTCTCGGATAGGCATAACCTGCCTGACTCTGAGGACGCATTGTATATAGATAAAGTTCAAGACATCTCACCAGAAGATTTACGTATGCTCGCTGAGCAGTTTATTGATCCGAATCGTATGACACTTTCTGTTGTGGGCGATGCTCAAAAGATTAAAGATGAACTTGAGGAATTAGAGATTTTGGCTTCAGTTGAGATAGTTGTCTAACTGACTGAAAGCTAAGGAGTTTTCGTATTAGTTCGAGTCAGAAGAAGACTTTTTTTGAGTTGTGGAGATTGCTGTTCTGGCCTGTGTATGGGCCTACATTTTTAATTTCAGCTGGGCAAGGGGCTGTCTTGCCAATTATTCCGCTTGTCGCAAGAGATCTCGAAGCATCTTTGGCTCTAGCTGGTTTAATTGCAGCGTTTAGAGGATTTGGAAACAATATATTTGATATTCCAGCAGGCATGATAGCTGGACGGTTTGGCGAAAAAATATCAATGATATTTGCCGGAGTTATCTTACTAATATCTGCGCTTCTTGCAATAGTGGCGATGCAATTAGTAGAGTTCTCGGTGGTTTGGGCACTCATTTGCTTTTCCTGCACTATTTTTACATTGGGAGCGGCATCGTCTCTTTGGCAGGTGGCGAGACTTATTTTCGTTACTCAGGTGTGTCCTACGGATCAACGAGGACGTGGAATTTCGCTGGTAGGCGGATTTACTAGAGCAGGAAGATTTGTAGGTCCTTTACTCGCAGCAATTTGTTACGGATTTTATGGTCTTGAGTCAGCCTTTTTGATCTTTGCTATGTTTATTTTTCTCTCACTGATATTGGTTGTCAGATATGTGCGGAACACCGGCACTGCAGAAGAAGGGGAAGCAAGTTCAATCGGAGAAATAGTGACCGTTCTGAAAAACTATCGGACAGTTTTTGGTAGCGTTGGAATTGCTGTAGTTTTGCTAGCAGTCGCCCGTCACTCCAGAGATATTTTTTGGCCTTTATGGGGAAGTGAAATTGGCCTAAGTGCTCAGGAAATATCAGTGATCATGGGACTGGCCTATGCGGTCGATACTATTCCCTTCTACTTCGCCGGAATTGTTATGGATAAGTTTGGCCGTAAGGCCGCTGCTGTTCCTTGTTTGCTTATTCTTTCTATCACGGCCTTTGGTTTAATTTTCACTGATACATTTTTAGAGATGCTGGTCATCTGTCTAATTAGCGGATTTGGTAATGGATTGGGTAGTGGAATAGTAATGACAATAGGCGCTGATTTGTCTCCAATTCGTGGTCGTGGAGAGTTCCTTGGAGCATGGAGATTGGTTGCCGATACCGGTCAAAGCGGTGGGCAACTGATGCTTGGTCCTGTAGCAGCACTAACCTCACTAGGAGTAGCGATTGGTGGTGTTGGTTTTCTGGGGCTGTGTGGTGTGCTTACTTTCGTGTTTTTTGCGCGTGAACCACAAGAGTTTCATACATCAAAATCACAAGAGTAAATTATTTAATTGGTAAATTAAAGAAATCTTGGTCTCCATCCACAACTTTCCACATGTACCAAGCACCGGCTGAACAGTATGGACGCCAATTCTCACCGATTTCAGATGCTTTTTTAGGCGTGACTGTCTCACGAATTTGATAAGCAATTTGCATTCCGTTTCGCACCCCAAGATCACCCACAGGCAAAACATTTGGGCGTCGCAGCTGGGACATTAAAAACATATGAGCCGACCATTCTCCCAGTCCGTAAACACCGGTAATTTTTTCTATGACTTCTGAGTCAGGAAGTGTTTGTAGGGTTTGGAAGTCAATTTGTCCCTCAGATACATGATCCGCGAGACTTCGGAGATAAGATATTTTTTGCCGCGAAATTCCAGCATCACGGAATAATGAGTCGGAGCTTTTGAGCACTTGCTTGGGTGTTGGATACCCTGATTCCATAGTTTTTTCGTATGAATTTAGCCAGCGAGTCTGAATGGCTTGCGCCGCCGAACCTGCGAGCTGTTGGAAAAGAATTGTTCGACACAGGCTTGACCATCCGTCATGTATTGGAGGGCTGGGGAGATATTGTCCATATTTTGCAATTAGTAAATTGAGGACAGGATCCACCTCACCTAAGTAGGCTGCAGCTTTTTTTGCCCATCTGACCCGTGGGTACCCGAGATTAGTCATATGATTAATGTTATCTGCTTTGCCGACTGTTGGAAGGAAAAACGAGGATTCAGTAATGCAAACAAATTTTTTACATTCCATGAAGGATGTGTCGAGACTTTCGCTAGGTGGTGGTGGGATTGGTCAGGTCTGGGGTTCGACCAATCGAGAGGAGGCAGTGGAAGTACTTGGAGCAGCTGTTGCCGCAGGAATTACATTAATTGATCTTGCTCCCTCCTACGGAAATGGGGAGGCAGAAAACGCCTTTGGTGAAGCATTTGATGGCCAACTCCCTGAAAACCTCTATGTGACAACCAAGTGTAAGCTCGGCTCACCTGACCCCTCTGGAATTTATTCGAATCTGTATAGAAGCCTTGAACAGTCGTTCACGAGAATGCGGGTATCCAAGGTAGATCTAATGATTCTTCACGGGATGATTATTCCAGACGACGTGCAAGGTGTCGATAAGAAATTTGAGTCGGGCACACCACTTTCTTTATACCGAAGTCATGTGCGTGGTGCTTTTCAAAAACTTAAGGAAGAGGGCCTCATCGGAAATTGGGGTATAACTGGTATAGGAGTTCCGTCAGCGCTTCTTGAAGTGATTAATGACGTCATGATAGGGAACGAACCTGCACCATCAGTTATTCAGATAATCACAAACTTATTAGATTCTCCGGGTAGCCTGAAGCACTATTCAGAGCCTGCGATGCCTCGAAAATTAATAGGAGCTGCAAAACTCGCCGCTATGGGTACTATGGGTATTCGTGCAGTCCAGGCCGGAGCGTTGACATCTAAAATTGATCGTGATTTAGCTGCAGATCACCCCGATTCAGTTGACTTTCAAAGAGCGAAAGTCTTCAGGGAAATAGCTGAAAGGGTAGGGGATTCTCCGGCACGTTTGGCTCATAGATACGCTTTGGCAATGCCGGGTGTTGATACCGTTGTATTAGGTGTAAAGAATCGTCAGGAGTTAGCTGAATGTATTGAGGCTGAGCGAGAAGGCCCGTTGAGCCTACAGCTTTGTACCGAAATCGATATTGCGGTCAATCGACTCACCTGACCGTTGACTTACTTGTAGTCGTTCGCAAAGATTGCTGCTCCGATTATCGGGGCATTTCCACTAAGACTTGTTTGAAATAATGGTAGTGAATCTTTATATCGCGGCAGAGCTGTTTCCTGAGTTTTTTGCAGTAGTTCGGTCCACCAAGGAGCTAATCCTTCGATAACGCCACCACCTAAAATTAGCGCCTCCGGATCAAACAGTGCTAGCAAACTTGCCAGGCCCGATGAAAGATTACTCAGTACATCAGAGATGATTTCAGTGGCCAATGGATCATCTCTTTTAGCAGCGGCAACCACGTCAGCCGCTGTAATTGGTTGATCAACCTTACTAAGGATGCTATTTGGAGTGTAGCGAAGCTTTTTTTGTGCTATGTCTGCGATCGCCGAACCAGAGCTAGAGCCCTCTAGGCAGCCCTTGCAGCCGTTTTCGCAGGATCTTCCGCCTCGGTTGATTATGATATGACCGGCTTCTCCCGCACCACTATTGTGTCCGACAACAAGCTTTCCATTTGTCATGAGTCCGGCGCCGATGCCCGTGCTCACCGTTAGATAAATGATATTCAATTTATCTTTGTGAGTTCCAATGCGAGATTCTGCCAAAACAGCCATTGCCCCATCATGAGCTGTGACTGTAGGCGATCCAATTTTACTTTGCAAATATTGGCTGACCCCAAATCCTTTCCAATTCGGTAAATTGGGTGACATGTCGTAGATACCCTCGTATATAGAAATTGGTCCGGCTGAAGCTACCCCTAAAGGCGTTGTTTTGAGATCGATTTGTTGTCTTTTAGCGATACCATTGATGTTTAGCGCGAGTTCGTCCATGGCGGAATGAAATCCACGCTCCGGCTTCGTCTCAAACTTAATACTGTCGAGTATAGAAACAGTCTTATCTGAAACAGATAAGACTGCAGCTCGAATTGATGTACCACCAATATCCGCAGCAAGCACTATTCGCCCGGTTGAGTCAGTCATCTTTTTAGTTATTCCAAAATGTTACAATTTTTAACAGTTTCGGCAGGTTAAAACATTGTCAATTTTTCTAATTCGTTTCATGATACATAAAGTTAAGAGCGCCGGCGTATTTGCGGGGCTAGGAATTCTCTTTTTGGTATTCTTGTCAGGCTGCTCACTAATCAACGATTCAACAATTGGGGCTCAAGGACAAGTTGGTTCGGTCAATAAAGAACCCGCTAGCACTGACATGAAACCTCTCGAAATCTTATCCGTTACAAAGGAACTTTCAGGCGATGGTTATCCGGCCTTCATATCTGGGGACGAGCAATATCGAGTAATTTTAGGAACTCCTGATCTCGCAATTGGAACGCAGCGGCTGTCATTTTTGGTATATGGGCCTGATGGATTGATAGATCTGCCTCACCTCGATGTAAGAATTATGACTGTGAAGGGTTCTGGGAAATATGGAGAGAGCAATGTGGTTCGAATGAGATATCTATCGGGTAGTGCCGCGTCTGAATTGGGTATTTACGTCGGTTCTCTCACCCTAGAGCAGTCCGGAGATCATCTGATGCAAATTGTAGTACCTACTCGTGCCTCATTTGACTCTCGTGAAATAGCGATCAATCTATTTGCCCGAGAAGATCCCGTAGCCGTTGCGAAAAATATGAAAGCGCCATTGAGCAAAAATTTAACGTTGATTGATAAGCCGATCGCCGAACTGACGACTGGCCTTAATCCGAATTTTGATTTGTATCGAGAAACTGTGGCTGATGCGATTGAGAAGCAGAGGCCGGTAGTGTTAATTTTTGCATCTCCGGGATTCTGTGTGAGCCCGATGTGTGGGTCACAAGTAGAGATCATCTCTGCGTTGTTTGATGTTTATGGTGAGAAATGTGTTTTTATTCACATCGAAACGTATGATGACCCGCACAAAGTGAGAGAGAACCCTGATACCGCACAGCGCAACCCAATTTTGGCGGATTGGGGGATTATTAGCGATCAGGTAGTCTATTTAATTGGTCGTGATGGACTAATTTTCGCGCGTTTCGAAGGTTTTAGTCCATATGAAGAATTGGAAGCATCTATACAAGCACTAATTGCTAACTGATGGTGCTCGACTCTTGAGACCGATAGGCTGTATCCTGTTGTTTGTGTCGAGATAGCTCAGCTGGTAGAGCATTGCCCTGAAAAGGCAAGGGTCGGCGGTTCGAGCCCGCCTCTCGACACCATTTGATTTCGGAGAGCAAATGATTTTTCTCTGAGGATTCACATGATTTGTCTTCGGATAACTATATTTGTTTTGTTGGCAGCAATCTTTGTTGCATCATGTAGTGATCACTCGGGAGTAATCACTACCGAAATTCCTGATACTCAATCGTCAGATCAAGTGACATCTCGAGCAGTAACGTCTAGTCCCACTGCTAAACCAGTTGCTACCGCCAGTACTTTAATGGCCACGACTGAGTCGAGTGCGACTCAATCTCCCACTACAGCAGCGACAATGGTTCCAGACAATAGTGTCGATGATTTAGCTGACGAACCTAAGATTTATCAAGCTCCGGCTGGCTCGAGACAAGATCGACTGTTTATACCGATTAGCAATCTGTTTGTTGATTTCACTGTCTACAAAGGAGTATCTCAGACCATCTATCAAGAGGTTAGTCAGGCTATTTTAACGGCCGCTAATATTCTACCGCTACCGGCCGGAATTTTTAGAGAGCCGGGACACTTATTTGTGGCTATTTGGCATCGTGATAAAGCCAATTTTGACGCGGTTGTGACCCATCGATGCGAATATATGTCGAGTTCCTCTCGTGAGACTTGTCAAAATGATTTGATAGTACCGATGAATACGCAATCACAAGGGATGACCCTCTTGAACCGCAACCCTGCGAGGTTTGAGATCGTGTGGCCAACTTTAGATCAACATGATTTCCTGCCAACCAGTTATTGGATACCAGCCTCCCATGAATGGGCACATCTTTTTCAATTAGCTCACACGATTAATATCAATAAAATCGATAGATCACTCAGTGATATTCCGCTAGCCGGTCCGATCTGGCTGCATGAGGGCACAGCAGACTATCTAGCAGCGCTCATTGGAGATAAACAGGGTGCCGTTCAGTTTGGAGAAGTAATGAGCGAATATATTCGAAGTTCTCATGATGCCTTTGTGAGCAGTGACTCGGATCCGGAATTAATTCTGCGTAGTTGTGAATCGCCGGCCGACCAAGCCAACATTGAACTTAGTGGTGATCCCTGGCAATGCTCGAGTGGCAGAGTAGCGGTAGCCTATTTGATGTACAAGATTGGTGCCACCACCATAAATGAGGTGAAGACTTTTTATCTAGACTTGGATCAACATACTTGGTCCGAGGCATTTGTAAGAAATTATGGTAGATCTCCTGACCAATTCTATAAAGAATTCGCTGAATTTATGGAGATGTCTTTTGAACTAAAACTAGCATTCATTAGCCAGCCTGAGATTTCTCAATGAACCAAAGGCCCTATCCTCGTCCGATGTAGGGCATCGACGTAGCCATAACCGTCATGAATTGTACATTGGCTGTCAACGGTAGATTTGCCATGTACAGTACAGCCTCGGATACGGCTGACACGTTCATTGTAGGTTCGATTTTTATAGTTCCGTCAGATTGTGCAATGCCTGATCGCATGGGCTCAGTCATTTCGGTTGCAGCATTCCCGATGTCGATTTGCCCGCACGCAATATTGTATTTTCTACCATCAAGCGATGTGGACTTGGTAAGTCCTGTAATCCCATGCTTTGTTGACGTGTAGGGAGCAGAATTTGGCCTTGGTCTATCAGCTGATATAGACCCATTATTTATAATTCTGCCCCCTTGAGGTTTCTGCGCTTTCATTAATCTGAAGGCTGCCTGGGTGCACAGAAATGTACCAGAAAGGTTGGTGTTCACAACTTTTTCCCATTCGGCGAAGTCTAAATCTTCAATAGAGGCATTTGGTGCCCCAATTCCCGCATTATTAAAAAGGACATCCAATCGCCCATACTTTTTCTCAATTGCTTCAAATAGATTTTCAACTGATCTTTTGTCCGAGATATCCGCCTCAATGACACGTGCACGATCGTGATTTTCTTCAGACATATTTCTGGTTTCTTCGAGGCTGTTTTTATGCCGTCCACTAAGGATGACCTGATACCCAGCCTCGAGTAATGTAAGTCCTGTTGCTCGCCCGACTCCCGACCCAGCACCGGTGATGAGGACAATATTGTTTGCGCTACGATCAATTGACATGAAACACTCCGTGACTACGTTTTTGATATTTTGTAGAAGTTGATCCTCTAGCTTAGGCTCTATTGTGTGGTTAATATCTTTCTTGGGAGACAGTATGTCAGAAAACATGGCGGCGAACGAGACAAGCAAAGAAATACAGAGGTCAGCGTTAACCGGTGTTCGTATTCTAGACCTCACTCGATATCAGCAAGGACCATTTGCAACAGTCCTGTTATCAGATATGGGTGCGGAGGTTATCAAGATTGAAGAGCCTGGAGGTGAACCTGGTCGTGCAACTGGTTTAGGTCCCGATGGATTTTCGGCTTACTTTGAAGCCCATAATCGTGGTAAAAAAAGCGTGACACTCGATCTACGAACGGATGACGCACGTGAGGTAATCAGGAGACTTCTCCCGAGCTGCGAGGTGGTTGTTGAAAATTTTCGCCCAGGCACAATGGAAAAATGGGGATTGGGTTACGACGATCTAAAGAAAATAGTTCCGGATATTATTTTGGCATCTGGTTCGTCTTGGGGTAGAAACGGCCCTCGTGGGGATTTACCAGGATACGATCATGTCGGACAGGCCTTTAGTGGCGTAATGGTTGAGCAAGGAGGTGGCCCAAACAAAGCACCTCATGCACTTATAGGTGGATTTGCAGACCAGATAGGAGCAATGCTCTTAGCGTTTGGCGTAAGTTCTGCCTTAGTTGCAAAGCACACGTTTGGCATAGGGCAACATGTCGACGTCTCGCTTATAGGAGCAATGACTGCTCTACAATCTATGCAGATTACACGATACTTGCGCACTGGACAGCAATTGGGCTTCGAGGAGAGACGTGCGGCAACGTATACTCATTATCTTTGCTCAGACGAGAAATATGTCGCGATTGCCGCGAATACTCAGAGATTTTGGACGAGGCTTTGTGCGGCTATCGAGAGAATTGACCTTTCTGTCGACGATCGTTTTGCGGATCCGTTTGGCAGGGCTGATAACAAAGATGACTTAGTTTCTGAACTATCGAATACTTTCATTTCTAAGAGTTCTGAATACTGGGCGAAGGTACTCACTGATGCCGATGTGCCGAATTCGGTAGTGATGGGCTATAAAGAACTATCAACTGATGAGCAAATGTGGGCCAACGGCTATTTACAAGAGATATCAAGTGTTAATTTGGGTGTGATGACGGTTCCTGGTCCTCCGATTCGAATGAGTGAGACTCCGTGTCAGATACAGGGTTCTGGACCTGAGTTGGGTTTTAGCACAGAGGAGCTTTTGATTGAACTGGGTTATAGCTGGGACGAAATTTCGGGTATGCGAGACAATGACGTTATTTGATGATGTGCTAGTGTGCAGCATGGTTCTGTAGGTTAGATTTTTGCACTAGGAAGATTGGATAAGAAAATGGCATTTATGAATTCGGTCACAGTAGCTGGTGTCGGTGAAACTGAGTATTCAAAGAATTCTGGGCGTAGTGAATTGCAGTTATCGCTTGAGGCAATCAACAAGGCGCTTCAAGATGCAGGAATTGACCGGAAAGAAGTAGACGGACTCCTGCGCTGGTCGGTTGATACTTCTCCTGAGGCAACAGTAGCGGCAAACTTGGGAGTCGAGGACCTTGCTTGGTTTGGTGAGATAAGCCAGGCCGGTAACGTTGGTGCCGCATTGGTTGCTAATGGTGCAGCTGCGATACATGCTGGACTAGCCAACGTAGTTGTTATCTATAGGGGAGTGAATGGTCGCTCAGGACGTAGATATGGGCGAGGAGATGTGACAGGACGATCTGGTCAAGGCTCTGCAGCCTATAGCGAACCATTTGGTTTATTAACGCCACAGCACGGATTGGCTATGATGGCTCGTCGAAGAATGTTTGAAACAGGCGTAACCAGCGCTCAATTCGGAATGGTTGCCGTTACAGAACGAGGTCATGCGAATCGAAACCCGCGAGCCACTTTTTTTGACACTCCTCTCACGCTGGAAGATCATCAGAGTTCTAGGCTGATTGTCGATCCCTTTCATTTGTTTGATTGTTGTCTTGAAACAGATGGGGGAGGAGCGATTGTTCTGACGAGTACCGATCGAGCGAATTCTCGGCCCGGCCCTTCAGCAATGATTCGAGCGGCTGTGCAGGGCGGATATTCCGATCGTGAGTTTACGGATACCGCTGCAGTAACACTTTCTCCTAGGCTCTGGAAACACGCAAAACTCGATCCATCGAATATCGATGTGGCTCAAATATATGATCATTTTGCTCCCTTCGTCGTGTTTGCCCTCGAGGACTATGGGTTTGTTTCACGAGGCGATGGGGGAGAGTTCGTCGCGTCAGGGGAAATTACATGGGAGAGTGGCTCCTTGCCAGTCAATACGTCAGGCGGGCATTTATCGGAGGCTTATATGCAAGGGATGAACCAATTGATAGAGAGTGTCCGTCAAGCTCGTGGTGAATCTACGTCACAAGTTCAAGATGCTCAATTTTCTTTCGTAGATACAGGAATAGGGACTGGCGCTGTGATTTTAGAGAGTGGTGAATAATGTCTGATTATCATTGGGTGAGACCTGCAAATTTGACACTTCCTGATCCAGACGAAAATGCAGATGAATTTTGGGAAGGGTTGAAGCAGAATAGATTACTTTTACAGGTGTGCAGTATTTGTTCAAAGACAAATTATCCGCCAATGGTTATGTGTTCAGAGTGTGGAGGTTTTGATTTTCAATGGACAGAAAGTGAAGGCGGTGGCTTTTTATATTCTTACGTGGTTACGCATCAACCAATTCATCCGAGTCTTGTTGATTACACACCCTTTCTCACGGTACTAATCGAACTGAATGAAGGCCCTCGTATCACAAGTAATATCATTAACATTCGGCCGGAAGAGGCGGAGATCGGAATGAGAGTAAGGCTGGAACTGTTTCAGGTTAATTCTGAGATAACCTTGCCATTATTCGTTCGTGAGAGTGCGAGCTAGCCTTTCGAGGTGACTTACTCTATCGTCGCTGTTTTCTCATGTTGGACAAGACCCCAGTCAATCTCAAAACCCAGCCCCGGCTTAGTAGGTGCATGAACAAGACCGGCAGAATCAACTTCAATATCTTCAACTAGACCGTATTGGTTCGCGCCAGTGCAAGGGAACACCTCGTAAAATTCACAATTAGGTACTGCCATAGTCACGTGAAGATTAGCGACATTATTTAGCGAATTACCCCCATGATGGATTTCGCATTGCATATTAAATCCCTCCGCAAGATGTGCAAGCCGAATGAGAGGAGTGATACCGCCTGTGACAGCGACATCTCCGCGTAATATATCTGTAGCATATTGGGTGATCCAAGATGTCATGCCGTAGAGGCGTCCGGGTGCATATTCGGTAGACATTAAAGGGATATCTAATTTTTGATGAAGCTTCACATAGTTGTATATATCTTCTTCAACCAATGGATCTTCGTACCAGTAAAAACCTAACTCTTCGATGGCTCGGCCTACACGCATTGCCTCCTCATATCGATAAGCCCACATGGAATCCAGCATTAATTCCATATCTTCACCAACGGCATCTCTAACCGCTGTAGAAATTTCAATATCAGATTTTGGGTTTCCATGTGGATGAATTTTGTGAGCCCGCCAACCTAATTCTTTAAAGTGCAGAGCTTCTTCTGCGTACTCTTCTTTTGTCTCGTGAAAAGCTGTACTGGAGTATGCGGGAACAGATTGCTTACAAGTTCCTAGCAGTCGATGTATCGGTTGCCCTGCGATTTTGCCATTTATGTCCCATAAGCAGATGTCAACGGCACCAATTACATACGTTGAGACGGATCTGTTTTGTTTCCACATATCCCACCACAAAGTTCCAATATCCTGCGGGTTTTTTCCAAGCAGACGTGGTTTGATAAATTCGATTAGTCCGGGTGTAAAGTGGTCAGCACCTATTCGTGACGAACCAAGAAATGCATTTCCTGAGACACCTTCGTCAGTTTCGACTGTCACGACTCCTAATTGCTGTGTTTTTCCAAAACTCGTACCGACACCTGTTTTCCAGGCTTCGGAAGTCCAATTAAATAAATCAACCTTGATATTAGTAATTTTCATAACTCGTTAACCCTCTTCTGTTGCCCTAATCGCACGTTAGTGCTTTGCTAAATTAGGTCATTATGTCTCGTGAAATTATAACTCTCTAAAAATTTCCGGCTTTACTCGTGGAAAAGGAATTTACTATCGACTCTGTTACTCGGCAGCAAGCTTTTATAGTATTACTACTTACTGTATTTATGGGCTCTTTTGGAGTTTCGTTGGTAGGTCCGGTTCTGCCTATATACGTGCAATCTATGGGCGCGGACGGACTTGTGCTCGCATTGAGTTTTTCTGCGGCAGCATTTTCATCTATTTTGGTTCTGCCTTTTGTAGGAAGTTTGGGCGATCGGTACGGGCGAAAACCGTTTCTTTTATTTGGGATTGGTGTGTCCGTAATATCCGCAACTGGATATTATTTCAGCGACACAATTTTGCTAATTA